>JABFXP010000795.1 GCA_013361685.1 Catenulispora sp.
GCCGCCGCCGCGGGCACCGAGAACCTCGGCGCGCTCGCCGTCGCCGCGCAGCTGGCCGCCGGCGACCAGGCCGCCCGGCGCGTCTGGGACGAGGCGGTCGACGTCCTGGCCGACGCGATCCTCACGATCGCCGCGATCCTGGACCCGGGCCGCGTCGTCATCGGCGGCGGCCTGGCCGAGGCCGGCGACGCGCTGATGGTGCCGCTCGCCGAGGCGTTGCGGGCCAAGGCCACGTACCACGCGCTCCCGGAGCTGGTCACCGCCGAACTCGGCGACCTGGCGGGCTGTCTCGGCGCCGGACTGCTGGCCTGGGATCTGGTGCCGTGATAGTCACGGTCACGCTCAATCCCGCTCTGGACATCACCTACACCGTCCCGCGCCTGAACCCGGGGACGACGCACCGGCCGCGGGTCACGGCCCAGGCCGGCGGCAAGGGTGTGAACGTCACCCGGACCCTGCACGCGCTGGGCCGGGAGACGGTCGCGGTGCTGCCGCTCGGCGGCTTCGACGGCGAGGCGGTGCGCACGGAGCTGGAGACGGCGAGCGTCCCGCACCACGTGATACCGATCAGCGGGGCGACCCGCCGCACCGTCACGGTGGTCCAGACGCAGTCTCCCGACGGTCTCGCCACCGGCTTCAACGAATCAGGACCGGAACTCACTGTCGGCGAGTGGGCCGAGATCTGCGCGGCGATCGGCGCACTGCTGGAGACGGCGACTCAGGACGCGTCTTCGGTGCTGGTGCTCTCCGGCAAGCTGCCGCGCGGCCTCGCCGACTCCGCTTACGCCGAGCTGATCGCGGTCGCCGACGGGTTCGGCGTGCCCACGATCCTGGACACCGAAGGCCCGGCCCTGCTCGCCGGGCTGGGGGCGCGGCCGGCGATCGTGAAGCCGAACGCCGACGAGCTGCTTGACGCCACCGGCTTGTCGGATCCGGCGCAGGCCGCCGCGGAGCTGCTGAAGCGGGGTGCTCGCGCGGTGGTGGCTTCCAGCGGCCCGGACGGGCTCACCGCGCATACCGCCGACGGCTCGTGGACCGCGCGGCCGCCCCGTATCGACGGGGGCAATCCCACCGGGGCCGGTGACGCTGCCGTGGCCGCGCTCGCCGTCGGTCTCGCCGGCGGGACGGCGTGGCCAGACGCGCTGGCGGACGCTGCTGCGTTGTCGGCCGCCACTGTGCTCACCGATCGGGCCGGGGTGTTCGACGCTGAGGCGTACCAGCGCTTCAAAAGCGAGCTGACACCGTATTCACACCCCTCCCCATCCAGGGGGACTACACCACCCTCGCGTTAAGCCTATTCCGCCGTCAACCGCCGAAGGGATGCCATACACCATGAATCCATCCATACGGCGCAACGACACGCCGCCCATCACCGGCTAAGGACCCTCATGCCCCTCAAGCCCACCGCCGACCTGATAACCGCCGCCCGCGCCGACCACCGCGCCCTGGCCGCCTTCAACGTCATCACCCTCGAACACGCCGAGGCCATCGCCGCCGCCGCCGAGACCGCGCAGGCCCCGGTCATCCTGCAGATCTCCGAGAACGCCGTGAAGTTCCACCACGGCCGCCTGACTCCGATCGCCCGCGCCACCGCCGCCGTCGCCGAGGCCGCCGCCGTCGACGTCGCCCTGCACCTGGACCACGTCGAGGACCCGGACCTGCTGCGCCAGGCCGCCGACCACGGCTTCGGCTCGGTCATGTTCGACGGCTCGCACCTGGACTACGCCGCCAACGTCCGCGCCACCGCCGACGCCGCCGACTGGGCCCACGCCCACGGCCTGTGGATCGAGGCCGAACTCGGCAAGGTCGGCGGCAAGGACGGCGAACCACCGCTGTCCGCCCACGCCCCCGGCGCCCGCACCGACCCCGACGAGGCCCGCGCATACGTCACCGCGACCGGAGTCGACGCCCTCGCCGTGGCGGTGGGCAGCTCCCACGCCATGACCGACCGCAGCGCCGTCCTCGACCACGCCCTCATAGCCCGGCTGCACGAAGCCGTCGGCGTGCCGCTGGTGCTGCACGGCTCCTCCGGCGTGCCGGACGGGGAACTGAGGCGGGCCGTGGCAGGAGGCCTGGTGAAGGTCAACATCGGCACCGCGCTCAACATCGCGTTCACCGGCGCCGTCCGCGACTACCTGGAGAACGCACCGGCCAGCGCCGTGGACCCGCGCAAGTACCTCGCCCAAGCCCGCGAAAACATGGTCAAGACGGCCGCGCATTTCATCAGCCTCCTCGGCTGATCGATCATCCGGCAGCCGACGCGGCGAATCAGGACTTTCCAAAACCAGCCGACCACCGGAGCTGCCGGGGTGGCGCATCCGGGGTCGCCTGCGCCAGCATAAGCGGACACCCGAACGCGGCGATCACAAAGAACGGCGACTAATGGCGAACCCTGAGATGTCCAGCGCGCAGGAACAAGCTCTCGGGGCGGTGCCGCCGCAGGGGTCTCGGGTCGAGGTCGGGCAGGTCGGGCAGGTCGCGCAGGTCGCCGGGGCTTCCGACGACGGTGCCGGGGCGGCGTCGGCGGGTGAGGCGTCAGCGTCTCGTGGCGGCGCCTCGAACGGGGACCCGGAAAGCTCGTCCGGTGCTGCGGGGCACGACGGCTGGTCGGAGTTCGACTCGGCGTCTGCCGCCCATGCTTCGGCCGGCGACCCGGCTGGCTCGTCCGGCGCTGCCGGGTCCGACGGCTGGCCGGAGCTCGATTCGGCGTCTGCGGCCGTCAATCCGGCCGGCGACTCGGCCGGCTCGTCCGGCGCTGCGGCGTCCGACGGCTGGTCGGAGCTCGATTCGGCGTCTGCCGCCCGTGCTTCGGCCGGCTCGTCTGGTGCCGCGGGCTTCGACGCCCGATCGGATCTGTCTGACCCGACCGACACGGCTGCCGCATCTGAGCCTTCTGAGCTTTCGGCCGCCCCGACCAATCCCCCCACCACCGACCAGACCGGCCGCAGCCTCCCCCTCCTGGCCCGCGTCCTCTTCGCCGACATCGGCGTCGCGATCGTCGCCCTGATCGCCCTGACCGTCATCGAAGTCCAGCGCATGGGCGAACCCACCATGAGCCTGCGCCGCCAGGCCTACGCCGAAGACCTGGTCGTCCTGTTCGGCGTCGCGGTGATCTTCGGCATCGTGGCCCTCGTGCTGCTCCGCACCCAGCACACGCGGGTCGGCCTGGTCCAAGCCGTCGTCACCGCCCTCGTCCTCGGCGTCGCCATCACCTCGGCCGCCACCGGCGTCCCCAAGCCGATCACGGTCGAGGACGTCGACCACTAACAGGAGCCGACCTCAGCTCCCGCCGGCCACATCCCCCGGCACCACCCGCAGCAGCAGATCCCGCAGCGTCTCCCGCTCCTGAACGCTCAACGCACTCAGCGGCTCAGCGGCGAACGTCAGCTCCGACCACACCGCCTCGAACGACGCGCGGCCCAGATCCGTGGCTGTGATGTTCTTCACGCGCCGGTCCTCCGGATCCGGCGCGCGCGTCACCAGCCCCCGCGCCTCCATCCGGTCCACCAGCCCCGTGATGTTCGACGGCTCACACTTCAGATGCTCGGCCAGCGAGCGCATCGGCTTCGGGCCGGACAGCAGGTGGGCCAGCATGAACGCCTGCATGCGGGTCAGGTCGTGGCGCGCCGCGGCCTCGTCGTAGTTGTCGAAGAACGCCTGCGACACCATCCAGAACAGCTCCAGCACCTGCGCCGTCAGCGGGTCGCGGCGGTCCAGGCGGGCGGGGCGCTCGGCGAGGTTCACGTCAGTCACCGTATGCGGGGCGGGGGGAGGGGCTCAACACCGCCGGTCCGCCCAGTCCGCCGGTCGTGGTTAAATACTTCATGAGATTAACTGTAGACCAAGGCAAGTAATTGGAGTACCGCATGTCCGACCAGGCGCGGCGAGGCAAGGGCGTCCTGCCCGCACTCGTGTTGTCCGTTCTGGCGTTCTCCCTCGTCCAGACCTCCGTGGTCCCGATCCTGCCCACGCTGCAGAAGGACCTGAACGTCGCAGGCAGCGGCATCACCTGGCTGATGACCGCCAACCTGCTCTCCGCCGCGGTGTTCACCCCGCTGCTGGCCCGGATCGGCGACCTGCGCGGCCGCAAACCGGTGCTGGTGATCGCCATCGCCGGCGTGCTCGCCGGCGGCATCCTGGGCGGCATCGGCGGCTCCTTCCAGCTGCTGCTGGTGGCCCGCGTCCTGGCCGGCACCGGCGGCGCCATCCTGCCGCTGGCCGTGGCCGTGGTCCGCGACGAGCTGCCGCGGGAGAAGGTCACCGGCGGCGTGGCCCTCATATCCGCCTCCCTGGGCGTGGGCTCCGGCCTGGGCCTGGTCGCCACCGGCGCGGTGGTCCAGCACTTCGACTACCAGGCCGTGTTCTGGATGGGCGCCGTGCTGGCCGCCGTCGCGTTCGCGCTGGTGCTGCTGCTGGTGCCGCACGACCCGGTGACCGCCGAGGGCAAGGCCGACCCGGCCGGCGCCCTGCTGCTGGCCGGCTGGCTGTCGGCGTTCCTGATCGCCGTGAGCCAGGGCAACGACTGGGGCTGGGCCTCCGGCCGCACCCTGGGCCTGTTCGCCCTCGCCGCGGTGACGCTCGCGGTCTGGGTCGCGGTCGAACGCCGCGTCGCCTCCCCGCTGGTGGACATCGCGATGCTGGCCAAGCCCACCATCGCCGTCACCAACACCGCCGCGGTCCTGGTCGGCTTCGCGATGTACGGCGCGTTCCTGCTGATGTCGGACTTCACGCAGACCCCGAAGGCCGTCGGCTACGGCTTCGGCGCCTCGGTCCTGGCCTCGGGCTGGATGCTGTTCCCGTCCGCCGTCGGCTCCTTCGCCGCCGGCCTGGGCGGCGCGACGCTGATCCGGCGCCGCGGCCCCCGCCTGCCCCTGGTGCTCGGCGGCGCCGCCACCGCGGCCGCCCTGGCCCTGCTGGTGGCCGTGCACGGCTCCCCGCTGGACGTGGTCCTCGCCTCCGGCCTGCTCGGCGTCGGCGTCGGCATGGCCTACGCGGCGATGCCCGCCTACATCAACGCCTCAGTCCCGGTCGAGCAGTCCGGCATCGCCAACGGCATGAACGCGGTCCTGCGCACCGTCGGCGGCGCGGTCGGCACCGCGGTGATCGGCGCCGTCCTGACCGCCGACGTGAAGCCGGTCGCCCCCGGCGTCACCCTGCCGACCATCGACGCCTACAACCACAGCCTCATCCTCGCCGCGGCGCTGGCCGTCCTGGCCGCCGCCGTGCCGTTCCTGGTGAAGGCCCCGGCGATGACGATGACGTCCACGCCGATCGTGGAGCAGGACAGCGAGGCGGTGCGGCCCGAACTGGCCGCCGCCAAGGCCTGAGACAGGCTCCGCGGTCTGAGACACGCCCCGCAGTCGGGGACGGAAGCTGTTCGGCTTCCGTCCCCGACTGCGGTTTCCAGCATCGCGGGAGGCATCTCAGAGCTACTCAGGGCGTCTCAGGGCCTTGCCGGCCTGGAAAGATGACTCTGGAAGTCTCACCCGACAATCCCTAGCCTGCGCGGCATGACCGGACGCTGGAACACCTCCGTGGCCGAGCTCCTCGCCGCCCGAGTCGGCGATCACGGCACCGCGCTGACCTGGACCGGACAGGACGGCGTGGTGCGCCGCGTGTCCTGGGACGAGCACGTCCGGCGCAGTGCGGCCCGGGCCGCGTGGCTGTCCGCGCAGCTGCCGGAGCCCGGACCGGCTGAACCGGCTGAACCGGCCGGTGGACGGCCGCGGCATGTCGGGGTACTGATGGAGAACATCCCCGAGTTCTCGTTCCTGCTCGGCGCGGCGGCGCTCGGCGGCTTCACCCTGGTCGGCCTGAACCCGACGCGCGGCGCGGCGGAAGTGGTGCGGGACGCGCGGCACACCGACTGCGCGCTGATCGTGACCGAGTCCCCGTTCCTGGTCATGCTGCGGGACAGCGGAATCCCGGTGGTGAACGTGGACTCCCCAGACCAGTGGCCGCCCCGGGCCAAGCCGGGATCGAGACCGGCCGCCTCGAAGATCCCGGTAATCGCGCAGGACGCCGCCGAACGGCCGTTCATGCTCATCCTGACGTCCGGGACGACGTCCGCGCCGAAGGCGGTGATCTGCACCCAGGGCAAAGTGGCGTCGCAGGGTTCGACGTTGGCACGGCAGCGTGGTCTGACTTCCGACGACGTCCTGTACTGCGCGATGCCGATGTTCCACAGCAACGCCGTGATCGCCGCGTGGGTCCCGGCGGTGGCCACCGGCGGCACCCTGGCGCTGCGGCGACGGTTTTCAGCGTCGCAGTTCCTGCCGGACGTGCGCCGGTTCGGAGCCACGTACGCGAACTATGTCGGCAAGCCGCTCGCCTACATCCTCGCCACCCCCGAACAACCGGACGACGCCGACAACCCCCTGCGGCAGGTGTTCGGCAACGAGGCGGCGCCGGCCGACGTGGAGCGGTTCGCCAAGCGGTTCGGCTGCGCCGTGACGGACGGCTTCGGCTCGACCGAGGGCGGGATCTCCTTCTACCGGCTGCCCACCACTCCGCCCGGAGCGTTGGGAGTGCCGGTCGGCGACGTGCGGATCGTGGACGTCCAGACCGGCGCGGAGTGCGGCGTCGGACAGGTGGGGGAGATGGTCAACTTCGCCGGAGCCGGGGCGTTCGAAGGCTATTACCGGCACCGGGAAGCCGACGAGGCCAAGCTGCGCGACGGCCGGTTCTGGTCCGGGGACCTCGCCTACCGGGACGAGCAGGGCAACTTCTTCTTCGCCGGCCGCTCGGGGGACTGGATCCGGGTCGGCGGCGAGAACTTCGCGTCCGGGCCGATCGCCCGGGCGGTGGAGGAGTGGGAGGGCGTCGTGGCCGCGGCGGCCTACGGCGTGCCGGACGCGGTCGCGGGGGATCAGGTGATGGTGGCGGCGGAGTCCAGCGCAAGCAGCTCGGGCGCCGGGCAGTTCGACCCCGTCGCGTTCGCGGAGTACCTGGAGTCCCGTCCGGAGTTCCCGGAGCTGTGGTGGCCCCGCTACGTACGCCTCGTGTCCGCCATGCCGCGCACCGCGACCAACAAGATCGTGATCCGCGATCTGGTCGCCGAAGCCTGGCTCACCTCCGATCCGGTGTTCCTGCGCCAGGGACGCCGCGGACCCTACCGGCCGATGACCGACCGCGACCGCGCGGCCCTGACGCGCGAGTTCGAACTCCACGGCCGAACTCCGCCCGGGAACCGTTAGTTCGTTGTTACGCTGCTTCCTTTCGGGCCCGGGGAATCTTGAAGGAGCAGGTGAGTCTCGCGCATGAGCGCAGGAGGTAGTACCAAGGCGGTCGTGGCGGCGCTGGGCGCCAACATGGGGATCGCCGTGTCGAAGTTCGTGGCGTACGCCTTCACCGGTTCAGCCTCGATGCTGGCCGAGGGCGTGCACTCGGTCGCCGACTCCGGCAACCAGGTGCTGCTGCTGATCGGGGGGAAGCAGGCCAAGAAGAAGGCGGACGAGGAGCACCCCTTCGGCTACGGACGCGAACGCTTCGTGTACGCGTTCGTCGTCTCCGTGGTGCTGTTCAGCCTCGGTGGCCTGTTCGCCCTCTACGAGGGCTGGCACAAGGTCAACCACCCCGAGAAGGTCGAGAGCTGGTATTGGGCCGTCGGCGTCCTGCTGTTCGCGGTCGTGATGGAAGGAATGTCCTTCCGCACCGCCGTGAAGGAGTCCAACCACCTGCGCGAAGGCCGCTCCTGGCCCGCCTTCATCCGCCACGCCACCACCCCGGAACTCCCCGTGGTGCTCCTTGAGGACTTCGGCGCCCTGATCGGCCTGTGCTTCGCCCTGTTCGGCGTCGGCATGGCCGTGGTCACCGACAACGGCCGCTGGGACGGCATCGGCACCCTCGGCATCGGCGCCCTGCTGGTCTGCATCGCCGTGGTGCTCGCCGTGGAGATGAAGAGTCTGCTGGTCGGCGAAGGCGCCGGCAAGCACGACGTCGCCGCCATCCGCGCGGCCGCCGTCGACGGCGACACCGTCACCGACGTCATCCACCTGCGCACCATGTACCTCGGCCCGGAGGAACTGCTCGTCGCGATGAAGATCGCCGTGGAGCACGACGAGACCGCCGACCACATCGCCAAGGCGATCGACTCGGCCGAGGAACGCATCCGCGCCGCGGTGCCCGAAGCCCGCTTGATCTACCTGGAGCCGGACATCCGCCGACCCGGCCCGCTGCCGGAACCGACCACGGGCTGAGACGCAACGTACCGCGCCCCCGTGTAGGGGGCGCGGAAATCTTTCGCGCATTACGCGCGCGGGCCCGCTAAGGTCCCTGGCGTGAAACATCGCACACTAGGCACCAGCGGCATGTTCGTCAGCGAGATCATCTACGGCAACTGGCTCACCCACGGCGAGGGCGTGGAGCGCGACACGGCCGTGGCCTGCGTGCACGCGGCGCTGGACGCCGGCGTCACCACCTTCGACACCGCCGACGTCTACGCGCAGGGCGCCGCCGAGGAGGTGCTGGGGCGCGCGCTCAAAGGCGTGCGGCGCGAGTCGCTGGAGATCGCGACGAAGGTGTGCCTGCCGACCGGCCCGGGCCGGAACGACCGCGGCCTGTCCCGTAAGCACATCATCGAGTCCTGCCACGCCTCGCTCCGGCGCCTGGGCACCGACTACGTCGACCTCTACCAGGCACACCGCTTCGACGACCAGACCCCGCTGGCCGAGACCCTGATCGCGTTCGACGACCTGGTCCGCGCGGGCAAGGTGCACTACCTGGGGGTCTCCGAATGGCGGGCCGAGCAGATCGCCGAGGCGCTGCGGCTGGCCGGCGAGCTGGGACTGCGCAGCCGCATCGTGTCGAACCAGCCGCAGTACAACATGCTGTGGCGGGTGATCGAGCCTGAGGTCCTGCCGCTGTGCCGGCGCGAGGGCATCGGCCAGATCGTGTTCCAGCCCCTGGCCCAAGGCGTGCTCACCGGCAAGTACCTTCCGGGCCAGCCGGCGCCCGCCGACTCCCGCGCCGCAGCGACCGGCCGCGCGCCGCACTTCGTCTCCCGCGTCCTCGGCGAGACACTGCTCCGGCGCATCCAGGACCTGAAGCCGATCGCCGACGACGCCGGCCTGAGCATGGCCCGACTGGCCGTCGCGTGGACGCTCAACCAGCCCGGCGTCACCTCCGCGATCATCGGCGCGACCCGCCCGGAGCAGGTCCGCGACAACGCCGGAGCCGCCGGTGTCACGTTGGACGCCGAGATCCTGAAGCGCATCGACGACGTCCTCGGCGACCTGATCGACCTCGACCCGGGCAAGACCGGTCAGATGATGAACGTCAAGCCGGAGTGGCAGGCATCGCGGGCCTCGGCCGACTGATCAGGGTTCCCCACGAGTTCCCCGCGCGTGGGTCCGCTACTTCGTCCCGTGGCCGACACCCCCGAACACCGGCACCACGAACACGCCGGTCGCCTCAGCGGTGAGCTGCCCGTCGGCGTAGCAGCGGCCCCACGCGTGGATCTTGCGCCCCTCGCGATGCGAGAACCCGGCCTCGTACGTGATCTTCGTATAGAGCGGCGTGGCTCGGCGCAGGGTGATGGTCAGCGTGCCGGTGAACCCGAACGCGCCCGACGCACCCTGAGCGCATCCCAGGACCTCGTCGAAGCACGCGGCCACCCACGCGCCGTGCACCCGTCCGGGCGGTCCTTCGTACGGCGCCGTGAAGTACGCCTCGGCACGGATCAAGTCCCCGTCCGCCCACATCCGCACCGGCGGCGCCAACGGATTCCCGCGCCCGTTGATGGTCGACCGCTCGACGAGCAGCGCGTCATGGCGCCGCGACCGGCTGGAGTCGACGCCGTCGACGTCCGCGCGCGGGATGCGCGGCAGGGCGCTTACACGGTCCGCGAGGGCTTCGGCTTCGGCGGCCAGGGCTAGGAAGTGCGCTGCGCGGGCGGCGTCGGAGTCGGTTTCGCCAGCGCCAGCTACGTCGCCAGCGCTGCCGCGGCTGGCTTTGCCGTCGCCGTCGCCATCATCGGCGACCGCACCATCGGCGGTTACGCGGTCCGTGGCGACAGCGCTGGCTGTGTCGCTGGCGTCGGCTCCAGCCGAGCCGCCGGCCGCGTCGACACCATCGGCCCCGGCCACACGCTCCGCTCCGCCGCCGACCTCCGGGCCCCCGACTTCCCCGCCTCCCCGCGCCGCCGCCCGCCGCTCGAAAACCGCGGCGATCCCGTCCTCCGCCCCATACCCGGCATCCCCGCAGTCCAGCTGGAAAGCCGCGTCCACCAGCCGCCGCACCTGCTCCACCAGCCGGTGCTTCGCGGCGCGCGCGGCGGACAGGCCGGCCGTGTCCTCGTCGAGCCAGGCCCTTCGGATGTCGTTGCGCTGCGCCGCGTCCGTCATGCGGATCTGACTCCCCATCAGGTTGTCCCGGTGACCATTGCATCCGACAGTAACGTGTTCTAATTTGCCGGGGACAGTGGTGACCATCGAAGGAACGGACCGCACATGCCGATCGACCCCGACAAGGCCCTGGCCGCCCCGGCGAGCACCGCCGAACTGGCCTGGACCCCCAAGGACGTCCAGCTCTACCACCTGGGCCTGGGCGCGGGCGTCCCGGCGACCGATCCCCGCGAGCTGGCCTACGTCTACGAACAGGGCCTGAAAGTCCTGCCGTCCTTCGCGGTCGTGGCCGGCGGCACGCTCGAGTTCAACCTGTTCGCCAACCCGGGCCTGGACATCCAGCTGGTCAACGTCCTGCACGGCGGCCAGTCCATCACCGTGCACCGCCCCATCCCGGCGGCCGGCGAGGCCACCGTCACCAGCCGCATCACCGACGTGTGGGACAAGGGCAAGGCCGCGGTGATCCGCACCGAGAGCGTGATCGCCGACGCCGACGGGCCGCTGTGGACCAACCACTCGCAGGTCTTCGTCCGCGGCGAGGGCGGCTTCGGCGGCGAGCGCGGCCCGTCGGCCGTCGACACCACGCCGGACCGCGAGCCGGACCACGTCGTCGAGATCAAGACCATGGAACAGCTGGCCCTGATCTACCGCCTGTCCGGAGACTGGAACCCGCTGCACGCCGACCCCGCCTTCGCCGCCATGGCCGGCTTCGACCGCCCGATCCTGCACGGCCTGTGCTCCTACGGCATCACCTGCAAGGCCGTCGTCGACACCGTCCTGGACGGCGACGTCACCCGGGTGACGGAGTACTCCACACGCTTCGCCGGAGTCTTCTTCCCTGGTGAGACCATGCGCGTGAAGATGTGGGACGACGGCGCCGGCCGGGTCGACATCGTGTCCACGTCGGCGGACCGCGACGACGCCGCCGTACTCGCCAACACCGTGCTGACCTACCAGAGCTAGAGACGGGCGTACCCATCATGCGCGCAGCAGTCTTGTTCGAGACCGGCGGCCAGACCCTCACCGTCCGCGACGACGTCACCGTCGACGACCCGGGCCCCGGCCAGGTGCGGATCCGCATCCGCGCCACCGGCGTGTGCCACTCGGACCTGTCGGCCATGACCGGAGTGCTGCCGCAACCCGCTCCCTTCGTCCCCGGCCACGAGGGCGCGGGCGAGATCGTCGCGGTCGGCGAGGGCGTGACCCAGGTGGCGGTCGGCGACCACGTCGTCGTCTGCTGGAACCCGCCCTGCGGCGACTGCGCCGACTGCCGCCGCGGCGAGGGCAACCTGTGCATCAACATCTTCTTCGGCATGACGTTCCAGCCGCACTTCAAGCTCGACGGCAGCGACGTCTACGGCTTCGCCGGCAGCGGCACCTTCGCCGAGGAGATGGTCGTGCCGTGGCAGTGTGCTGTGAAGATCCCCGACGACGTCCCGTTCGAAGTCGCCGCACTGATCGGCTGCGGCGTCACCACCGGAGTGGGCGCCGTGCTGAACACCGCGCAGGTCCGGCCGGGCTCCACGGTCGCGGTGATCGGAGCCGGCGGCGTCGGCATCGCGGTGATCCAGGGCGCACGCATCGCCGGCGCGGCGGAGATCGTCGCCATCGACCCGGTACGCAGCAAGCACGAGGCCGCACTGCGCTTCGGCGCCACGCGGGCCGTCACCCCCGAAGAAGCGGACGCCGCGAAGACCGACGCGACCGGTAAGGCAGGGTTCGACTACGTCTTCGAAGTGGTCGGCCGCTCGGAACTGGTGCAGCAGGCCTACGGTCTGACTCGGCGCGGCGGCACCGTCACCGTCGTCGGCGCCGGCCGCAACGACGACATGGTGAACTTCAACATGTTCCAGCTCTTCTTCGACAACAAGCGGATCCTCGGCTCCTACTACGGCGGTGCCGACCCGCGCCAGGAGTACGGCCGGCTGATCGCCCTGTGGCGGGCCGGCCGCCTGGACCTGGAAGGCATGATCACCGCCCGCCTCAAGCTCGACGACATCAACCAAGCCCTGGACCTGCTCCGCTCCGGCGCGGCGATCCGGACGATCATCGAGGTCTGATCTGCTATGACGACATCCCTCACGGGCCGCGCCGCCATCGTCACCGGCGCGGGCCGCGGTCTCGGCCGCGCGGAAGCACTCGAGCTGGCCCGCCAAGGCGCCGCCGTGGTGGTCAACGACCACGACCCCGCCATCGCCGAGCAGACGGCCGCCGACATCGTCAAGAACGGCGGCCAGGCCCTCGCCTCCGCCGGCGACGTCTCCGACTTCACCTACGCCGAGTCCCTGACCCGCCTGGCGATCGACACCTTCGGCTCCCTGGACATCCTGGTCAACAACGCCGGCATCCTGCGCGACCGCATGGTGTTCTCCATGTCCGAGCAGGAATGGGACGACGTCCTGCGCGTCCACGCCAAGGGCCACTTCGCCATGACCCGCCACGCCACCGCCCACTGGCGCGACCAGTCGAAGACCAGCGGCGGACCGGTCTACGGCCGGATCATCAACACCTCCTCCGAGGCCTTCCTCGCCGGCGCCGCGGGCCAAGCCAACTACGCCGCCGCGAAAGCCGCCATCGTCGGACTGACCACCGCCACCGCCAACGGCTGCGCGCGCTACGGCGTACGGGCCAACGCGATCTGCCCCCGCGCCCGCACCAAGATGACAGAGGACGTATTCGCCGGCTTCGAAGTCCCCGCCGACGGCATGGACCCGCTGGCCGTCGAACACGTTTCCCCACTAGTTGCCTACCTCGCCTCCCCGGCTGCGGACAAGGTGAACGGACAGCTGTTCGTGGTGCACGGCGGAATGGTGCTGCTGATGCAGCGCCCAGTGGTGGAAGAACGCTGGGACGCGGCACAGGAGACGTTCACGGTCGAGGAACTGGAAACGGGAGTCAGCGCCTACTTCGAGACCAAGCAACCGGGGGAGGGATTCTCCGCCACAGAGGTGTTGTCTATGCGTCGTCGCTGAGCCCTAAGCTAACCCTCAAAGAACGTTCGTTTGGGGGGTTCGGGCATGGCCGACACACTGTGGTTCAGCAACAACCACTACGACCACTCGGTCCAATACGGCAACGACGCCGGCTTCGAGTTCGAGTTCTACTGCCAACGCTGCCACGACACCTGGCGCAGCGGCTTCGAACCCTACAAAACAGCCCGAGCCGCCGGCTGGATCCGCCGCGCCGCGAACATGGCCAACGGCGCAGCCTCCTCAGTAGGCTGGGACGTCGCCGAAGGCGTAGACGGCCTGGTCCAAAGCGGCTGGCACAAAGCCCGCGACAACTCCTTCAAACAAGCAATCACCGCCGCAGCCGAACACTTCCACCGCTGCGCCCGCTGCACCTACTACGTCTGCGCCCGCTGCTTCACCCCCGACCGCGGCCTCTGCACCACCTGCGCCCCCGACGTCGCCACCGAAGTCGAAGCCGCCCGCCACCAAGGCCACCTCGACGCAGCCACCACCCGCGCCCGCGAAGCCGGCGCCACCCTAGCCGCCGAGACAGACGTCACCACCCAGAAGCAACTTGTGTGCCTGTCCTGCGGTCACGAAACCCGCGGCGCGAAGTTCTGCCCCGAATGCGGCGCGAAGCAGAACGCCGCGGCAACTTGCGGCGGTTGCGCGGCCGAGGTGCCGAGCGGGTCGAAGTTCTGTCCGGAGTGTGGATTGCCGCAGTAGGAGCGGTGCGGGGTGGGTCGGTGACGGTTCCGGTCGGCCGGTCGTAGTCAGAGTGCGGGTCGGTGTCCTGCCCGGGGTAGCGCTGCCGCCGCGGTGGCGATGGTGCGCTGAGGCTCGGCAGTCCGGCCGGATGGCCCGTTGAGGTGCTGGCGGGGGTGCTGGGGTTCGGTGACTGGCTTGGTCGGCAGATCGCGGTGTCGGGCGGGTCGGAGTCCTGGCCAGCATGGGGGCTGCCGTCGCCGCGGCGGCGGTGCGCCGAGGCTCAGCAGTCTGGCTGGAGGACGTGTCGAGGTGCCGCCGGGTGGGGTGGTGCCCTGGGTTTCGGCGGCTGTCTCGGTCGGCGAATCGAGGTGTCGGGGCGGTTCGACGTTCGGGCCAGGATTGGTTGCCGGTGATCTGGTGCTCTGCCGAGGTTCGGGAGCTGTCTCGGTCGGCGAATCGAGGTGTCGGGGCGGTTCGACGTTCCGGCCAGGATTGGGTTGCCGATGATCTGGTGCTCTGCCGAGGTCCGGGAGCTGCCTCGGTCGGCGGATTGCGATGCCGGACGGTTCGAGATCGCGGGTCGGCTGCGGGTTGCGGCGATAGCGGGCCGACGCTGAGATTCGGTCAGCGATCGTCTCAGATCGCGGGCCGAGGCGCCGCGCGGATCGGACGCTCGCCAAGATGCGGGTCGCTCCTGGGCAATCGCCCTGGTCGGCGGATCGATATGCCAGGCAGTCGCCGTAGTAGCGGTGGCCGCTGCGCCGAGTTCCGGCAACCGGCTCAGGTGGCGGACGAACGCGACCGGATGCTGAGACCAGCCACTCAACCAGGCCCACTCGCGAGGGCGAAACCCAACGTCAGCACGACCATTGGGCCGTAAGAGTGAAGGCCATGGCAACGCAAGTGGGTACTTATTACGTGCTCGATATAGCAGTCCCCGTCGAGGCGCCAGCGACCCGCTCCCCTAGGCTCAGCGCGTGACGACCGCACTCGTACTCATCGACCTGATGCCGCGCCTGCTCGCCCTCCCCATCGCGCCCAACACCGGGGAGGAGGTCCTCGACCGCTCCCGCCGCCTGGCCGAGGCCTTCCGCGCCGCCGGCCGCCCGGTGGTGCAGATCCGCGTCGACCGGCCGAACGTCGCCGAGCAGCCACCCGGCAGCGGCTTCGCGGACGACCTGGTCCAGCCCGGCGACCTGACCCTGGTCAAGAACACCATCGGCGCCTTCGCCACCACCGACCTCGACACACGCCTCAAAGACCTCGGCGTCCACACCCTCGCCCTCGGCGGCCTGATGACCAACATGGGCGTCGAATCCACCGCCCGCGTCGCATCCGATCTGGACTACGACCTCGAATTCGTCGCCGACGCCATGTCCGCCCTCATCGCCGAGGAACACGAATTCGCAGTGCGCGTGACATTCCCGCGCTTCGGCAAGGTCACAGCGGTCGCCGACTACCTGTAGCGCGCCACCGCCGAAAGCGACGGTCGCGGTGCGGCCGACCCGCCCACGCTTCGGGTCGGCCGCAGCGGTGCCCGACGTGCAGCCGCCGCTCGCCGCCGAGGGCATGTGCTCGCGGCGCGGCTGATGCCTCACGGCTCACGGGCGAGCCCGCCGGTTGCCGGGCGCAGCGGGAGCGCGGTGGTTGTCGGCTACGCGTTGCTGGCGCGCATCGCTGAGGGGCAATGTTCGCGGTGCGGCCTATGTTCCGCGGTTCAAAAACGGTTCCGCCGGTCGCCGGTCGCGGCGGTCGTCGGCTACGCGTAGCCAATGCGCATCGCAGGAGGCGCGAGTTCGCCTTGCGGCCACAGGGTCACGGCGGCGTTCGACGTGCAACCGCCGTTTGCCGCCGAGGGGCACGGATTCGCGGTGTGGCAACACGGCCACGGCGGTCCTCGATGTGTAGCCGCTGTTTGCTGCTGAGGGGTGCGGGTTTGTGGCGCGGCCACGTGGCTTCGGTGACTCTTGATGTGTAGCCGCTGTTTGCTGCTGAGGGGCGCGGGTTCGCGGTGCGGCCACATGGCTTCGGCGGTGCTCGATGTGCAGGCGCTGTTTGCTGCTGAGGGGCGCGGGTTCGCGGTGCGGCCACATGGCTTCGGCGGTGCTCGATGTGCAGGCGCTGGTTGCTGCTGAGGGGCGCGGGTTCGCGGTGCGGCCACACGGCTTCGGCGGCGCTCGACGTGCATCCGCGGCTCGCCTCCGAGGGGCACGGCTTCGCGGTGTGGCCGACTGGCCACGGCGGCGCTCGGCGTGCAGCCGCCGCTCGCCGCCGAGGGATGCGGGTTCGTGGCGCAGCCGAATGGCCACGACAGTGCCGACGTGCAGCCGCCGCTCGCCGTCGCGGGGCTACGGCTTCGCGGTCCGGGCGACCTTCCCGCGCCTCGAGAAGGTCGCCACGGTCGCCGAATGACTCCAGCGCGCGTATCAGGGCTTTACAATAGTCTTCCCGCGCGCGCCCCCGCCCTGGATCCGCGCCACCGCCTGCGGCGCCTGCTCCAGCGGCACTTCCTCGTCGATGAACACCTTCAGTCTGCCCGCGTCGACCTCCTTGGCGAGGGTGGCCAGGAGGTCGGCGGTGGGTTGCAGGATGAAGGCGATCTCCTCGACGCCCGATTGGACTGTGCCGTGTTCGGTGGTTGCGCCGCGGGTGCTGACTGCCACGCCGCCGTCGTGGACCAGTTGCTTGTTCGCGGTGAAGGTCTGGGGGTCGGTGGAGACCAGGTCCACCAGGACGTCCACCCCTTCCGGGTACTCGTCGCGGCGGATGCGGTCGGGGATGCTTTCCCTGGTGGCGTCGATGGTCACCGCGGCGCCGAGGAGGCCCATGCGGATGCTTTCGTCGCCGCGGGTGACCGCTACGACGCGGGCGTCGCGGGCGGAGGCCAGTTGGGTCAGGAAGGTGCCGACGCCGCCTGCCGCGCCGAGGAGTAGCAGGCTTTCGCCGCCGCGGACTTCGGCTCGGTCCAGGATGGCCAGGGCGGTGCCGGCGGCTGTGGGGAGGGCGGCGGAGGTCTTCAGTTCGATCGCGTCGGGGGCTGGGGCGATCGGGCCGGTTTCGTCGACGACCACGTATTCGGCGTAGGTGCCGGCGGCGCGGCCGAAGACCGCGTCGCCGACCGTGTAGCGGGACGTGCCCGGGCCCAGGGACTCGACGTGGCCGGCGAAGTCCACGCCCATCACCAGCGGCAGCGGCGGTTTGCCGTACATCCCGGCCGCGATGAAGGAGTCCACCGGGTTGATACCGGCCGCCGCGACGCGGACCAGCAGCTGGCCGGGCCCGGGAGTGGGTTTGGGGACGTCGAGCACTTCGGGGGTGGCCCCGTATTCCTTCACACCGACCGCGCGCATCTGGTGCCTCCCTCGCGAAACGAACGAACAGACGGAAACCAAGCGAATGAAACGAACGAACGAGCGACTAGACGAACGACCCGACGAACCCGCGAACCCGCGAACCCGCCGACCCGCGAACCCGCCGACCCGCGCACCCGCCGAACCCGCCGACCCGCGAACCCGCCGACCCACGAACCCGTGAAACGAATCTGCGCCCTGAGCCCCCACCCCG
>JABFXP010000420.1 GCA_013361685.1 Catenulispora sp.
GGTTGGGCACGCGAGGGCGGAGCCTGATCCTGTCGCGGGATCGTTGGCCGAAGGCGTCAGTGCACACCCACACACCCGTCATAAGCGCCGGTTATGGTTTCGGCACTATCATGATCGGTCCCGTCCCCCACATGTAGATCTCTATCGCCGCCTCCATTTCGCGCGCGTCCATGGTCACCCCGTCGGCGAGGGTGTCGACGGTGTTGACGTAGAACTCGGAGCCGTCGGGCAGCCGGAAGGTGAGGTCGGGGTGGCGGATCTGGCCGTTCGGCCCGCGGATGGTGGTCTCGGGCAGCGTGGCGCCGGTCTTGGCGTCGGTGCCGCCGCCGATGTGCTGCCAGTCCCGGTTGGCCTTCAGCATCTCGTCGCGGATGTCGTTGAGCTGTGCGGTGGTCGCCGCGTTGCCCCGGCGGCCGTTCGGGTTCCGGACGATCCGCGGCTTCCCGCCCTCGGAGCACTTGCACTTCGTCGAATGGCCGAAGATCTGGGAACCGCAGTTGTGGACCAGTACCGCGCTGCCGCCGGCCAGTATGAAGAACGTGTGGACGGTGTCGACCGTCAGGTTGTAGGTGCGGGCCGCCCCGTGGAACGTGCGGACCGAGGCGACGGTCACGGGTCGTCCGTCGGCGGACTGGAGCCGGTCGCCGGGGCGCAGGTCGGCGGCGCCGGTCCAGGCCGAGGTGGTGGCGTCGTAGTAGAGGTGCCGCGCCGTGGAGGTGATGTGTTCGGGGCCGCCGGGGGTGGTCATCGTGACGTCGGCGAAATCGCGGTCGTCGTCGGTGACGTGGATCGCGGTGACGTCCTGGCGGCCGGGGCTCGCCGCGCCCGGGGCGGCGGTGTCCACCACGTCGGCGACGGCCACCTTCTCGATCGGCACCGACGTGCCGTCGGCCATCAGCACCCTGGTACCGGCGACGAAACTGTTGAGCGCGCAGTCGGTGTCCGGCGGGTTCTGCTGCGCGGCGTTCTGCTCGCCCTGCTCGTCGCCGACCATCTTGTCGACCTCGGCCTGGACGTTCGCCTTGGCCGTCAGCTCGATGCTCGCCTCGAAGTCGAGGTTGTACGGGATCGAGACGTCGTGCCCCGACGCCTGGGCCTCCGCGTCGGCCTCGCGCTGCTTCTCCGCCTTGATGCTCTGGACGACCGGCGCCACCGCGCCGTCCTGGCAGGTGATCGTCCCGCTGCCGTTCACCGGCAGCTGCTTCCCGGCGTTGCAGCCCCCGGCGCCCTGGCCGTTGACCGTCAGCGTGGCCGCCATCTCGGTGTCGACGGTGCCGCTCAGCTGCGCGTTCGCTGCGCTGGTGGTCGAGGTGGTCACGTTCTCGTTGACCGTGCAGGAACTCTCCGAGCAGTCCAGGTTGCCGGTCTGGTTGAAGTCGAACTTGATGCCGACGTTGACCGCGTCCTTCAACGACTTCGTCTGGTCGACCAGGTCGGAGAACGCCTTCTTCGTGTCGTCCGGCGCCATCGCGGGGAAGTCGGTCTGGCCGAAGCCGGAGTCAGCGCTTTGCGACAACGTCGACCAGCCGGCGGCGGCGACGTGCGAGGGCGATCCGGACGGCGCGCCGGGGCTCGGACTGGTGGACCCGCTCACCGGCGCCAGGCGCAGCACCCGGTACGGGGCGTTCGCCGAGACGTACAGCACGCCCTGTGCGGTCGTCACCTTGAACGCGCTGGCGCCGTCGATGTTGTCGGTCGCCGGGGTGCCGGTCAGCGGGTAGTCCGTGGCCTTGCCCAGGTCCGGATACAACCCGGCGGCCAGATCCGCCGGCGAGCCCAGGCCTTTGGGCAGCATCGCCGCGAGCGTGTCGCTGCCGGTGAGCCACTTGCCGGACAGCGCCTGCTGTGGCGTCCCGGCGGGCAGATCCTTCAGCAGATCCGGCGGCACCTTCTCGTAGGTCTTGCCGCCGACTATCAGGACATCGACCTTCTCACCGCCGACGGTGACGGTGCCCAGCGTCTCCCCGCCGTTGGTCGACTTCAGGTCCCACTTCGTCAGACCGTTGAACGCAGCGCCCGCGTAATGCGCGACCGGTTGCGTCGAAAGGTTCGACACCGCCAAGAAGAACGGCATCCGGTCGGGCTGCGGTCCGCGGTCGACGACCCCGCTCGCGGTGGTCGTCAACGCCAAGCCCACGCCGGATCCGACGCCGAGCACGAGAGCCGTCGCAGCCGCGATCCACGTATCGCGACGAAGGCTGCGGCGATCACTCATGGTGCCTCCCCGATTCACTGTCCGTGAGTGTTCGATCTCTGATAATAGCTGGATGCCCGCGAGATGTCGTCGCGCAAACGGCTGTTCGATCTTCCGGAAAGCAGGACGCTGAGGTACTGAGCAGCGGCGCGCCGATCGGGGCCGCGCCGGATGGGCGCGGCCGCGCGTTTTTCCCGCTCGCGGATACAGACACCTCAACTAGAACGCGTTACAGTTCCGCCATGAGCCTGCCGTCCTCGGTCACCTCCGAACTGCTCGCGAAGCTCACCGGCATGGTGGTGTCCACCAGCGGCCGCTCCCATGCGGTGACCGAGGTGTACACCGGCGAGACGGTCGCCGACCTGCCGCAGTCCGATCCGGTCGACGTCCAGACCGCCTACGCGGCCGCGCGCGCGGCGCAGGCGGTCTGGGCGTCGTGGCCGCTCAAGCGGCGCATCGCGGTGATGAAGCGGTTCCACGAGCTGCTGCTCGGCCACGGCCTGATCATCGCCGACCTGATGCAGGTGGAGACCGGCAAGGCGCGCCGCATGGCCTTCGAAGAGACCTGCGACGTGCTGATGGTGACCAGCCACTACATCAAGGCCGCGCCCCGGATCCTCAAGGAGCGGAAGCACGGCGGCGTGGTGCCGATCGTCTCCACGTCCACGGAGGTGCGGATCCCCAAAGGGGTCGTCGGCCTGATCTCGCCGTGGAACTTCCCGTTCGCGACCAGCCTCTCCGACGCGATGCCGGCGCTGATCGCGGGCAACGGCGTGGTGCTCAAGCCGGACAACAAGTCGACGTTGAACGTCGCCTACGGTGTCGGCCTGCTCTACCAGGCCGGGCTGCCCGAGGGCCTGGTGCAGATCGTCTGCGGTGAGGGCCCTGATATCGGCGCGACCATCGTGGCCGAAGCCGACTACGTCATGTTCACCGGCTCCACGGCGACCGGGCGGGTGATCGGCGCCCAGGCCGGGCAGCACCTGGTCGGCTGCACGCTCGAACTCGGCGGCAAGAACCCGCTGATCGTCCTCGACGACGCCGACCTGGACGAGGTGATCGCCGGCACGGTCATGGCCACCTTCCTCAACACCGGCCAGGCCTGCATGCACATCGAGCGGATCTACGTCTCGCAGCGCCGTGAAGACGAGTTCACCAAGCGCTTCGTCGAAGCCGTGCAGGCCATCAAGGTCGGCGCCGCCTACGACTTCGCGCCCGACATGGGCTCCCTGGTCTCGGCCGCCCAGCGGGAGCGGGTGCAGGCACACGTCGACGACGCCGTGGCCAAGGGCGCGACCGTGCTGACCGGCGGCAAGGCGCGCCCCGACCTCGGCCCGGCCTTCTTCGAGCCGACCGTGCTCACCGACGTCACCCCGGACATGCTGCTGGCCCGGGCCGAGACCTTCGGCCCGGTGACGTCGATCTACCCCTACGCGACCGTCGACGAGGCGGTGCGGATGGCCAACGACACCGAGTACGGCCTGAACGCGAGCGTGTGGGGCCGGGACCGCAAGGCCGCCGAAGCCGTCGGCCGCCGGATCCAGGCCGGCAACATCAACATCAACGACGGCCTGGCGGCCTCGTACGCGTCGAAGAAGAGCACGTCGGGCGGCTTCAAGGCCTCGGGCGTGGGAAGCCGCCACGGCGATGCGGGCATGCTGAAGTACACCGACGTCCAGAACGTCGCCGTCCTGAAGAAGCAGGTGCTCAGCAACCCGCCGGACACGGACTGGACCAAGCAGGTGGACAAGACGGTCAAGGGCCTGCGTTTCCTGCGCAGACTCGGCATCCGCTGACGCCGGTCAGCCGCTCAGCCCGTCCGTCCACCCTCTCGTCATCGCCGCCGCGCCAGCAGCCGCTGCAGCAGGATGAACGCCAGCAGCAGCGCGCCGGTGGCGATCTTCGTCCACCACGAGCTCAGTGTGGCCTCGAAGCTGATCAGGGTCTTGATCAGGCCGAGGACCAGGACGCCGAGCAGGGTGCCCAGGACGTAGCCCGAGCCGCCGGTGAGCAGCGTGCCGCCGATGACCACCGCGGCGATCGCGTCGAGTTCCAGGCCCAGGGCGTGCAGCGGGTCGCCGGACTGGATGTAGAGCGTGAACAGCAGGCCGGCGAACGCCGAGCAGAAACCGCTCACCGCGTAGACGGCGATCTTCGTGCGGCCGACCGGCACGCCCATCAGCAGCGCCGAGTTCTCGTTGCCGCCCAGGGCGTAGACGCGCCGGCCGAAGCGGGTGTGGTGCAGCACGTATACAGCCACGGCCAGCACCACCAGCGACAACACCGCGCCGATCGACAGGAACGTGTCGCCGGGCAGCGGGATGTGGAACAGGGCGAGCCGGGTGACGGTGTGGTCGGTGATCTGGATGGACTCCTTGCTCACCATTTCGCACAGTCCGCGGAACAGGAACAGTCCGGCCAGGGTGACGATGAACGGCTGGATCTCGAACTCGTGGATCACGTAGCCCATCAACGCCCCGCCCGCCGCGCCGATCGCCAGCGCCAGCGGGGCCACCAGCAGCACCGGCCAGTGTTCCTTCTGCACCAGGAACGCGGTCAGCATCGTGGTGAAGCCGATCATCGACCCGATCGACAGGTCGATGCCGCCGGACAGGATGACGAACGTCGCCCCGACCGCCGCCACCAGCAGGTAGCAGTTGTCGACGAACAAGTTGGCGACGACCTGCCCGGAGCCGAAGTTCAGGTTCTGGTAGCGCGACAGGCCTCCGAGGTACATCGCGGCGAACAACGCCGCCGTCACATACACCGGCAGCCGCTTCGACCCGAGCAGGGCCGCGAACCGCCGGCCGCGGACGGCGTCCTGGGCCGGCGGGGTGTCGGGAGTATCGAGCACCGGCGTGGTCATCAGGAGGCCTCCGTTCCAGCGGTGGATGCCGGCAGTGCGGAGCGGCGCGGACGCAGATTCAGGACCTTGACCCGGAACTTCGGTGAGGCGAGCAGGCACACGACGATGACGACCGCGCCTTCGAAGACCAGGTTGCTCTGGCTCGGGACGCCGAGGGCGAACAGGGTGTTGTTCAGCGTGCCGATGACCAGGGCGCCCAGCACGGTGCCGCCGATGTGGAAGCGGCCGCCGGTGAGCGGGGTGCCGCCGAGCACCACGGCGAGGATGCCGTAGAGCTCATACCAAAGGCCTGAGTTGTTGGCGTCGGCGCTGGAGGTGTTCGAGGTGAGCAGCAGACCGGCCATCGCGGCGCACAGGCCGCAGAAGATGTAGACCGTCATCTTGATGCGGGTGGCGCGCACGCCGGCCAGGCGGGCGGCCTCGGCGTTGCCGCCGACGGCCTCGATCAGCATGCCCAGCGCGGTGCGCCGGGTGAGCGTGATGGTCAGCAGGACCACCGCCGCCGCGATCAGGATGCCCGAGGGCAGCGGGCCCCACCAGCCGCCGATCAGCGCGTAGGAGGAGCTGTTGACGGTGATGATCTGGCCGTTGCCGATGAGCTGGGCCACGCCGCGGCCGGCGACCATCAGGGTCAGGGTCGCCACGATCGGCTGCACGCCCATGCGGGCGACGAAGAAGCCGTTCCAGGCGCCGCAGGCCAGCCCGGCCGCCAGGCCGATGGCGGCGGCGGTGAGCGCGGTGGAGGCCGCGTTCTGGTCCGAAGCGCGGACCACCCACCAGCAGGCCGCGGTGCCGGCGATGGCCACCACCGCGCCCACCGACAGGTCGATGCCGGAGGTGGCGATGACCAGGGTCAGGCCCAGGCCGACCAGGATCTGCGGCGCCGTGAAGATCAGGATGTTGATGAGGCTGCCGTACAGGTGGCCGTGGCGGACGCCGACGCTGAAGTAGTCCGGCGTCGAGGGCAGGTTGACGAGCATCAGGCCGACGAGGATGACCGCCGGCCAGAACAGGCGGTGGGCCGCGGCGCGCCGCAGCCGAGGTGAGGTGAGAGGGTTCGTCACTGGTCGTGCACCCCGCTTGCGATGGTGGACAGGATCTGGTCGGTGCCGAGCTCCGGGCCGTTCGGCCAGGTGGCCACCAGCCGGCGGTCGCGCAGGACGCCGACGGTGTGGCTCAGGCGCAGCACCTCTTCGAGCTCGGCGGAGATGAACACCATCGCCATGCCGTCGTCGGACAGCGACACCACCAGCTTCTGGATCTCGGCCTTGGCCCCGACGTCGATGCCGCGGGTCGGCTCGTCCAGGATCAGCAGCCGCGGCTGGGTGATCAGCCAGCGGGCCAGCAGCAGCTTCTGCTGGTTGCCGCCGGACAGCGAGCCGGCCGGGACGTCGGGGTCGGCGGGCCGGATGTCGAGCTTGGCGATGTACTGCGACACCAGCTCGTCCCGCTGCCGGGCCGAGACCGGGCGCATCCAGCCGCGCGCGGCCTGCATGGCCAAGATGATGTTCTCCCGCACGGTCAGCGCCGGGATCAGCCCCTCGGCCTTGCGGTCCTCGGAACAGAAGGCGATGCCGCGGTCGATGGCGTCGGCCGGGGACCGCAGGGCGGCCACCTTGCCGTCGACGGTCACGGTGCCGGAGTCGGCCTGGTCGGCGCCGAACAGCAGGCGCGCGAGCTCGGTGCGGCCCGAGCCCAGCAGCCCGGCCAGCCCCACCACCTCACCGGAGCGCACCGCCAGGTCGAACGGTTCGATCCCGCCGCGCCGCCCGGTGCCCTGGGCCTGGAGCAGCGGTGTCTCCTGCGAGCCGGGCTGGGGCCCGGTGAGGATGTGGTCGGCCAGCTGGTCCAAGGTGGCCAGCTCCCGGCCGACCATCAGCCGGACCAGGCCCTCCTGGTCCAGCTCGGAGACCAGGTGCTCGCCCACCACCCGGCCGCCGCGCAGCACCGTCATGCGGTCGCAGACCTCGTAGATCTGGTCCAGGAAGTGGGTGACGAAGCAGATCGCCACCCCCTGCCCGCGCAGCCGCCGCATCAGGTCGAACAGCCGCGCCACCTCCTGCCGGTCCAGGCTGGACGTCGGCTCGTCCAGGATCAGGACCTTGGCCTGCACCGCCACCGCCCGCACGATCGCCACCAGCTGCTGCACCGCCAGCGGATAGGCGTCCAGCGGCGCGTCGACGTCCACGTCCAGCCCCAGGTCCGCGACCAGCTCGGCGGCCTGGCGGGACAGCTCCTTCCAGCGGATCCGCCCGCCGCGGGTGGGCTCCCGGCCGATCAGGATGTTCTCCGCGACCGACAGGTTCGGGCACAGATTCACCTCCTGGTAGACCGTCGAGATCCCGGCGGACTGGGCCGCCGACGGCGAGGGGAAGCGGACCGGCACTCCGCCGAGCCGGATCGTCCCCTCGTCGTTCTCATAGACGCCGGTCGCCACTTTGATCAGCGTCGACTTGCCGGCTCCGTTCTCCCCCAGCAGGGCGTGGATCTCGCCGGGAAGCAGCCGGAAGTCGACGCCGTCCAGGGCGCGGACCGCGGTGAACTGTTTGGTGATGCCCGACATCTCGAGCACGGGGCTTGGCAGGGTCATGGTGGCTCCGCTCGGGTGGGGGACGCTGGCACGAAAGACGGTTGTGGGAGAACCTCGGGCCGCGTACGGGTACGGACACGGTCGCCGGCTGGGGCGGTAGGCCGGCGATCCGTCCGCCGGTCTCAGTACTGCCGCGAGGGCAGAGCGGCCGCCGCCTGGTCGGCGGTGAAGTCGCTCTCCTTGGTCTTGATCCACCGGTCGACCGTCTGCCCGGCGAGCACGGCCTTGACGGTGTCCATCAGCTGCGGGCCGAGCAGCGGGTTGCACTCGGCGATCGCGTTGATCTGGCCCTGGCTCATGGCCACGAAGCCGTCGTGGACGCCGTCGACGGAGACGATCTTGATGTCGGTGCCGGGCTTCTTGCCGGCCGCCACGATGGACTGGATCGCGCCGATCGCCATGTCGTCGTTGTGCGCGAACAGCGCGTTGATGTCCGGGTGGGACTGCAGGAAGGCGGCCATGACCTGCTTGCCGCCGTCCCGGGTGAAGTTGCCGTCCTGGCTGATGACGATCTTCCAGCTGGGGTCGGAGGCGTCCATGACCTTCTTGAAGCCGGCCGCGCGCTGGGTGGCCGGGGCCGAGCCGCTGGTGCCCTCCAGCTGCGCCATGGTGATCGGGCCGGAGGCTCCGGCGAGCACCTTCTCCATCAGGTGGGCGGCGCGCTCGCCCTCGGCCTCGAAGTCGGAGCCGACGAGGCAGACGTACAGGGACTGGTCGGAGTCGACCTGGCGGTCGGTGAGGATGACCGGGATCTTGGCGTTCTTGGCCTCGGTGAGGACCGCGTCCCAGCCGGAGGTGACCACCGGCGAGAAGGAGATCACGTCGACCTTCTGGGCGATGAAGTTCCGGATCGCGGCTATCTGGTTCTCCTGCTTCTGCTGCGCGTCGGAGAAGTTCAGCGTGATGCCCGCCTTGCCGGCCGCGTCCTTGATGGACTGGGTGTTGGCGGTGCGCCAGCCCGACTCCGAGCCGACCTGGGAGAAGCCGAGGGTGATGGCCTTGCCGCCGCCGCCGGAGCCGGAGGCGCCGGGGGAGGAGGCCTTCGGCGAGCTCTTGGCGCAGGCGTCGAGGGCGGGGACGAGCGCGGAGGCGGCCAGCATGCCGGCGGTGCCGCGGAAGAGGTCCCGTCTAGCGATCATGGTGCTTACTCCTTGGTCCGAGGTGCTTCGCGAACGAGCGCTGGGGAGTGCGGTGATTGTGAGCGCTAACAGTTGTGTGTACGGATCTGGCCCCGCCGGACCGGTGAACGTGCCGGGTGCACCGGGGGCGGGGCCGGGTGGTGCGATTGCTGTTCGGCTGTGCGCTGTGATGCGAGGCGGGGTGCGCACGGCACTCGGGTCCGATTCTCGGGTCCGGCGTCGTGTTTCCCCGCGGTGAGCAATGGCTGACGCCTGCGTGCTGGCACGATTGTTAGCGCTAACATCGCAGGCGTCAATACCCTGAAGCAGTTGATCTTCACCCGGTGCGCCGGTGGGCGCCGCGGGACTACGCCCAGGGCGGGCTCACGGCCCAGCTGGTGTCGTCGCTCCAGAGGTTGGTGCTGTCCCAGGCGTTGGAGCCGCCGTCACTGGCGATGTAGACGGTGTAGGCGTAGTGGCGCAGGTATTTGGTCGGATAGTTGACGGATTGGAACGAGGTGCCTTGGCCGCTGTTGCCGGGTTGCGGGCAGAATGTGGCGTCCTGGGCGAACAGGCTCGTTCCATCGTTGGAAGCGATGTAGAGCTCGAAGTTGTAGTGGCGCAGGAATTGACCGGAGTCGTTGGCCGACTCGAAGGACACGCAGGAGCTGTTGGCCAGACCCGCGCGGACGATCCAGGTGGCGTCGGCCTTGTCGGTGGCCGAGCTGCCGGAAGATATCGAACTGATGACGGCCTTGGTGTCCGCGTCGTCGTGGCGGATGTAGTCGGTGGTGCAGCAAGAGGTGGTAGCTCGTAGGGAGATGCGCGAGCCCGGGGTGAGGCCGCCGGTGTTCGAGGAGGTGGTGTAGCCGGCCGCGACGATGTTGGCCTGGACGGAGTTCTCGGTGGCGTCCGAGGGGTAGCCGGAGGTCATGACGCCTTCATAGAAGGTGCCGGCCGAGCCCTTGCTGTTGTCACCGCCGATGCCCAGGATGATCGCGCCTTCCTTGTGCATGGGGTTGTAGCCCGAGACGTTGGGCCGGGTCCCGTTGTAGAACGTCGAGAGCGACCCCGATTGCGCGTCGCCGCCGCGGATCGACCACTGGTTCGGGCCGCCCTTGACGACGGCGGTGGTGAACCGGTGGTTGATCGTCGGATCGTTGGCGTTGTAGCCTGCGTTCACCCCGGAGAACAGGCCGTTCTCCAGGTCGGCCATGATCCACGGACCGGTGCCGGTGCCGTAGCCCCAGGTCTTGCTGGTGCCGAAGTAGATCGCTTCCATGTGGCCGTTGCCGGTGTCGTTGTTGCTCGTCTCGGCGTTGCCGTAGTCGAAGCAGCAGCCGCCGTTGACATGGGTGCCGTCGAAGACCGCGTACTCACCCTCGGCCTGGTCGCCGGTCGCGATGCCGCTGGTGTGGTCGTTCCGGTACCCGGTGCCGGGCGCCACGAAGACCCCGTACGCGGCGTGGCCGTTCAGCACCGTCGGCGCGGCGATGGCGTTGGCCAGGTTGTCCGGGCCCCCGGCGGCCCCGCCGGCCGGAGCCTGGGTGAGGTTGTTGCCGTGGCCGGACTGGTCGTAGATGACCGTGATGACGCAGCTCGTACCGGCGCAGAAGCTGTCCTGGGCGGCGGCGTTGGCATACCCGCCGGCGGACAGCACGCCGATGTTGGCCGTGGCGCTGTCCGAGGCGCGCCGCACTTGGTACAGGCTGCCGGAGTACGACCCGTACAGGGCGCGGGTGGTGCTGTGGGCCGCCACGCAGGGGGTGTTGCCGGACGCGTAGATGTCGCAGGGGTCTGTGACGGCCGCCCGCGACTGGGCGGAGGCGACGAGCGAGACGCCCGCCGTCAGGCCCAGGATGGTGGCTGCGGCCAGCAGTTTTCGCCTGGCGCGGCGCAGGTGGGAGGTGAGGAGCATGGGTGGCTGACTCCTTTGCAGTGGGAGATGTTACCGGTAACATCGATGCGCCGCAGGTAGCCGTGGTGTTTTGTGTGGATTGGGTGTGGGGTGCGCTAGTTCTGCGACTACTGCGACGCCCTCACTATCACTGGGCTGAGAAGTTGCGTCAAGGTTTCCGCCGAGCGACTACTGATGAGTTCTCCGGGCCTACGTTGTCTTACGTACGGTGGAGGCGCTGTGGCGCGCGCGGTGTTCGGCGTGGGGTGAATCAGGGCATGGATCGGCCGCGTATCCCTGGGCGAGATACGCGGCCGACCGATACGGACGTCCGTCCGGGCGGACGTGCCGGAGGTCAGACCGGCACGTGCGCACCCATGATCACGCTGCGGTCGGCCGGCAGCCGGAAGTAGTCGACGGGGCTGGCGGCGTTGTGCGCGACGGCGAGGAACAGCCGCTTGCGCCAGGCTTGCATGCCCTTGGCGTCGGTGCGGACGATCGCGATGCGGGACAGGAAGTACGACACGGTGTCCGGGTCGATGCCGGCCAGCTCGCCGGCGTCCGGGTGCGCGGCGGCCTGGCGCATGATGCGCGGCACGTCGGGCTCGTCCTGGAAGCCCAGGTTCGCGGTGACGTGGATGATGCCGTCGTCGTGGTGCCCCAGGTCGTCGAACACCAGGCGCTTCGCCTCGGGGATGTGCGGCACCCGCGCGACGACGAGGGAGAGGATGACCACCGTCTTGTGCAGCGTGTGGTTGTGCTCGACGTTGGCGCGCAGGGCCAGGGGAGTGGTCTCGATGTTGGCGTTGAGGAACACCGCGACGCCGTCGACCCGGTGCACCGGCGGCTGCATGACGTTGACCTCGTCGACGAACGCGCGCAGCGGGCCCTCCAGCTCGGTGCGGTTCGGCGTGACGATCTCGCGCCCGCGCCGCCAGGTGCTCAGCACCGTGAACACCACGCCGGCGACCAGCAGCGGCAGCCACCCGCCGTGGACGACCTTGGTGAGGTTGGCGGAGAAGAACGCGGTCTCCACGGTGAGGAACACCACCGCGCCCACGGCGATCTTCCACTTGGCGGCGCCCTTCAACACCCGCGCCACCGCCAGGAACAGGATCGTGTTCAGGATGAAGGTGGCGGTCACGGCGACGCCGTAGGCCGAGGCCAGGGAGGCGGAGGACTCGAAGCCGATGACCAGGACGGTGACCGCGCAGCACAGGAACCAGTTCACGGCCGGGACGTAGACCTGGCCGATCTCGTGCTCGGAGGTGTGCCGGATGGTCAGGTGCGGCAGGAAGCCGAGCTGCATGGCCTGCCGGGTGACGCTGAACGCGCCGGATATGACGGCCTGCGAGGCGATGACGGTGGCCACCGTCGCCAATATCACCATCGGCAGCTGCGCCCAGCCCGGCATCATCAGGAAGAACGGGTTGGAGACGGTCTCGGGGCGGCGCAGAATGAGCGAGCCCTGCCCCAGGTAGTTCAGCGTCAGCGCGGGGAAGACCAGGAAGAACCACGCGCGGTGGATCGGCTTGCGGCCGAAGTGGCCCATGTCCGCGTACAGCGCCTCGGCGCCGGTCACGGCCAGCACCACCGAGGCCAGGGCGATGAACCCGACGACGCCGTGGTGCACCAGGAACTGCGCGCCGTAGGTGGGGGACAGGCCCTTGAGGATGCCCGGGTGCGCGGCGACCTCGGCGCCGCCGGTCACGGCGAGGATCAGGAACCACACCGTCATCACCGGCCCGAACAGCCCGCCGACCAGCGCGGTGCCGAACTTCTGGATGGCGAACAAGCCGATCACGATAACGACGGTCAACGGCACGATGTAGTCGCCCAGACCCGGCGCCGAGACCTTCAGTCCCTCCACGGCCGACAACACCGAGATCGCCGGGGTGATCATGCCGTCGCCGTAGAACAGCGACGCGCCGAGGATGCCGAGCGCGACCAGCAGCAGCTTGCTCTTCACCGACCGGAAGTTCAGCTTCTGGATCAGCGCGGTCAGGGCCATGATCCCGCCCTCGCCGTGGTTGTCGGCGCGCAGGATGAAGGTCACGTACTTGATCGAGACGATCAGCGTGATGGCCCAGAACACCAGCGACACCACACCGTAGACCGCGTCCTGCGCCGTGCCGACCTGCCCGCCGTCACTGGTGAAGATGGTCTGCATCGCGTAGAGCGGGCTCGTGCCGATGTCGCCGAACACGACGCCGAGCGCGCCGAGCATCAGCGCCGCGCCGGCGCGCCCGCCCCGTCCGCCCGGGCCGCTGTGGTGCCCGCCGCCGTCGGTGCCGGTCGGTCCGCCGGTGTGCGCGGACGTGGCCGTGGAGTCTGTGATCACAAATTAGCGATCATGACACGTGAGCTGGGTGCGGGCAAGGCGATGTCGACTATGTGGAACGCGCGTGAGAAACCCGTGTGCAAAGTGGTGGTGAGCAACTGCGAAAGATCGCCGAGGCGTTGCGGACCGTGGGTGTGTACGTGGGCACGTGCTGAACAGTTGGGAGCAGGTTTAGGCCGGGTGACGCTGACATTACAGAGTCCTGATTCCGATGAGCGTTGCGAACTGGCCGAGCCCTCGGCCTGGACGGGGTTGTCAGAGGGTGTGCAGTGCGGTCTGCGCTTTGTCCAGACCGTGTTCGATGAGGTTGTCGACGGCGGTGACGCACCGGTCCAGCAGTTCGGGGAACTGCTCGGCTTCCGCCGGGGTGAACTGGCCGAGAACGAACCGGCCCATCTTCTGCCCCTTGGCGGGCCGGCCGACGCCGACGCGCAGCCGAAGGTAGTCACGGGTGCCGACGGCATCGGACACCGACCGCACGCCGTTGTGGCCACCGGGCCCACCGGCCCGCTTGAGGCGGACGACACCGAACGGGAAGTCCAGATCGTCTTGAACCACGAGCAGCCTGGTCTCCGGCACGGCGTGGGAGCGCATCAATCCGGCGACCGGCGGCCCCGACTGGTTGATCGTCCACAGCGGCTTCGCCAACAGCACGGACCGGTCGGCCACCCCGATCTCTGCCAGACGGCAGCGCGGTCCACGCAATCTGAACCGTACCCCCGCGCGCCCGGCGAGATGCTCGACGACGGAGAAACCCACGTTGTGTCGGGTCCCGGCGAACCAAGGGCCGGGGTTGCCAAGGCCGGCTATGAGCCAACGCTCGTTCGAAGTCACCCGCGAACCTTACCGATGGCGGCAGTTCAGAGAACCGCACGACAGGATGCATCCCGGCGCTGTGGATCCGGCAACGCGTCGGCGAGTTCGTTGCCGGTGCTCGCGTCTACGGGGCCGGAGTCGCGGGCGTCGTGAAGAAGGCGAGCAGCTTCTGTGCGGCGTCCGGCGACCTCTGCATCTCATGCATATCCGCGGACCTCCGGGCGGCCGCGCTGGTGCGTTCGAACATCTCGCGCTCGTATTCCTTGACGGCGGTGGCGAAGTCGCCCGGGTGCGCGGCCAGTGCCCGGCCGAGTACGGCGCCGTCGAGTAGTGCCATGTTGGCGCCCTGCCCGGTCGGCGGCATCAGGTGTGCGGCGTCGCCGAGCAGGGTGACGGTCGGGTTCGACGGCCAGGTGAGGCCGATCGGGAGGATGGTGATCGAGCGGGGCATGACCTGGTCGTCGCAGGCCTCGATCAGTGCCGTGATCCGGGGGTGCCAGCCGGGGAGCAGGTCGATCAGCCGGGCCCGGGCGGCGGCCGGGTCGTGGAAGGGGATCCCGCTGGTGGCGAGCCAGTTCTCGGGTGTGTTGTAGAAGCTCACGCCGATGCGGACCCGGCCGTCGCCGTTGCGCTGTGCCGCCAGGGAGATCCCGTCGCCGACCACCCAGTAGGTGCCGCGTCCGACCATCGCCGCGAGGTCGGGGTGGGTGCGGTCGATGTCGGGGATGCCGATCTCCACGACGTTCTTGCCGATGGGTGCCGGGCGGGCGGGGGTGAGCAGCTTGCGGACGCGGGACTGGGCGCCGTCCGCGCCGACCAGCAGGTCGTAGCGTGCGGTGCGGCCGTCGGTGAAGTGCAGCAGGCCGTCGGCGGCGGACTGGAACGCGTGGCCCCAGCGCACTGTGCCTTCGGGCAGGGAATCCAGCAGCAGGCTGCGCAGATCGGCGCGGTCGACCTCGGGCCGCAGGAGCGGGGCGTCGTCCGGGGTGTCCTCCTGGAGCAGCAGGGTGCCGTCCGGCTGGAGCAGGCGCATGTCCTGGCCCTCGCCGCGGGCGATCGTGAAGAACTGCTCAAGCAGACCGGCTTCGCGCAGGGCCCGCTGGCCGGAGTGGATGTCGAGCATGCCGCCCTGCCCGCGGGCGTCGCGCGCGGGCTCCCGTTCGTACACGACGGCCTCGACGCCGTTCACGTGCAGGACCCGGGCCAGGGTCAGGCCGCCGAGGCCGGCTCCGACGATCGCGATGGTCATGACTGCCTCCGATGCATCGTATTGCTCGATACAGTGTATTGGATGTGCTCACCGTAGCACCCGGGCGCGATATGGTCGGCCGCATGGTGGTGTGGGAGCGGCCGGAGCCGCCGGACCGGCCGGTGCCGGTCCCGCTGAGCCGGGAGCGGATCGTCCGGGCCGCGATCGGGCTGGCCGACGCGGACGGCCTGGACGCGGTGTCGCTCCGCAAGGTCGCCGCGGCGCTGGACGCCGGCCCGATGCGGCTGTACGGCTACATCGAGACCAAGGAAGAGCTGCTCGACTTGATGGTCGACGCGGTCTACGCCGAGATCCACCCCTCCGGCGACGGCTGGCGCCAGGTGCTGCGCTCCCTGGCCGAGGGCACCCGGCAGGCCGCCGCCCGCCACGAATGGCTCGCCGACCTGCTCGGCAAGCGGCCCCAGCTCGGTCCGAACACGCTGGCCACCGGGGACGCCGTGGTGGCCGCCATGGGCGGTGTCGACCTGGACGTCGTCGTGCCCGCGGTTGCCGCAGTCAGTGCCTACGTGGTCGGCGTGATCCGCCGGGAGATCACCGAGCGACGCGCCGAGCGCGCCAGCGGACTGGACCTCAAGCAGTTCCAGGCCGCCTACGGGCCCTACCTGGAGCGGACCTTCGCAACCGGGCGCTTCCCCGCGCTGGCCACGGTCGTCCGCGACGGCCCCCACCTCAGCGCCGACGAGAACTTCCGCACCGGTCTGGAGTTCCTGCTCGACGGCATCGAAGCCCGCATCTCGCACCGACGCGCGGCCGAGGGAGACGACGCAGACAAGGCCGACGAAGAATCAGCCGAAGCGTGAAAAACGCGCCCCCCGAGATCAGATGTCCCCGAAGGGACGGGTCGGCGACGGATTCCGCTCCTGGGCACTTTCACCCGGTGAGCACGAGCCGAAGCTCTCAGGCCCAGGCCGGAGCACCGAAGTGTCCCAGCCCTGCCCTACCTTAGGGACGTTATGATTACGAAGTATCCGTTTCCTGCGCACCGAGGGGCGCGTCGCCCAAGCATTCCGGATCTTGCGCGCGCTGTCGAACCGATAATGGGACGGCATGACTGAGAACCAGCAGCGGCTGACCCCTGGCAGAGTCCTGATCACCGGTGCCGCCGGCGGCGTGGGGACCATGCTTCGCGGCGGCCTGCCCGCGCTGGGCTGGACGGTGCGCGGCTTCGACCTGGTCATGCCCGCGGACAGCGACGGCGGCAGCGACAGCGACATCAACGACTCCCACCACGCTCCCGACCCGACCGAGTGGGTCCTCGGCGACATCACCGACCCGAAGGCGATCCAGGCGGCGATGGCCGACGTCGACGTGGTCGTCCACCTGGCGGGCATCCCTATCGAGGACCGCTTCGAAGCCCTCCTGCACACCAACTTCGAAGGCACCCAGTACGTCTTCGACGCCGCCGTCCGCGCCGGAGTGCCCCGTGTGCTGTTCGCCAGCAGCAACCACGCCGTCGGCTACCACCAGCGTGCGGACTTCGCCGACCGTCCGATCGGCCCCCGCGACCGCGCCCGCCCCGACACCCTCTACGGCGTCTCAAAAGTCTTCGGCGAAGCGCTCGCCTCCTACTATCACGACCGCTACGCGCTCCAAGTGGCCTGCGTCCGCATCGGTGCCTGCCGCCCCGAACCCGACACCCGCCGCATGCTCGACACCTGGCTCAGCCCCGCCGACGCCGTCCGTCTCTTCCACGCCCTGGCCACGGCTCCCGGCCTCGGCTACGAGATCGTCTACGGCGCCTCGGCCAACCCCACCGCCTGGTGCGACCACGAACCCGGCCGCCGCCTGGGCTACGAACCCCGGGACAGTCCCGAGGTCTTCCGTCACAGGTTCGTCGACGACCCGGTGGATCCGGACGATCCCGAAGTCCGCTTCCTCGGCGGCGATTTCACCACCGCGGTGCCGCCCGCGGCCTGAATCAGGCCCGACTCGTACGCGTAGACCACAGCCTGCACCCGGTCGCGCAAGTTCAGCTTCGCCAGCAGACGACTGACATGCGTTTTGACAGTACCCTCACTCACATAGATGAGCGCTGCGATCTCGACGTTGGACAACCCGCGCGCGACCAACGCCAGCACTTCCCGTTCCCGTTCGGTCAGCGAGTCGACCGCGAGCGCCGGTGCGAGAGGCGCGGTATCGGCGTCGGCGTCCGTGCCGACACCGGTGCCGGTGCCGACGAACCGCTCCAGCAGCCGGCGGGTTACGCTCGGCGCGACGACCGCGTCGCCGCGAGCCACCACGCGGATCGCGGAGAGCAGGTCGGCGGCGAGGGTGTCCTTCAGAAGGAATCCGCTGGCCCCGGCCCGCAGCGAGGTGTAGACGTACTCGTCCAGATCGAACGTGGTCAGCATGATGATCCGGATCTGGTCGGCGTGCCCGGCGTCGCCGGCAGAGCTGGTGTGGCCGGTGTGTCCGGCGCCGTTGCGCTGTTCGGCACAGATCACGTGTTCGGC
>JABFXP010000335.1 GCA_013361685.1 Catenulispora sp.
CCCATCGCCCACCGAGCAGCCACCGCCTGCCCCGTCGGCGGCTCCAACCCCAACACATCCAACAACCGACTCGAAGCCGGAATGCCGACGGCCTCCTCGTTGCCGGAGACGTCGCGCACCGCGGCCAGGCCGCGCACCAGGCGCTGGCACCACACCGGCGACACCGCGTCCGGCCGGACCCCGCGCAACATGTCCGAGCCGACCTGCTGGACCCGCAGGCCCTCCGGCTCGACCACGACGATCGCCTGGCACTCGCCGGGCAGGAAGCGGTCCTCGGCGTCGAGGCAGACGGCGTGGATGCCGACCACCGGACCCTGCTGCAGGATCTGGATCACGCCGGGCATCGAGCGCAGGCGCCGCGAGCCGTCCAGGATCACCACGATGTCCGGGTCCTTGAAAGCCACCTGGCCGCCGCTGCCGGCGACCTGCAGCTCCTTGATCCGCAGCGACAGCTGCTGCGACAGCTCGGCGATGCGCTGCGCCACCGTCTCGGCGTCGGTGCCGATCAGCACCGTGGCGTTCTGGCCGCCGTTCGGCCGCATGTGCGGCAGCCAGCGCATCCACTCCCAGTCCTGCTGCGCGTGCGAGTCGGTGAGCAGCACGAACTGCACGTCGTCCGGGCTGGACAGGGCCGCGGTCTGGGCCACCAGCCAGCGGGTCAGGGCCCGCGGGGTGCCGGCCGGGCCGGCGATGCCGATGACGCCGCGCTCCTTGAGCGGGATCTTCACCGGGGCGTCCGGCACGGTCCACGCGACCTGACGCCGGTGATCGTCCTGCTCGGGGTCGTCGAGCATGACCTCGGAGTCCTGGTCCAGGGTGCCGACCCGGAGCAGCAGGTGGTCGGCGTCGCGGCGGCGGCGCTCCCACAGCCGCTGGCGCGGGCCGATGCCGATGTCCAGCAGGGTCGCCGGGTCCGGGCACTCCTGGCGCCGGGCGTTGCGCTCCAGGGCCAGGGCGTCGCGGGCGTCCTGCTCGATCCGCGCCTTCTTCGCCTCGTAGTCGGCGATCTGCTGCGCGCGGGTCTTCTTCCCGGACTTCTTCTCCTGCCAGAAGTTGCCCAGCATCATCACCGGCGACATCGCGGCCATCAGCAGATACCGCGGCTGGTGCATGGACACGGCCATGACGATCGCCATGAACAGCGGCGCCACCAGCATCACGATCGGGAACGGCCGCTTGTGCTCGTCGCTGACCGGGTTCGGCAGCCGGAACTTGGTCTGCCGCTCCGGCGGCAGGATCCGCGGCGGCCGGTTGTAGTCCAGGAACGCGCCGTCCTCCGAGGGGGTGAGGGCGGCGTCCGGCGGCGTGTAGTAGCCCACTTCGATGATCGAGGTGCCGATCACCAGCTGCATGCCCGGCTTCCACTCGGCCTCACTGACCAGCGGCTGCTTCTCCAGCATCGCCTGGACGCCCTCGTAGGGGGCCACGCGTATCATCCCGTGCACGTCCAGGCTGACCCGCAAGGCGAAGTCGGGGATGCCCGGGTCGTCGATCTTCACGCGGTTGCGGCGCGAGCGGCCGATGTCCGCGTACCCGGGGTTGATCCGGTGCACGCCCCCCGCGTCCGGCCCCCCGGCCACCCGGACCTCCACCGTGCCGTACGGCTCGGCGGGCAGACAGCCCGAGGGATTGTGGAGCGACACCACCGAGCCCTCCCGCAACGGGGAGGAGGCCAGCGAGTGCCGCTGGTCTATGAGGTTGCCGTCCACGAACAACAAAGGGGGCGAGCCGGGGTTCGGCCCCGTGGTCCCCACCATCCGGCCCAGCTGGTCCGCGACCTGCGGAATCGTAGACTCCCCGTCCGCGTCCAGCAGCGCGTCCATCCAAGCACCCTGGACCGGATCCACCACCGTCAACGTCATACGCATGGTTCGGAAGTCTACGGTCCTGGCAAGCACGGGATAAGGTCCGCCCTGACAGGCCTGGAACTCAGGCCTCATCCCTGGTCCGCGCCCGGCTCCGCCGGATGCGGGACGACGGCGGCCGCACGTGAGGCCGAACAGGAGGGACCATGGACGTCGGCGTGGCGACGGCGCTGGTCGGGGCCTTGTGCGGCCCGGCTCTGGCCCGGGGCGTGTATCAGTTGTCGGTGGACGCCGGGACCCCGGCGCGCGTCACCTGTCGGCGCTGCGGCGAACATCTGCCGCGCGGCTGGTTCCGCTTCTTCTTGTGGACCGGACGCTGTGGATACTGCCGCACGCTTCTCGGCCCGCGCGTGTGGCTGGTGGCGATCGTGGCGGCGATCGCCACGTTCGCGGTCGGCCACCGGCTGGGCAACGATCCGGCGCTGCTGGCCTTCACCGTCTTCGCGCTGGGCTGTGTGCTGCTGACGTTCGTCGACATCGCGGTGCGGCGGCTCCCGGACCAGCTGACCGCGCCGCTGGCGGCGCTGGGGCTGGCCGGGCTGGGCACGGCCGGCTATCTGGCGCGCGACCTGACGCCGGTGCTCAGAGGGCTGATAGGCGCGGCACTGGCCGGCGGCCTGTTCCTGGCGCTGGCCTGGGCCCGCCCGGACGGGGAGGGCATGGGGCTGGGCGACGCGAAGCTGGCCGGCGTACTCGGCCTGTATCTGGGCTGGCTCGGCTGGAGCGACCTGGGCCTGGGCGTCCTGGCCGGGACCTCGGCCGCGACCTTGTTCGCGCTCTACATGCTGGGAACCGGCCGCATGACGCGCCGGTCGGCGATCACCTACGGACCGTTCCTGATCATGGGCGCGGTCCTGGCGGTCCTGGTCGGTTGAGCCGGGACGCCCGCGGCGCGGGCGGACGCCCCGGTGTGGGCCGCTGCCGGCTCAGCTCGTCGTCGAGGGCTGGAACTGCTGGTAGATCCCGGTGTTCGGCTCGGCCGGGACGGGCAGCGAGATCGCCGCGCCGCCGCTGAAGGTCAGCGACACCGGGGAGATGTGCCCGGGCTTGGAGCCGGAGTTCGCCAGCACGATCTTCGGGCCCGAAGGCGCGGCCAGGTTCAGCGCGGCGTGCGGGGCCACGGACAGGCCGGCCGAGCCGCTGAGCGTGACCGCCTTCCCGTTCAGGCTGACCCCGGTCAGGGTCGCGGCCTGGTCGCCGTTGTTGACGACGGTGCCGGTCAGCTGGGCGGCGCCGGTGGCCGGGTCGACGACCACGACCACGTTCAGCGCCTGAACGTCGCCGGCGGCGCCGGCGGCGAAGTTCGGCTGGACCTGCAAGGTGGCGGCGCCCGCGCCGGCGGCGCAGCCGGTCGCGACCGCGGCGGTGCCGGCGAAGGCGGCGATGACGAGGGCGATGCGTATGCTCTTCACGGCGGAACGGCTCCTAGACGGTCCTTACGGCTCACGAGGCCGCCGCCGCGCGGGCGCCGCCGGAGGCGTCGCCGTTTCCTGCGACCATCCGACCACCCGATCAACGATGGCGACGACGCCCAGTGTAAAAGGGCCTCAGATCCGCTTCGGCCTCGGGGGCGGCCTGCGGGACGTGACGTTGGCAACGTCGCCGGGCCGCGGGCGTGGACACCGCCGAGCACAGCGCCGTGCCCAGACCGTGCCCGGACCGGGCTGAGAGCGCGCTGAACTGCGCCGAGACCGTGCGGGACCGGATCGGAGCACAGATGAATCTCCCCGTCCCGGCCGGGACGGGGAGGCCGCTACCAGGGCAGCACGTACCGGCAGAGTCGTCCGAGCCAGCGCCCGAACCGGGCGGCCCAGCGCCCCGGCGCGGTCAGCGCGGCGCGCCACCTGGCCCGGGATCTGGCCCGCGCCATCTCCCGCCGGTAGGCCCGCACCTCGGCGTCGAGCGCCGATATGTCGTCGGGCACGACGACGACCTGGATGCCGTCGTCGTCCGGCTCGCCGAAGGAACCGTAGGACTGATCGCCGTTGTCGCGGCCTGGACTGTTCACCCTTGCTGCACCCCACCCCACGCGTCGTCGGGAGCTGTAGCGCCATTGTGCGCTTCGCAGAGGCTTGTGCCCAGAGCACAGGGGTCCGCAATCCCCGGTGATTCCACCTTTTTCCCGCCCGCCTCCCACCACTGCCCGTTAAGGAGACGCTTGGCGTCGCAGTGTTTTTGAGGGACAGGCGCAGCCTCACCGAGAATCAAGATCAGCCACGCCCGCAAACGGTGATCGGAGATGTCCCACCGAAGGGGATTGAGCTGCGCGAGCACGCCGCATAGTGGTTTGTCAAGCCCCCACGGGCACGCTGACCTGCGCAAACGGTCTTCAGAACGGGCGTACAGCGTGGTATCCTGGAGAGCCACGGAAGGGGCACATATCACATGACGTTCAAGGTTGGCGAGACCGTGGTCTATCCCCATCACGGGGCCGCGCTCATCGAGGATATCGAGATCCGCGTGATCAAGGGCGAGCCGAAGGAATACCTCGTGCTCAAGGTGGCACAAGGTGATCTCACAGTACGCGTGCCCTCTGAGAAGGCCGAGTACGTCGGCGTGCGCGACGTGGTCGACCAGGGCGGGCTGGAGCGCGTCTTCGACGTGCTGCGCGCGCCGCACACCGAGGAGCCGACCAACTGGTCGCGCCGCTACAAGGCGAACATCGAGAAGATCCAGTCCGGTGACGTGATCAAGGTCGCCGAGGTCGTCCGCGACCTGTGGCGCCGGGACCGCGACCGCGGCCTGTCGGCCGGCGAGAAGCGGATGCTCGCCAAGGCCCGGCAGATCCTGGTCAGCGAGCTGGCCTTGGCCGAGGCCACCAACGAGGACAAGGCGGACGCCATTCTCGACGAGGTCCTCGCTTCCTGAAGCGTACGGCTTCCTTATCGCTTGTTCTGAATGTCATCAGCACGTCGATAGTTTCAGCATGAGCAGGTTTTCCGGCCCCGACGGCCCGCGCCGTCGGGGCCGGCGCCTTTTGTGCACTAAAGTCCCAGGCCGTGAGCATGATTTCGGAATCCGCCGCCGGGTCGCCGCCCGGCCGGGTCGCGGTGATCGTCCCGGCGGCCGGCCGGGGTGAGCGGCTGGGGCCCGGCGCGCCGAAGGCGCTGCGCGCGCTCGGCGGTCTCCCGCTGCTGGTGCACG
>JABFXP010000521.1 GCA_013361685.1 Catenulispora sp.
GCTTCGAGCGGGGCGACCGGGTACAACGTGTATCGGGGTGGGACGAAGGTCGGGAGCGCGACGGGGACTTCGTACACTGACACGGGTCTCGCGGCGTCGACTACGTACAGCTACGCGGTTTCCGCTACCAACTCGGCGGGGGAGTCGGCGAAGTCCGGGGCGGTCAGTGCTACGACGGCGGGTACTGGTGGGGGTGGAAATGGGGCGCTGCCGAAGCATGTGCTGACCGGGTACTGGCAGGACTTCGTGAACAGCGCGACTCCGCTGAAGCTGGCCGCGACGCCGGCCGGGTACAACCTGGTCGCGGTGGCTTTCGCTGATGCTGATCCGGCGAACCAGGGTGGCGTCACGTTCACGCTGGACTCGCAGTTGGCTTCGACGTTGGGGTACACCGACGCGCAGTTCAAGGCTGACATCAGCACTCTGCATTCCCGGGGTCAGAAGGTGATTATCTCGGTCGGTGGGCAGAATGGTGCGATTAGCGTTGCCAGTTCTGCTGCGGCGACGAACTTTGCTAACAGCGTTTATGGGCTGATGCAGAGTTACGGGTTTGACGGGGTCGATATCGACCTGGAGAACGGCGTCAACGCTACGTACATGGCGCAGGCGCTGCGGTCGTTGTCGGCGAAGGCCGGGTCCGGGCTGATCATCACGATGGCGCCGCAGACGATTGACATGCAGTCGACCGGGATGCAGTACTTCCAGCTGGCGTTGAACGTCAAGGACATCCTGACGATTGTGAACACGCAGTACTACAACTCGGGCTCGATGAACGGGTGCGATCAGGGGGTGTACTCCGAGGGGACGGAGAACTTCATGACTGCGCTGGCGTGCATCGCGTTGCAGGGCGGGCTGCGGCCGGATCAGGTCGGGCTGGGGTTGCCGGCGTCTGGGGGTGCGGCTGGTGGGGGGTACGTGTCGCCGTCCCTGGTGAACAATGCGCTGGATTGTCTGGCGGCTCGGACTAGTTGTGGTTCGTTTGTGCCGTCGACGGCTTACCCGGCTATTCGGGGTGCGATGACGTGGTCGATCAACTGGGATGCCAGCAATGGGTGGGGGTTTGTGAATACGGTTGCGCCGCATTTGGCGGCGATGCCGTGAGGTTGGTGGGGTGGGGTGGGGTTGAGTGAAGTGAGGTGAAGTGAATGCTGGGTGGCCGGCCGGAGCGTTCGGACGTTGAGAGCGTTCGGGTCGAGCCGGTCACCCGGCACACAGGCCGGCGGGCCGGCGCGAGCGGGCGGCGGCGCGCGGACAGGACCGGGTGGTCGTTGCTCGGACGGTCGGCGCTGATGTCCTGAGACAGTGCCGGCTATGCCACCCCGTGTCGGCTCGCCATTCGGCGGCGGTCGTCGGACTTCGGTCTGGCGGCCGTCGTCGTTTTTGGGGAGGGGAGGGCTGGCCCGGGTGGCTGAGCGGCGGCGGTGGGTCGAGGATGGGCTCGTGGACAACGCTCCGGTGGTCGCCGTGATCGGCGGTTTGAACATGGATCTGGTGGTGCGGGTGGAGCGGCTGCCTGCGCCGGGGGAGACGGTGACCGGGGCGGAGGCGGTGCGGGGGCCCGGTGGCAAGGGCGGGAATCAGGCGGTCGCGGCGGCGCGGCTTGGTGCCAGGGTGCGGATGATCGGGATGCTTGGTGAGGATCCGTTCGGGGAGGAGATGCGGCGGAACCTGGAGGGTGAGGGTGTCGACGTCAGTGGGGTTGGCGTTGCGACGTCGGCGACGGGGATGGCGCTGATTGTTGTGCAGGCCGACGGGGAGAACACGATCACGCTTTCGCCGGGTGCTAATGCGGAGTTGGCGCCCGGGGACGTTGCTGTGGGGGTGGTGGACGTGTTGCTGATGAATCTGGAAGTTCCGCTCGATGCTGTGGTGGCGGCTGCTCGGAGCGCTGAAGGTCTGCGTGTTTTGAACGCTGCGCCGATTCCGGATGCTGATATCAGTGAGCTGCTTGGGGAGGTGGATGTGCTCGTGGTCAACGAGACGGAGGCTGCTGCGCTGGTTGGTGGACCGGTTAGTAGTGCTGATGCGCTGCTGCGGCTTGGTCCGCCTGCTGCTGTGCTGACTCTCGGCGCGGGTGGAGCGGTGGCGGCTACGGCTGAGGGGACGTGGGCTGAGAAGGCGTTCGCGGTCGAGGCCGTGGATACGGTTGGTGCGGGAGATGCGTTCTGTGCGGCGTTGGCTGTCGCTCTTGGTGGCGGGGAGGGGATGGGTGCGGCGTTGCGGCGTGCGTGCGCCGCCGGGGCCTTGGCGACTACGCGCGTGGGGGCCCAGGCGGCGCTTCCTAGTGGTGGGGAGGTTGAGGAGGTTCTGGGCAGCTGAGCTGCGGGGCTGCTGAGGTGCTGGGCGGCTGGCTGTTGGGAGGGGGGTCAGTCGAACAGGTCTGGATCCGACACCACGATCTGGTCCCACAGCGGTCGCGCCTGGAACCATCCCGCAAAGTGCCCGCCGGTCTGTTCCCGCACCATCAGCGCGGTCTCGCGGTCGATCAGCTTCGGCGTCCCGGCGGCCATCGCGAGCAGCTGCGCCTGGCACGACCGCTCCATCGTCACGAACCACCACACCGCCTCGGCGACCGACTCGCCGACTGTGATCAGGCCGTGGTTCTGCAGGATCGCGGCCTTGTAGCCGGCCAGTGCGGCGGCGATGCGCTTGCCCTCCTCGACGTCGCCGACCACGCCGCCGTAGCCGTCGTAGAGGCCGTGGTCCTCGAAGAAGGCGCAGGCGTCCTGGGTGATCGGGTCCAGCGGGATGCCGAGCGTGGCGAAGGCCTTGCCGTACAGGGAGTGCGAGTGCGCGGCGGCGATCACGTCGGGGCGCGCGCGGTGCACCTCGGCGTGGATCACGAAGGCGGCGCGGTTGACGTGGAAGCGGCCCTCCACGACGTTGCCCTCGTGGTCGCAGCGGATCAGGTCGGAGGCTTTGACCTGGCTGAAGGACTGTCCGAAGCCGTTGACCCAGAAGGTGTCGGGGAACTCGGGGTCGCGGACCGTGATGTGGCCGGTGACGCCCTCGGAGAAGCCGAACCTGCCGAAGATGCGGAGGCCGGCTGCGAGCTGCTCCTTGCGGTACTGGCGCTCGGCCTTGATGGAGTCGGGGGAGGAGTCGAAGGTCGGCGGGACCGGGAAGTAGAGGTCCTGGGCGGGGTTGCCCACGGCCTGCTCGACCTGCTGGACGTCGGGTTCGGTGGAGGTCATGGCACACCCTTCGGCTATCGGATACATTCACGTATCGGATACGTGCCTGGATCGTTTCCCAGGGCGGAGGAGGTGTCAAGAGCCCGTGCCCAGAGGTGTGACGAAGCGGCGCCCGCAGACGTTGGCCCGGCTGCTTGATGCGGCGTTGGAGGCTTTCGCGGCGAACGGGTTCGGGGGGACGCGGATCGAGGATGTGTGTGAGCGGGCGGGGTATACGCGAGGGGCTTTTTACTCGAATTTCGCGAGTAAGGAGGAGTTGTTCTTCGCGTTGTTCGATCGGCATGCTGCGCGGGTGTTGGAGCGGTTTGAGCGGCAGGCGGCGGCTTTGGGGGACGGGGGAGAAACCACGATCGAGGGCATTGTCGGGGCGCTGGCTGAGATCGATGACGATGAGCGTGTGTGGTATCTGGTGACGACTGAGTTCACGCTGTCGGCGATTCGGGATCCCGGTGCGGCTGCGCGGCTTGCTGAGCATGATGCGCGGTTGCGGGCGGCGGGGGTGCGGTTGCTGGGGGAGTTGTTGGAGCGGGCGGGGTTGCGGTTGCGGGAGGGGGTGGATTTGGAGTCGTTGGTCAGGATGCTGATTGCGATGCGCGAAGGGGCTTTGGCGCAGAGCTATGTGGAGCCGGGGGTGTTGCCGGCGGGGATGTTGGAGAGGCGGTTTTTGCCCGCTTTGTTGGGGGCGGTGACTGAGGTGGGGGCTTAAGCGAAGGTGCGTAGAGTTTCGCCTTGGGGGTCGTAGCAGACGAGTCGATGTTGCGTGGCGAGGTTGGCGCGGCTTTGTCGTTGTCGGCAGGCTGTTCGCCGTCCGCATGTGGTCGGCAGTGCACGACGGCGGGTTCTCGGAGGCCAATAAGCGAATCTTCTGTCGTTTTGGGTTAGTCGGATCGTGCGGTATTGGGTTGTTTCGGCCGGTGGCTGGCTCTGGCCGCGTTGGGCTGGGGCGGTGGAAGGGCGAAGCGGCGATGAAGGGCGCCCGATCTGGGCTCCGGGTCGCTGGCAGAGAGCGGGCACCGCCCAGAACGGCATGGGAAACTGGACCAGTGCCGCGCTTCGAAGTCATCACGCAGATCGACGCGTCGCCGGAGCGCGTGTTCGACGCGTGCCTCGAGGTCGAGATGCACACCGCATCGATGGCCGGCTCGGGTGAGAGCGCGGTCGGCGGGGTGCGGTCCGGGCGCCTCGGCGAGGGCGATCACGTCACGTTCCAAGGCCGGCATTTCGGCCTCAGGTGGCGGCTGGCCGCGCGGGTGAGCGGGCTCGACCGGCCGCACTCCTTCGTCGACGACCAGGAGCGCGGGCCATTCAAGCGGTGGCATCACGCGCACCACTTCGCCCCGGACGGCAACGGCGGCACGGTCATGCGTGACGTCATCGACTACGCGGCGCCGTTGGGCCCGCTCGGAGCGCTTGTCGAGCGGATCGGGTTGCACCGCTACATGGTGCGGCTCATTCGGATTCGGAACCGGTACCTCAAGGAAGTCCTCGAGTCCTCCTGAGAGAACAACAAGCGAGTCTTCTGCCGTTTTGCTCGATGGCTTCTGGTCAGGATCGCTGGTCGGCGGGGGCCGCTGGCCCGTGGGGGCCGGGCCGTGCGAACGATCCGGGTTCGTACTCGTCGAGGAAACCCAGGCTGACCAGGCGTTTGAGTTTCGCGCGGGTACCTTCGACGTGCGTGCTTGGGTATCACGGGCAGGTCCAGCGCCAGGCATAGGTCACGGGCGCGTAGCGGTCGGCGTTCGTGCTCGAACACACCCGTGATCTGCTGGTAGGCCGCGCCGTCTGGCAGCGTCGGGGCTGGCGGCTGCT
>JABFXP010000196.1 GCA_013361685.1 Catenulispora sp.
GGCGGTGCGGTACCGGCTGCGAGCTGATCAGGACGGCGGTCGTCCGTCACCGCTTGGCGACAGCCCGCTCCGCGCGCTCCACCCGCTCCGCCTTCCGCCGCGCCGTCCGCGTCTCCTTCGCGTCGGCCAGCTCCTGCACTATCAGGCGCGGCTGGCCCTCCAGGTGCGACAAGCCGTTCCACGCCAGGTTCACCAGGTGGGCGGCCACTTCGGCCTTCGGGGGCTTGCGGACGTCCAGCCACCACTGGCCGGTCAGGGCGACCATGCCGACCAGCATCTGGGCGTACATGGGGGCCAGCTTCGGGTCGTAGCCGCGGCGTTTGAAGTGGACGCCGAGCAGGTCCTCGACCTGGCTGGCGATGTCGGAGATCAGGGAGGCGAAGTTGCCCGTGGAGGTGGTGACCGGGGAGTCGCGGACCAGGATGCGGAAGCCGTCGGTGCTGGACTCGATGTAGTCCAGCAGGGCGAAGGCCGCTTGTTCCAGGAGTTCGCGGGCGTGTTCGCCGGTCAGGCCGCTGGTCACCATCGACAGGAGTCTGGCCATCTCGCGGTCCACCACGACCGCGTAGAGGCCTTCCTTGCCGCCGAAGTGTTCGTAGACCACCGGCTTGGAGACGCCGGCCTTGGTGGCGATCTCCTCGACCGAGGTGGCGTCGAAGCCGCGTTCGGCGAACAGGGCCCGGCCGATCTCGATGAGCTGCTCCCGTCGTTCCTTGCCGCTCATCCGGGTGCGGGACGCTGGGGCTGGGCTACGGGAAGTCACCACGGCATTGTCTCAGGTTTCTCGCGACATGACGCGACTGGGGCGGGCCGGGCGATGGTTCCGGACCCGCCCCTCGTCGTCAGGACCGGACGGCGGGGTGGAGCCTCACGCCGACTTCATCGCGATGCGTTCCGGGCTCGGCCAGCGGACGTCGCGGACCCAGCCCAGCTTCTCGAACACCCAGATGATCCGGGCCGAGGAGTCGATCTGGCCGCGGAGCACGCCGTGCCGGGCCGCCGTCGGGTCCGAGTGGTGCAGGTTGTGCCACGACTCCCCCATCGACAGCACCGCGAGCCACCACACGTTGCCCGAGCGGTCCCGGGAGCGGAACGGGCGGGAGCCGACCGCGTGGCAGATCGAGTTGATCGACCAGGTGGTGTGGTGCAGCAGCGCCACGCGGACCAGCGAGCCCCAGAAGAAGGCGGTCAGCACGCCCTGCCAGCTCCAGGTCACCAGGCCGCCGACGGCCGCCGGCACCAGCAGGGAGGCCAGCACCAGCCACGGGAAGGCCCGGGACACGCGCACGATCGCGCGGTCCTTGAGCAGGTCCGGGGCGTACTGCTGCTGGTTGGTCTGCTCGACGTTGAACAGCCAGCCGATGTGCGCGTGCCACATGCCCTTCACCAGGGCCGGGATCGTCTCGCCGTAGCGCCACGGGGAGTGCGGGTCGCCGTCGTGGTCGCTGAACCGGTGGTGCTTGCGGTGGTCGGCGACCCAGCGGATCACCGGGCCCTGGATCGCCAGCGAGCCGGCGATCGCCAGCACCACCCGCAGCGCCTTCTTGGCCTTGAAGGAGGAGTGGGTGAACAGGCGGTGGAAGCCGACCGTGACGCCGTGGCCGCTGATCGCGTACATCACCGTGGCGATGATCAGATCGGTCCAGGTCAGTCCCCATCCCCACAGCACCGGCACCGCCGCCACCAGCGCGACGAAGGGCACTCCGATGAAGAAGCTGAGCGCGACCCGTTCTTTGAGGGACTGCGTTTCGCCGCCGAGGGTGCCCCGGGCCGGGGCGGGAGCGGCTGTGACGGTGGTTTCCGGGGGAACGGATGTTGCTGTCATCGCGACCATGCCTTGAGGGGAAGAGCCCTGCCAGGGGAGCGGGGCGGAAAGGTGCATCCGTCCGCAACTTACGCTCCCGTAGGTCGGGCGACAAGGACCGTCGGGCGTGTGGCGCCCGAACTTCACCGCGTGGACGCCTGGCGAGGGGTAAACCGCGGAGCGCGCACCGCCCCGGATGTGGGAAACTGGCCTCGACGATCCGCCATGGGGTAATTGGCAGCCCGGCAGACTTTGGATCTGCTTGTCCAGGTTCGAGTCCTGGTGGCGGAGCAACTCGGCACCGCCGGATCGTCCGCGGTCGCCGGCCCGGCGGTTCGCGCTGATGTCCGCCCCGCGTCCCGGCCGGTACCAGGGCGGTACCAGGGCTCGGCGCATCGACGCCGGCCGCGCCGATCCGCTCGTATCTCACCGTCGCCTGCCGGGTGTCGCTCGGCGAACAACGGGCAAACCCGCGCTGAATCCGCCGTCCGGCGCCCGGGCGTCGCGCACCATGGGTGAGGTGTGCCGCACGCCCCGTTGCTCGCACCGCACCACCGCGGTCGCTACCCTCCCTAGGGAGCCGATCACCATCGTCGAGGAGTCTTCCCCATGACCGAGCCGCAGGCTCCGACCGTCATCATCCTTGCCGCCGGCGAGGGCAAGCGGATGAAGTCCGCCAAACCCAAGATGCTGCACGAGCTGTGCGGACGCACCATGCTCGGGCACGTCGTCGCCGCCGCCCGGGAGCTGGCGCCGCAGCGGCTGGCCGTGGTGGTCGGCAAGGGCCGCGACCTGGTCGCCCCGCACGTGGAGCGGATCGCGCCGGAGGCGCTGCTGGCCGTGCAGGACCCGCAGAACGGCACCGGCCAGGCCACCCGGCTGGCGCTGGAGGCGCTCGCCGCGGCCGGGGGCGAGGCCCAGGGCACCGTGCTGGTGCTGCTGGGCGACGGCGCCATGGTCACCGGCGCCACGCTGCGGCACCTGGTCGCCGAGCACGAGAAGGCCGGCAACGTGGTCACCGACCTGACCGCCGTGGTCCCGGACCCCACGGGCCTGGGCCGGATCCTGCGGGAGCCGGACGGCACCCCCGAGGGCCGGGTCATCGGCATCGTCGAGGAGAAGGACTGCACCCCGGCGCAGGCCACCATCCACGAGGTGAACTCCGGCATCTTCGCCTTCGACGCCAAGCTGCTGCGCGACGCGCTGAGCCGGCTGACCACGGACAACGCGCAGGGCGAGGAGCTGCTCACCGACGTGATGGCGATCGCCGTCGGCGACGGCCTGCCGGTCGGCGCCGTGGTCGCCGCGGACTTCCACGAGGTGCTGGCCGCCAACGACCGCGCGCAGCTGGCCGATCTGCGGCGGCTGATGAACCAGCGGATCACCCGGCGCTGGATGGTCGAGGGCGTCACCATCATCGATCCGGCCAGCACCTGGATCGACGTGCAGGTCACGCTCGAGCCGGACGCGGTCGTGCGCCCCAACACCCAGCTGGAGGGCACCACCAGCATCGCCACCGGCGCCGACGTCGGCCCGAACTGCACGCTGCGGGACACCGTGGTCGGGGCCGGGGCCCGGGTCACCAACGCCACCACCGACGGCGCCGAGATCGGGCCGCAGGCCACCGTCGGGCCGTACACCTACCTGCGCCCCGGCACCAAGCTCGGCCGCAAGTCCAAGGCCGGCGGCTTCGTGGAGATGAAGAAGTCGACGATCGGCGAGGGCACCAAGGTCCCGCACCTGGCCTACATCGGCGACGCCACCATCGGCGCCTACTGCAACATCGGCGCCGGCGTCATCACCGCCAACTACGACGGCTACGAGAAGTTCCCGACGCACATCGGCGACCACGCCTTCGTCGGCACCAACAGCACCCTCATCGCGCCGGCCGAGGTCGCCGACGGCGCGTACATCGCGGCCGGCTCGGCGGTGAACATGCCGGTCGGCCCCGGCGAGCTCGCGGTGGCGCGCGGCCGGCAGCGCAACATCGCCGGGTACGTGGAGCGCAAGCGGCCCGGCTCCCCGGCCGCGCAGGCGGCGCAGGCCGCCGAGGCGGCCCGGGAGCAGTCCACCGGCTCCGAGGGTGAGATGAACGCCACAGGTGGCGAGTCTGGCGGGTCGCCGGATGCGGTCTGAACAGCCGGTGGCATCTGACAGTATGAGATTGCTACGGCCCCTCGTCTCCTAGGAGAACCCACCGTGACCGGCCTCAAGACCACCGGTGAGAAGAAGCTCATGCTTTTCACCGGCCGCGCCTACCCCGAGCTGGCCCAGGAAGTCGCCGACGAGCTGGGGGTAGAGATCGCTCCCACCAAGGCTCATGATTTCGCGAACGGGGAGATCTACACCCGGTTCGAGGAGTCGGTGCGCGGCAGCGACGCCTTCGTGATCCAGTGCCACTCCGCGCCGATCAACCACTCCATCATGGAGCAGATGATCATGGTGGACGCGCTCAAGCGCGCCTCCGCCAAGCGCATCACCGTCATCACCCCGTTCTACGGCTACGCCCGGCAGGACAAGAAGCACAAGGGCCGCGAGCCGATCTCGGCGCGGCTGATGGCCGACTTCTTCGCCACCGCCGGCGCCGACCGGCTGATGGCGGTGGACCTGCACACCGACCAGATCCAGGGCTACTTCGACGGCCCGGTGGACCACCTGTTCGCGCTGCCGCTGCTGGTGGACTACATCCGGGGCAAGTACGACACCTCGAAGCTGACCGTCGTCTCCCCGGACGCCGGCCGGGTGCGCACCGCCGACCGCTGGACCGACCGGCTGAACACGCCGCTGGCGATCGTGCACAAGCGCCGCGACCCGAACATCCCGAACACGGTGTCCGTGCACGAGATCGTCGGCGAGGTGAAGGGCCGGGTCTGCGTGCTGGTGGACGACATGGTCGACACCGCCGGCACCATCTGCGCGGCCGCCGAGGCGCTGTTCGAGAACGGCGCCGCCGAGGTCATCATCGCCGCGACCCACGCGGTGCTGTCCGACCCGGCGACCGACCGCCTGAAGAACTCCCGGATCAGCGAGGTGATCTTCACCAACACGCTGCCGATCCCGGAGGAGAAGCGGTTCGACAAGATGACCGTGCTGTCGATCGCGCCGATGCTGGCGCGGGCCATCCGCGAGGTGTTCGAGGACGGCTCGGTCACCTCGATGTTCGACGACCACAAGCCGTAAGCCCGGCGAATAGCGAGTAGCGAGTACCGAGCACAGGGCTCCGCGTTCCACCGGTGCTCCCGACCGATGGTCGGGAGCACTGTGCTGCGCGGGATAAGCTGGACCTTTGTCCGGCGAGGGCGTCGGGGTGGACATCCCGGTGCCGTTATCGACGAAACAAGGAGAACGAGAATGTCCGAAGTCCGCATAAACGCCGAGACGCGTACCGAGTTCGGCAAGGGCTTCGCCCGCCGCGCCCGGGCCGCCGGCAAGGTCCCCGCCGTCATCTACGGCCACGGCGAGTCCGTGCGCCACGTGACCCTGCCGGGCCACGACCTGATGATCGCGCTGCGGACCCCGAACGTCCTGCTGAACCTGGACTTCGGAGACGGCAAGACCGAGCTGACCCTGCCCAAGCAGGTCCAGAAGGACCCGGTCAAGCGCACCCTGGAGCACGTGGACCTGCTGCTGGTCCGCCGGGGCGAGAAGGTCACCGTCGACGTCCCGATCACGGTCACCGGCGAGGTCGTCGGCGGCGCGGTCCTGGACCAGTCGCTGAACAACCTCTCGGTGCTGACCGAGGCCACGCACATCCCGACCGGCTTCGAGGTGGACGTGGACCGCAAGGAGGAGGGCTTCCAGCTCTTCGCCCGCGACGTCGAGCTGCCCCAGGGCGTCGAGCTCGTGACCGACGGGGACCAGCTGGTCCTGCAGGTCGTCGTGACCCGGGCCGAGGTCGCCGAGGAGGCGGCCGAGGGCGCCGAGGGCGAGGAGGCCGCCGAGGGCGAGGGTGCCGAGGGCGGCCAGGGCGAGGAGTCGGCGGAGTAACACCTCCGAGCGGCTATCCTGGTCTGCATGACCACCTCCGAGGCCCGCGACCAGCTCTGGCTGGTCGCGGGCCTCGGCAATCCGGGCCCGGGCTACGCCGGCAACCGGCACAACGTCGGGTTCATGGTCGTGGACCTGCTGGCCTCCCGCGTCGGCGGGAAGTTCAAGTCCCACAAGGCCCGCGCCGACGTCGTGGAGGGCCGCCTGGGGATCGGCGGGCCGCGCGTGGTGCTGGCGAAGCCGAAGACGTTCATGAACCTCTCCGGCGGTCCGGTGAAGGCCTTGCGGGACTTCTACAAGATCGAGCCCGCGCAGATCATCGTCGTGCACGACGAACTCGACGTCGACTACGGCGTGCTCCGGCTGAAGCTGGGCGGCGGCGACAACGGGCACAACGGCTTGCGGTCCATCACCTCGGCGCTGGGCACCAAGGACTACCACCGGGTGCGGTTCGGCGTGGGCCGGCCCCCGGGCCGCCAGGACCCCGCGGACTTCGTGCTGAAGGACTTCTCCTCGGTGGAGAAGAAGGACCTGGACTACCACGTGGACCGCACCGCCGACGCGGTCGAGGACCTGGTGCGGCGCGGCCTGGTCGACACGCAGAACATCTACCACGCGGCCTGAGGCCGTCCACCGATCGGTGGATGCGGCGCCTCCACCGCATCGGCGCGGCGGACGAGCCCGCCGGTCGATCCGCGTACCGGGGTCCGGACGCGACGCTTGAGGCATGCCAGCGATCGAAGTAAGCCACCTCAGCAAGAGCTACCACGGCACGACCGCGGTCGCCGACGTCTCCTTCGAAGTCGGCGCCGGGGAGATCTTCGGGATCCTGGGACCGAACGGCGCCGGGAAGACCACCACGGTCGAGTGCATCAGCGGCCTGCGGACCCCTGACAGCGGCCGCATCCGGGTCCTGGGCCTGGATCCGCACCACGACCGCGAGGCCCTGCGGCAGGTGCTCGGCGTGCAGTTGCAGGAGAGCCAGCTGCCGGGCAAGATCCGGGTCCGCGAGGCGCTGGAGCTGTACGCGTCCTTCTACACCGATCCGGCCGACGTCGATCAGCTGCTGGAGCAGTGGGGCCTGGCGGACAAGGCCGCGTCCCGCTTCGGGAAGCTGTCCGGCGGCCAGAAGCAGCGGCTGGCCGTGGCGCTGGCGATGGTGGGCAACCCGCGGGTGGTGGTGCTGGACGAGCTCACCACCGGCCTGGACCCGCACGCCCGCCGCACCGCGTGGGGACTGGTCGAGCAGATCCGCGCCGCGGGGGTGACGGTCCTGCTGGTCACCCACTTCATGGAGGAGGCCGAGCGGCTCTGCGACCGCGTGGCGGTCATCGACCGCGGCCGGGTCGCCGCCCTGGACACCCCCGCCGGACTGGCCGCCCGCGGCCCGGCCGCCGGCCAGCGGATGCGCTTCCGTCCCTCGGCGCCGGTGGCCGGCGCGGACCTGCTGGCGCTGCCCGAGGTCTCGAGGGTGGAGCAGCACGGCTCCCACCTGGAGGTGACCGGCGACGCCGACATGATCAGCGCGGTCACCGCCTATCTGGCGCGGCGCCAGATCATCGCCGCCGAGCTGCGGGTCGAGCAGACCAGCCTGGACGATGCGTTCATCGCGTTGACCAGCCATGACGGCGGTATCAGCGGCAGCCCTGCCGAGGCCGGCGTCGGCGGCGGCACTGCGGGCCGATAGCGCGGTCGCCGAGGCGCCGACTGCGCCTGCTCGCCGACCCGGCCGGGCCAGTCGGCGACACCGCGGCTCACACCGCGATTGCCGTCACGGACGCGACAACGGCGCCTGCTCGGAGATGCGGCCTGCTCCTCCGGCGGCACCAATCGCCGGGCGCGACGCTCAATCGCCGCCGCCGACCTGCCAGCGGCATCACCGCCAGCCACATCGATCAGCCACATCCACCAGCACCGCGACTCACCAGGAGCCCCGCCCATGACCGCCCAGATCCTCACCCCGCCCCGCGGCCCCCAGCCGCATTCGCGCCCCCGCCTGCTGCCCGAATTCCGCATGACCGGCAACGGGTTCCGCACCTTGGTCCGCACGCAGGCGAAGCTGCTGAGCCGGGAACCGACCGTCGTGCTGGCCGGCGTCGTGCTGCCGGTGGCGCTGATCGTCGTGTTCGGGCTGGTGCCCTCGTTCACCAAGCCGGCGGCGAACCTCGGCGGCAAGACCACGCTGGACGTCTACGTCCCCACCTTCGCGATGCTGTCCTCGGTGCTCACCGCGTTGACGGCGCTGCCGGTGACGTTCGCGGACCTGCGAGAGCGCGGGGTGCTGCGCCGGCTGGCGGTGTCGCCGGTGCCGGCCGCGGGGCTGCTCGCCGCGCAGGTCACCGTGCTCGTCGCCGCAGCCGCCTCGACCGCGACGCTGGTGGTGCTGATCGGCACCGTGGGCTTCGGCGCGGAGTTGCCGGTGAACCTCGGGCTGATGCTCGCCTCCTACGTGCTCGGCACGACCGCGCTGATCTCGCTCGGTCTGCTGATCGCCGCCAAGGCGCCGGCGGCCGGCGTCGCCACCGGCTTCGGGGTGCCGACCATGATCGTCAACTTCTTCTTCGCCGGGGTCTACGTTCCCCTCCAGCAACTCCCGCATCTGCTGCGCACGGTCAGCGGCTTCGTGCCGTACGGTGCGATCGTGGACACCTGGTCCGGCAGCGGCGCCGCGTGGCAGCATCTGCTGGTCCTGGCCGGATACACGGTCGTCGGCTCGCTGGCCGCGGCCCGATTCTTCAAGTGGGAGTAATGGAGACCGAGCAGATCCAGCGGGGGATCCCGTACGCGGGGCTGGCGATCTCGCTCACCCTGACCCTGATCCTCGGGCCCAGGACTGCGGTGTTCTACGCCGCGGTCCTCGGCTGTTCGCTGGCGGCGCTGCTGTGGGTGCTCTGGGGCGCGGCGATCCGGGAGCAGGAGCGGCCGCCGCGGGGCCGCGCCGTTCTCTACTACGCGGTCCTGTGGGCCCTCATCACCACGCTGATCTTCATCAGCCCGTTGTTCGGCTTCTTCGGCTTCACCGGCTACCTGCACTCCGTGGTGCTGGCCGGCCGCACCAAGCTCATCGGCATCGGCGCCACCGCCGCGGTCATGGCCACCACCCAGATGGGCGGCGTCCAGAACATCCACGGCACCGGCGTCTGGGTGTATCTCGGCCTGTTCGCGGTCAACGGCTTCATCGCCGGTGCCATGACCATCTCCGGCGTCGCCGAGCTGGAGCACCGCCGGGAGCTGGCCGAGGCCAACACGCGCCTGCGGGACATGATCGAGGAGAACGCCGGGCTGCACGCGCAACTGGTCGCCCAGGCCCGCGAGGCGGGTGTCCTGGACGAGCGCCAGCGGCTGGCCGGGGAGATCCACGACACCATCGCGCAGGGCCTGACCGGCATCGTCCGCCACCTGGAGGTCGCCGACCGCTTCGACGGCGATCCGGAGAAGCGGCGCCGGGCCGTCTCGGTGGCCCGGGACCTGGCCCGGGACTCGCTGGCCGAGGCGCGGCGCTCGGTCCAGGCCCTGCGTCCCGGCCCGCTGGCCGCCGCGCAGCTCCCGGAAGCCCTCACCGAGTTGGCCGCCACGTGGTCCCGCACCTCCGGCATCCAGGCGCGGTTCGAAGTCAGCGGCGACGCCGTGGCCCTGCCGCCGGCGATCGAGGTGGTGCTGTTCCGCGCCGCGCAGGAAGCCCTTGCCAACGCGGGGAAATACAGCCAGGCCGAGCGCGTCGGCGTCACGCTCTCCTACACCGGCGACGTGGTCGTGCTGGACATCGTGGACGACGGCAGGGGCTTCGATCCCGGCGCGCTCACCCCGTCCACCGACGGCACCGGCTACGGCCTGTCGGCGATGCGCACGCGCCTGACGCAGATCGGCGGCACGCTCACCATCGAGAGCGAACCCGGCGACGGCACCGCTGTCAGCGCGGCGGTCCCCCTCACCGCGGCGGCCGCCGTCGGCGCGGCGATTCCGGCCGGAACGACGGCCCCCGGCGCCGGCACCGCGGCGGTTCCCCTCGCCGTCCCCAGCGGGGGATGATGATCAGATGCAGCCCACCATCCGCCTTCTGATCGTCGACGACCACCCGATCGTCCGCGACGGTCTGCGGGGCGTCTTCGACGGGGAAGCCGGCTTCGAGGTCGTGGGCGAGGCCTCCGACGGCCTGCAGGGCTTGCAGCGCGCGGCGGAGCTGTCCCCGGACGTGGTGCTGATGGATCTGCGGATGCCGAACCTCGGCGGCGTCGAGGCGATCAAACGGCTGCGGGCCGACTCCCCGGCCAGCCGGGTCCTCGTGCTCACCACCTACGACACCGAATCCGACGTGCTGCCCGCGATCGAGGCGGGAGCGACCGGCTATCTCCTCAAGGACGCGCCCCGCGACGAGCTCATCCGGGCGGTCCGCGCGGCGAACGAAGGCCGGGCGGTCCTGTCGCCGTCCGTGGCCCAGCGCCTGATGACCCGCATCCAGACCCCCGTGTCCGCGACGCCGGTCGAAGCGCTCACCGACCGGGAACTCGAAGTCCTCACGCTCATCGCCGCCGGCACCACCAACCGTGAAGCCGCTCGCAAACTCTTCATCAGCGAGGCCACGGTCAAGACACACCTGCTGCACGTCTACGCCAAACTCGGCGCCCGCGACCGCGCGGCGGCGGTGGCCGAGGCCTACAAACGGGGCCTGCTCAGCTAGCCAGCAGCTTCTTCAGGCTGTCCGTGGCCCGGTGACCCTGCGGCAGGCTCTCGAACAGCACGATGTCCGCCGCCATGTGGTCGGTCCGCAGGTGCTTGATCGCCTGGTACTCCTCGGACTCCCACCAGGCCCGCACGGAGTCCAGGTCGGGGAACTCGATCAGGATGACGTCCCCGGGCCAGGCGCCCTCGACCACGTCCTTCCGCCCGCCGTGGAAGACGAAGCGGCCACCGAACGGGTCCATCGTCGCGTCGATCTTCTCCAGGTACTCGACGATGTCCGGGCAGAACTCGACGGACCGCACGTGGGCCAATGCGTAGGCGACCATCTCACCGACTCCTCAAGCTGTCGTATTCGCTGACGAGATCGATCTTCGCAGTGCTGTGACACCTGGCGCGATGACCTCCGAGGTAATAGATTCCCGGATCAACGGGGGGAAGCCAGTCGCGCTTTACCTGGGAGTCATGAATGACGTCATTGGGAACGGTCCTCAACGGATTCATCGCCGCCGCCGTCGGCGGCCTCTGCGTATCGGGGCTGTTCAAGCGCACCAGGGAGCGCCGGGTGGCGCGTTCGGAGGGCCAGACCCGCTAGAACCCTCACACTCACCTCCCCCTCATCGTTCGGAACCCACGAGGTCCGGAACACCCGAGGCCGCCCACGGATCGCATCCGTGAGCGGCCTCGTCGCTCGTCCTGACCCGGGCTCAGCCGGTGTTCTTCAACCCGGCCGCGATCCCGTTCACCGACAGCAGCAGCGCCCGCGCCAGATCCGGGTCCACCGGCCGGCCGGCCCGCACCGCTTCCCGCTGCCGCTTCAGCAGCGACACCTGAAGGTAGGAGATCGGGTCGAGGTACATGTCCCGCACCCGCAGCGTCCGCGCCAGCTGCTCGTTGCGGCCCAGCAGCTCCGACTCGCCGGTCACTCGCAGCACCTCGGCGACCGTGCGCTCGTACTCCTCGGTGATCGTCTCGAAGAAGTGGTGCAGTTCGCGGGGGACCAGCGTCTCGACGTAGTGCCGGGCGATCCGCAGGTCGGTCTTGGCCAGCGTCATGGATACGTTGCCCAGGAAGTTGCGGAAGAAGTGCCAGCGCTCGTACATGTCGCGCCAGTCCACGCCGGCGAACTCGGGGTTCTGCCGCGCCGCCGCCAGTCCGGTGCCCACCCCGAACCAGCCGGGGACGATCTGCCGCGACTGCGTCCAGCCGAAGACCCACGGGATCGCGCGCAGGCCGTCGATGCCCGCCGAGGTGTCCGGCCGGCGGGACGGCCTGGACCCCAGGTGCAGGTCGCCGAGCAGGTCCACCGGCGTCGAGGCGAAGAAGTACGCCGGCAGGTCCGGGTGCTCCACCAGCTCCCGGTACCGGTCCTGCGCCGCCGCCGACACGCCCTCCATCGTCGCCGACCACGTCGCCAGGTCCTCCGCCGACTGGCGGGGCGCCCGGTGCAGCACCGTCGCCTCCAGCGTCGCGGACAGCGTCAGCTCGAGGTTCTCCCGGGCCAGCGCCGGGATCGCGTACTTGTCGGAGATGACCTCGCCCTGCTCGGTCACCTTGATCTCGCCGTCGAGCGTGCCCCAGGGCTGCGCCAGGATCGCGTCGTGGGACGGGCCGCCGCCGCGGCCCACGGTGCCGCCGCGGCCGTGGAACAGGCGGATGCGCACGCCGTGCCGCAGCGCGGTGTCGCGCAGCTCGCGCTGGGCCCGGTGGATCTCCCACTGGGAGGTGGCGATGCCGCCCATCTTGTTGGAGTCGCTGTAGCCCAGCATGACTTCCTGCACGCCGCCGCGGGCCGCGACGATCGCCGCGTACGAGGGATCCGACAGCAGGTCGTCCAGGATCTGGCCGGCGACCTTGAGCTCGTCGGGGGTCTCCAGCAGCGGCACGAAGCCGATCGCGGCGGTGCGGGCGTGCACGTCCACGAGCCCGGCCTCGCGGGCCAGCACGACGGCGGCGAACAGGTCGTCCACGCCGCGGGTCATCGAGACGATGTAGGACTCGATGACGTCCGGGCCGTACTTCTCGAAGGCGGAGCGGATCGCGGTGAAGACGCCGAACGTCTTCACCCCGGCCGCGTCGAGCAGCGTCTCGGCCGGGACCTGGCCCAGCGGGGACAACGGCCGCGAGGAGGCCAGCTCCTTGGCCAGCAGCCGGGTGCGGTAGTCGCGCGGCAGGTCGGCGTAGCGCCACGGCTGGTCGCCGAGCCGGTCGAACAGCTGCGCCAGCACGTGGTGGTGGGCGTCGGAGTGCTCGCGGACGTCCAGCACCGCGTGGTGCAGGCCGAACGCGGCCAGCGAGCGGATCGCGGTCTCCAGCTCCCCGCAGGCGATGAGCTCGCCGCGGTCGGCCAGCAGCGAGTCGCGCATCAGGGTCAGATCGCGGACCAGCTCGGCGGTGCCCAGGTAGTCGCGGCGCGGGTCGTGCGCCCGGCCGGTGGCGATGCGCTCGCGGGTGTTGATGAGCTTCTGGCGGATCGTGGTCGCCTTCAGGCGGTAGGGCTCCTCGGCGTTCAGCCGGCGGTAGCGCGCCGGGATCTCCGGCAGCGCCTCCAGATCGGCGTCCAGGGACGCCCGCAGCTCCGCCGACGGCGCCGCCACCCGCTCGGAGGTGGACAGCAGCTCGCGCAGGTGGTCCATGGCCGCCAGCGCGGTGCGGATGGCGTGCTCGTGCTGGAGCTCCAGCACGTCGAGCGTCATCTGCGGGGTGACGTTGGGGTTGCCGTCGCGGTCCCCGCCGATCCAGGAGCCGAAGCTCAGCGGCCGGGCGGACAGCGGCAGCTCGATGCCCAGCCGCCGCAGCTCGAAGGCCAGCTCCTCCAGGACCTCCGGGGCGGCGTGCGCGGCCAGCTCGTCCAGGTAGTAGACGGCGTTGCGGGCCTCGTCGACGGGCTCGGGCCGGGTGATGCGCAGCTCGTCGGTCTGCCACAGCTGCTCGACGGTCTCGGCCAGGCGGCGCTCGCTGGCCGCGGTCTGCGGGGCCTCCAGCAGCTCGGCCACCTTGCGGAGCTTGGCCAGGACGGTGCGCCGCGCGGCCTCGGTCGGGTGCGCGGTGAAGACCGGGCGCACCGACAGGTGCCGGACCGCGTCGGCGGCCGAGCCGGCCAGACCGGCCGCCTCGATGCGGTCGACCGCCTGGCCCAGCCAGGAGCCCTGGGCGGCGCGGGTGGCGGCGAGTTCGCGGCCGCGGTGCACCTGCTCGGCGGTGTTGGCCAGGTTGAAGTAGGCGGTGAAGGCCCGGACCAGCTTGATCGCCTGGTCCGGGTCGACGGCCGCGAGCAGCTCGGAGACGTCCGCGCCCTGCTTGCCCAGCGCGCGGATGGCCTCGACCTGGTCCAGGAGCTCCGGGCCGTGCTGGCGGACCAGGGTCTGGCCCAGCAGGTCCCCCAGGCGGCGGATCGCCGCGCGGAGCTCCGCGTCGTCGCCCTCACGGGGGGAGGTCTGACTCACCGTAGTCGTTTTCACGGAACCAAGGTCCTCTCCGGCGACGTCCTCAGACTTGGGCGACGGAAGGGCGGACACGGCGGCCTCCTGGTGGCTGGCTGGATCGTCCCGATTCCTGCCCACTCTAAGGTGGGCCGCCGCGGCTGCCGATCTGTTGTCCGGTCAGTGGACTCTTCCACCGGTCCGAGATCGGCCATAAGGTGAACCGGTAACTCCAGGACCAGAAACAGGGGGCGCACGTGGCCGCTACCGACTCCGACGCAGCTTTGGGGCCGGAGCCAGGTGTCCCCTATTACCGCAACGGCGTCCCGGAGTACGACCCCGGTGTCTCGAATTTCGGGACGGAGGCGGCGACCGAGCCGCTGGCCGCGGGCCCGGGCGGGGACGCGACAGGCTCCCTTGGCGGTGAACCGGATCCGGCGGAGAACGCGACGCCTACTCGGGGTGGCGGTCGTCGTGCCGCCGGCAAGAAGGTGAAGAAGAAGCGGTTCCCGGCCTGGCTGGAGATCATCGGGTACGTCGTCGTCTCGCTGGTGCTGACGTCGCTGATCAAGACCTTCCTGGTCCAGATGTACTACATCCCCTCGCCCTCGATGGAGCCGACCACCTACAAGGGCGACCGGGTCTTCGTCGACAAGCTGTCGCACTGGGCCGGCGGCGCGCCGACCCGCGGCCAGGTCATCGTCTTCCACGACCCGCACAACTGGATGGCCGGCTCGGTGCCGGCCAACTCCGGGGCCCTGAACCTGCCGGACATGCTGGCCGCGGTGGGGATCCTCCCGGACCAGCACGACGACCTGCTGATCAAGCGGATCATCGGCGTCGCCGGGGACACCATCGAGTGCAAGAGCGCCGACGGGCCGGTCTACCGCAACGGCCAGGCGCTGGACGAGTCGTCGTACATCATGAACGGCAAGAACGGGCGGCCTTGCGCGAACGGGACCTACAAGGTCGTCGTCCCGCAGGGGAACCTGTGGGTGCTCGGCGACAACCGCGAGCACTCCGGCGACTCGTCGTGGAACTACACCAAGCGCGGCGGCGACGCCGGCTACGTGCCGACGGGCAACGTCGTGGGGCACGTCATCGGCGTCGTGTCGTGGCTGCGGGCCGACCACCCCGCGGGGTCGTGACAGCAGCCCTGCGGGTTCGTGGGGCCTTCCTCGAAGATTCGCTTCGGCGTAGCTGAGCGTTCTTCGCGACCGACAGACACTGTGTCCGGCCATGCAGATGGCCACGCACCAACGGGGCCACCCCTTGGCCGACACAGGAGTCGCCGTCATGACAGCTGTCAACCGCCGTCGTTTTCTCCGGATCACCGGAGGAAGCGCCGCCGCCACCTCGCTGCCGATGCTCACCGCGAGCATCGCCCGGGCCGCCGCCGTGCAGCCGAACCGGCGCACCGGCACCATCAAGGACATCGAGCACGTGGTGATCCTCATGCAGGAGAACCGCAGCTTCGACCACTACTTCGGCACCCTCAAGGGCGTGCGCGGCTTCGGCGACCCGCGTCCGGCGCGGCAGCCCGACGGCAAGCCGGTGTGGCGCCAGGCGGACGGCTCCGGGAACGAGATCCTGCCCTGGCACCCGGACGGCGTGCCGGACCTGGGCCTGAAGTTCCTCGACGGCCTGGACCACAGCTGGAACGGCGGCCACAAAGCCTGGAACCACGGCAAGTACGACCAGTGGATCCCGGCCAAGGGCCCGGGCACGATGGCCCACTTCCGCCGCGAGGACATCCCCTTTCACTACGCGCTGGCCGACGCGTTCACGATCTGCGACGCGTACCACTGCTCGCTGATGACCTCGACCGACCCGAACCGGTACTACCTGTGGACCGGGTTCACGGGCAACGACGGCAAGGCCGGCGGGCCGGTGCTGAACAACGCCGAGGCCGGCTACGACTGGACCACCTACCCCGAGCGGCTGCAGGCCGCCGGGGTGTCCTGGAAGATCTACCAGGACATCGGCACCGGCCTGGACGCCGAGGGCTCCTGGGGCTGGACCGACGACGCCTTCATCGGCAACTACGGCGACACCTCGGTGCTGTACTTCCACCAGTACCAGAACGCCCAGCCCGGGGACCCGCTGTACGACAACGCCCGGACCGGCACCAACGCGGCGGCGGGGCAGGGCTACTTCGACGTGCTCGCCCAGGACGTGAAGAACGGCAAGCTGCCGCAGGTCTCCTGGATCACGGCGCCGGAGGCGTTCAGCGAGCACCCGAACTGGCCGGTGAACTACGGCGCCTGGTACATCGCGCAGGTGCTGGACGTGCTGACCTCCGACCCGGAGCTGTGGGCCAAGACCGCGCTGTTCATCACCTACGACGAGAACGACGGCTTCTTCGACCACGTGGTCCCGCCGTTCCCGCCCGGCGGCCCGGTCGGCGGCGCCTCGACGGTGGACACGGCCACCGAGTACTACTCCGCCGGGAAGGGCTTCTCGGAGGGCGCGTACGGGCTCGGCCAGCGGGTGCCGATGTTCGTGGTGTCGCCGTGGAGCAAGGGCGGGTGGGTGAACTCGCAGACCTTCGACCACACCTCGGTGATCCAGTTCCTGGAGCAGCGGTTCGGGGTGCGGGAGCCGAACATCTCGCCGTGGCGGCGGGCCGTGTGCGGGGACCTGACCACCGCCTTCGACTTCGGGCGGAGCCAGACCGAGCGGCCGGCGCTGCCGCCGACCGGCGGGTACGTGCCGCCGGACCACGCGCGGCACGCCAGCTACCCGCTCACGCTGCCGGCCGGTGCCGTCATGCCGAAGCAGGAGCCGGGCCGGCGCCCCGCCCGCGCGCTGCCGTACGACCTGGCGGCGGACGGCCGCCTGGCGGGCGGGGCGCTGGAGGTGGCGTTCGCCAGCCGCGGGCGGGCGGGTGCGAACTTCGTGGTGACCTCCCTGACCGACGCCACCGGGCCGTGGAGCTACACGGTCGGGGCCGGGCAGCACCTCACCGGCAGCTGGCAGGTGACCGGGGCCTACGACTTCGACGTCCGGAGCGCCAACGGCTTCCTGCGCGAGTTCAGGGGCGGGTCGGCGCAGGCCGGGCCGGAGGCGGTCGCCACGCACGTGGGCGAGAGCAGCGCGGTGAAGCTGACGCTGACCAACGCCGGCGCGCAGACGGTCACGCTGACCGTCACCGACGCCTACCGCGGCGACCGCGCCGCCACCCACCGGCTGCGCCCGGGGCAGCACGTGACGCACGTCGTGCCCGCGCACGCCGCCGGGGGCTGGTACGACGTGACCGTCGCGTCCGACCACGACGCGGCGTTCGTGCGGCGGTTCGCCGGGCACGTCGAGGACGGCCGGCCGAGCGTGAGCGACCCGGCCATCGTCACGGACTGATCCGGCCGCGGACGAGCGCGCCCCGGAGGACTCGGGGGGACGGTCCCGCCGGGGCGCGCTGTTTACGGATCCCTTATTGATCGGGTGCTTACCGCCGGGTCGCGACCATCGAAGCATGAAGTCGCGAATCGCTTCGGCGCTGGTGGTTGTGGCGTGCGTGGCCGTGCTGGGCGCGTGCTCGGGCAAGGGCCCGGCCGCATCCGGCGGCTCCGCCGGATCGTCCTCGGGCGGGGCGGGCGTCAGCTCGTCGTCGACCGCCCCGGCCGCCGTGTCCGGTCCGGCGGGCGCGGT
>JABFXP010000312.1 GCA_013361685.1 Catenulispora sp.
GCCGTCCGGCCTGTCCGGGCTGGCCGTGCTGGACCTGTTCGCGGGCTCCGGCGCGCTCGGGCTGGAGGCGCTGTCCCGCGGCGCGCGGGCGGTGCTGCTGGTCGAGGCCGACCGGCGCGTCACCCAGGTGATCGCCAAGAACATCGCCACTGTCGGGCTGCCCGGCGCCCGGGTGGCCGCGGACCGGGCCGAGCGCGCCGTCGCCGGCCCGCCGCCGCCGGAGGCGCCGTTCGACCTGGTCCTGCTGGATCCCCCGTACGCGGTATCCGACGCGGCCGTGGTGACCATCCTCACAGCCCTGGCCGACGGCGGCTGGCTCGCGCCGGACGCCGTGACGGTCCTCGAGCGTTCCTCGCGGGACGCCGATTTCCCCTGGCCACCGGGCTACGAGGCGACGCGGAGCAAGGACTACGGGGAGGCCCGGATGAACTTCGCGGTCTGGTACGTTCGCGGCGCGCCCCCAACCGGACCCCTCGATCTGCCGGAGTGAACATGGCCGAGCCCGTCATCCGCCGCGTGTTGTGCCCCGGGTCCTTCGACCCGATCACCAACGGTCACCTGGACATCATCGGCCGTGCCTCCCATCTGTTCGACGAGGTGTTCGTGGGGGTCGGGGTCAACGCCGACAAGGCCGGCGGGCTGTTCACCGTCGAGGAGCGGATCGACCTGGTGCGCCGGGCCACCGCCGACTACGGCAACGTGCGGGTCGAGCCGGTCGAGGGCCTGCTCGTCGACTTCTGCGCCCGGCACGGGATCAGCGCCATCATGCGCGGCCTGCGCGCGGTGAGCGACTACGAGTACGAACTCAAGATGTCGCACATGAACCACCGCCTGTCCGGTATCGAGACTTTGTTCGTGGCCTCCAATCCCCTCTACAGCTACTTGTCCTCATCGCTGCTGAAGGAAGTCGCCGCGCTCGGCGGGGACGTCTCGGGCCTGGTCCCCGACCTGGTGCTTTCGGCCCTCACCGAGCGACTGGCTGAACGCAAGGCCAAGTCCGCGTAGCCTGTGCGCTGAAAGCCCGTGCGCGGGCCGGGAGTGAAACCGATCGGATGCCGACAGACGGGGCGGTCCCGCGCCGCCGAAGGAGCGAGTGAGAAGTGGCCACAAGCGACCGCCTGGAGCAGATGGTCGGGGACCTGGTGCAGATCGTGGAGAGCGCCAAGGCCGTCCCCATGTCCGCCTCGTGCGTGATCAACCGCGCCGAGGTGCTGGAGATACTGCACGAACTGGCCGAGGGCGTGGCCCAGGAACTGGCCGAGTCCCGGCGCCTGATGGCCGAGCGCGAAGAGGTGATAGCCCAGGCCCGGCGGGACGCCGCCGAGCACATCGAGGCCGCCCGGCGCGAACGCGGCAGCATGCTGTCCGGCACCGAGATGGGCCGGGAGGCCGAGCGGATCCGGGGCGCCGCCCTGGAGGAGGCGCAGCGCATCCGCGAGGACGCCGACAACTACGTCGACGACAAGCTCGCCAACTTCGAAGTGGTCCTCACCAAGACCCTGCAGGCGGTGGGCCGGGGCCGGGCCAAGATGGCCGGCCGGGACCCGATGTCGGAGCTGGGCCAGCACGTCGCCGAGCAGGACGCGGTCGAGGCCGCGACCCGCCCGGAGTACGACTTCTCCGAGCGCGACGACCACGTCGGCTACCCGCGCGAGGCGCCCGCCCGGCAGGAGTACAACACCGGCGAGTACCCGCAGTACACCGACGAGGGCTACGAGCAGCAGCAGAACGGCTACCAGGGCCAGCCGTCCTACCAGGAGGCGCCGTCCTACCAGGAGGCCCCCGCGTACCAGGAGACGTCCTCCTACCAGGAGGTCCCGGCCTACCAGGAAGCGGCCTACGCGCAGCCCGAGGACGCCTACAACCCGGGCGAGTACGGGCTCCCGGAGCCGGAGCTGTCCCGTGAGTTCGCGCAGGCCGACATGAGCGGCGTGTTCCAGCGGCCGGACTTCTCCCAGGACTACCCGCCGCAGGAGTACCAGCAGCCGGCGCCGGTCGCGGTCGGCTACGGCTACGAGGACCAGAGCGCGTACAACTACACCGACCCGGCCGCGGTCCCGTACCCGGTCCAGCCCTACGGCCAGCAGTACGCGCAGCCGGAGTACCACACCGGCGAGTACCCGTCCTACCAGCAGGAGGACCCGTACGCGCAGCAGCAGCAGCAACAGCACCCCTCGCACCAGACCCACCCCGGCCAGCAGCAGGGCCAGCCGGAGGCCACCGGGTTCTTCGACACCGGGATGATCGACGTGCGGCAGTTCCGGGACGACCCGTACCAGCGGTAGGCGTCCGCCCAGACGAGAACGGGAACGGCCCGTCCCCGGCGCTGCCGGGGACGGGCCGTCTGTTCTTGTCGGCCGGCAGGCGGCCGCCGGGCCTCAGCTGCCGGCCAGCTGCCACCCGCCGAACGGGCTGTCCGCGCCCGTCCCGGTCTGCCGGTCGACGTGCAGCGCCCCGTCCAGCTCGAAGGCCAGCACGACCTGCCGCCCGGCGGCGTCCACGGTCAGCGCCGGCGCCCCGACGATGACGTTCCCCAGGTCCGGCCAGGTCGAGGAGAACCCGGCGTTCGGCGCCGTCTGCGACACCATGCTGACGCCGCCCCCGGAGTTGCGGACGGCGAGCGAGATGCGCCCGTCCCCGCCGGTGACCGCCGCGACGCTCTCCATCGAGGCGGGGCTGTTGCCCAGCAGCCCGACGAACCTGGTCCAGGCGCCGTTGGTCTGCGTCCACTGGGTGGCGACCGCGGTGAAGCCGGTGTTCACGTAGAAGATCTCCGCCCGCCCGTCGGCGTTGTTCGCCGTGGAGACCTGGACCTTGCCCAGCACGCCGGGGGTCAGCGGCGAGGAGTCCATGGCCCACAGCCCGAACGAGTTCTGCTTCCAGTGCAGGATCCCCTGCCCGGACGGCGCGAACAGCTCCCCGGCCCCGTTCCCGGCCCGGCCCAGCGCCAGGTCGTTCCGCACCTGCCAGCCGCCCAGGTCGGCCCAGTCGGTCGGCCAGGCCGCGCCCTGGTTCAGGGTCTTGGCGCTCACCCCGGTGCCCCGGTTCCGGACGAACACGGTGACGTTGCCGTTCGTCTCGGTCAGCGCGGCCGGATCGCCTTCCAGGGTGGGATCCGTCGGGTTCGGGTTGCCCAGCGCCGTCCACGGCCCCCAGACCCCCGGTGAGACCTGCACGACGGTCATCACCTGGTAGTCCGCCAGCCGCGTGGTGAACACCCGCAGCAGGCCGGAGGGGTCCCGGGTCACGGCCAGCGTCGGCGTCATCCCCGCGCTGCCGGGCAGCAGCGTCGGGCCGGTCCACACGCCGCCGGGCGAGGCCTGGGTCCAGACCTGGATCTGGCTGTCGGACACCGCGAAGGCGTTGAGCCGGTTGTTGCCGTCCATCGCCGTCCAGACCGCGCCGTTCGGCCAGCGCGAGTACTGGCGGCTGTAGAACGGCGAATAGAACGAGTTGTCCGGATTCGGCGAGGTGTCGTAGAGCCCGTGGTACTGCCCGGGGATGTCGCCGCGGTCCGGGCCCAGGTAGCTCAGGAAGTCGCCGTGCTTGAGCCCGGTGTTGAAGGAGTCGACGTCCGACTGCTCGGCGCTGATGTTGTAGTCCTGGTACGGCCGCAGCACGATGTGGTGGCCGCCGCCGGGCCCGTGGTAGGCCGCGACCGAGTCCAGGGTGAAGCCGCCGGTGCCCAGGTGGTCGGAGTTGCCCGGGTCGCTGGCGAACCGGTGCGGGTCCATGCCGTAGACGACCGTCGCGTTGTAGTGCGCGTACAGCGCCGTCATCGACGCGGTCAGCTGGGCCTTGGTGTAGGTCTGGTTGGCGTAGGCGGCCTCGCAGTCCGCGCCGCCGTCGGCCGCCAGCGTGCCCATCGTGGCCTGGTGCCAGCCGGTGACCTGGCCCCGCTGGTACAGGTCGATGAGCAGGGCCTCGTTGTTCCGGCCGCTGGGGTAGTTGCCGTCGCCGGCGTCGTGCAGCTTGAAGAACACCAGCTTCAGCTGCGGGAGCTGGTCCAGCGTGTCCTCCTCGGCCAGCTTGCCGGCGAACGCCACCGGGGTCCTGGTCCAGGTCGGGTTCTGCACCCCGGCCAGCTCCGCGGCGGCGGCCCGCGCGCCCTGGTCGCGGCTCTCGCCGTACTTGCAGGTGTCGGGGAACGGCTGGTTCGGCCCCACCTCCGTGGTGGCGGCACCGGCGGTGAGGAACACCGTGACGATCGGGAAGTTGTACAGCTTCCGCAGATCGGGGTTGAAGAACAAGATCGAGTCGTCCTGGTGGGCCACGACCTGCACCACGGACGGCGTCGCCGCGAAGGAGTCGGCGCGGGCCGGGGCCGGGGCCAGACCGGCGGCTGCGGTCGCGACGGCCAGCACCACCGCGCGCAAGCGGAAGAAGGGGCGCATGCGCTATCCATACGCTTTCGCCCCGGTGGATCCCCGCACCGACACGCCCTAACCGTGCCAAGAGTGACAAAACACTCATACGGCGTATAGCGACTTGGCGGCGCCGGGCCTCCGGTAGTCGAGTGGGCTCTCACAGAGCCTTGATCGTCGCCGTGACCGCCGTCGGAAGGATGCGCCCGTGTGCGAGGGAGTCAAGCCCGTCGGCCCCGGTCGGTGGGCCGCGGCCGCCGGAGCCGCCGCCGTGACGCTGGCCGGGTCCTGGGCGCTGGCCGCGCCGGCCTCGGCGGCCACCACGCAGACCTTCACCCACGACGGGACGTTCACGGTTCCGGCCGGCGTCACGTCGCTGACCGTCACGGTGATCGGCGCCGGCGGCGGGGGCGGCGGTGACAGCGTGCAGTCCGGAGTCGCCTCCTGGGGCGGAGGCGGGGGCGGCGGCGGCGCGACGGAGCAGTGCGTCCTGCCGGTCACGCCCGGCGAGACGTACACCGTGGTGGTCGGCGGCTCCGGCGGCCGGGGCTCGTCCCAGGGCAACGCGGCGGTGAACGCCACCGCCGGCGGCGGCACCGGCGGCGGCACCGCGGGCCAGG
>JABFXP010000716.1 GCA_013361685.1 Catenulispora sp.
GCCCGGGCCGGGCCCGGCCGGCGCGGGACGCGCCGCCGCGGGCCGCGGTCGTCGAGATCCGCATCCCCGCCGACCCCGAGTACGTCCCGCTCCTGCGCGCGGCCTGCGGCCACCTGGCGCCGCGGCTGGGCTGCACCCTGGCCGAGATCTCCGACCTGCGCCTGGCCGTGGACGAGGCCTGCGGACTGCTGCTGCGCAACTGCATCACCCTGAGCCGGGAAGAGGGCCAGGACTGCCTGACGGCGACGTTCACCGTGGACGAGCAGGCGCTGCGGGTAACGGTGGGAATGCACGCCGACGCGTTCGCCATGCCGCATGACGACGAGTTCGGCTGGACCATCCTGACGGCGCTGGTCGAGGGCTTCGCGTGGCGGGTGGAGGGCGCGACGGTCCAGGTCGAGATCCTGAAGACACACGCGGCGGGGAGGTAGGAATGGACACGCCCATCGACGAGCGCCGCGCGGAGATCCTGGCGGCCGCGGTCTTACCGGAGACGGAGCCGATAGCCGGACCGACGGCGGAGGAGGCATCAGAGCAGACCCACGATGACCGGGACCGGGAGCGGGCCGAGGCGCGCGCCGCCTTGTTCCGGCTGCGCACGCTGCCCGGCGACCACCCCGAGTACGGTGCGCTGCGCGAGCACGTCATCGGCGAGTACATGTCCTACGCGCGCTACGTCGCCCGCCGTTTCCGGCAGCGCGGCGAGCCCCCGCAGGACCTGGAGCAGGTCGCGTATCTGGGGCTGGTCAAGGCGGTCGACAACTTCGACCCCGGCTACGGCACCACGTTCCTCACCTACGCCACGCCGATCATCGCCGGCGAGATCAAACGCCACTTCCGGGACACGACCTGGGACCTGCACGTGCCGCGCCGGATGCAGGAGCTGTCGGCCTCGGTGCGGGCCGCCCAGGAGGAGCTGACCCAGCACCTGGGGACCGCGCCCTCGGCCGAGGACGTCGCGGCGTTCCTCGACCTGCCGCTGGACGAGGTCGTCGACGCCTACGAGGCGGTCGCCGCCTACCACACCGCCTCCCTGGACGTCCCGGTGGCGCTCCCCGACGGCGACGGCGTCACCCTCGGCGAACTGCTGGGCGACGAGGACCCGGGCATCGACCTGGTGGTCGACCGCGAGGCCCTGAAACCGCTGCTGGAGCGGCTGACCGGCCGGGAGAAGCGGATCCTGCTGATGCGGTTCTTCCGCAACATGTCGCAGGCCGAGATCGGCGCGGAGCTCGGCGTGTCGCAGATGCAGGTGTCCCGGCTGCTGTCGCAGATCCTGGAACGGCTGCGACAGCGCCTGGGAGTGGTGGGCTGAGAGCGCTCAGTTCGCGCGGATCCGCTCCAGCAGACCGGACACCGGCACGGTCGCGAACTCTATCCCCATGTCGCCGAAGCCGTAGGGGATCACCAGCGTGTCCAGGTGCTTCATCGGCCCGCAGGAGTAGACGACGTTGGGGACGTAGCCGTCCCGCTCCTCCGAGGAGGCGGTGAGCAGCGGCTCCTTCAGGGCGCCGATGACACGGCTGGGGTCGTCCAGGTCGAGCAGCAGCGCGCCGAGGGCGTACACGCGCATGGGGCCGACGCCGTGGGTGATCACGAGCCAGCCCTCCTCGGTCTCCACGGGCGATCCGCAGTTGCCGACCTGCATCAGGTCCCAGTCGTGCGAGGGCACTTCCAGGGCGCGGGCCTCGGGCCAGATGCGGCCGTCCCGTGAGGTGGCCAGCGAGTTGGTCTCCCGGTCCCAGCGGGACAGGGCCGCGTACCGGCCGTCGATGCGGCGCGGGAACAATGCCAGGCCCTTGTTGCCCACGGCCTTGCCGAACAGCTGCGACATCCGGAAGGAGCGGAAGTCTTCGGTCTCCAGCAGTTGGGTGCGGGTCTCCGAGCCGTCGTAGGCGGTATAGGTGGCGCGGTAGACCGGCCGGCCGTCGGCGTCGGCGAACCGGACGAAGCGGGCGTCCTCGATGCCGTGCCGCTCGGTCGGGGAGGTGGGCCACAGCACGTGCTCGGAGACGTCGGTGTCGTCGGGGAACTGGATCCGGTACTGACAGGCGATGAACCAGTGGACGCGCGAGAGGGTCTGGAAGGTCCGCTCCAGGACCAGCAGCTGCGGGCTCAGGGTGCCGAGCAGTTGTTCCAGCTCCGGTTCGGTGAAGTCCTCCGGGAGGTGGTGCAGCAGGAAGGCCAGGATCTCGTCGTCCTCGTGCGCGTGGTTCAGGGCCTGCGCGAGCTGGGTGCGGCTGTAGGTGGCGGTGTGCAGGTGGCCGGTGCCGGCGTAGGGCGAGGGCTGGTCCACGGCCAGTTCCCCGTTCGGCCCGGCCACGCCGGTCCGGAACTCCACACAGGACAGGTGGCCCTCGCCGATGGCGCGGGCGCTCATCAGGAATCTGAGCTCGCCGGGGGCCATGCCGCTCTGGTCGGGGTGCGGCACCATCGAGGGGTTGGTCAGGGCCGCTCCCTCGATCGCGTACTCGTGGGTGAAGTGCGCCCCGATCAGCAGCTCGCGCTGTTCGCTGACTTCGGCGCCGGCCGGCACCCGGTGCGCCACCACCCGGTAGTTCTCGGCGAAGGTCTGCTCCAGGTCGCGGTGCCGTCCGCCGAAGCCGCTGAGCACCCGCTCGTACGCCGCGGCGGCGTCGGCCTCGCCCAGCGCCAGGATCCGGCGCACCACGGCGGCCGCGCGCGAACTCATCTCCGGCGGGTGCGCGCCCGGTACGAACAGCCGCGCGACCACCCGGCTGGGGTCCCGGTTCAGCCGCAGCCGGCGGCGGGTCACCAACTCGTCCACCGTGATCCCGCCGGCTGCGGCGCGCACCACGGCCGGGACCGCTTCGGAAACCGTCATCATCATCTCCTCATTGCCGAAAGAAGGCCGTTTAGCCGTGCCTTCCGGCCCTAAACGCCGGGCGGCCGTTTGATCCACCGTCTGGCGGTCACACGGCACCGCATGAGCGACACACAAGCCGGCGCCGTCGATCCGGAGCGGTACGACGCCGCCGAAGAACTGGATCAGCTGGAAGCCCAGGACTCGCAGGTCGGCGGGGCCGACCCGCTGGAGACCGGCTACTCCCCGCCGGAGCGGCCGCTGGGCATGCGCGAGGAGCTGACGCTGGACCAGCGGCTGGCCGAAGAGGTGCCGGAACCGGCCGACGACGCCGGGGACGGCGTGGGCGACCTGGCCGGCGGCGCCGGCGAGCCGTGGGACGACCAGGTGGGCGAGGTGCGCTCGGGCCGGCTGGTGGCCCCGGACCAGGGCGCGCACCCGGACCGGGAATCGGACCTGGTGGCCGAAGATGTCGGGATCGACGGCGGCGCCGCCTCGGCCGAGGAGGCCGCGGTGCACGTCGTGGAGGAGACAGCCGAGACAGGCGAGTTGGACGAGACGGACGAGACGGATGAGACGGACGACTTGGGCGGGGCCGGCGGCGTGAACGTGCTGGACGCCGGAGACGAGGCGGGTGATGAATCGCAGGCGACTTGAGGCCCGTGGGCCGCCGCCGGAGACCGGCCCACGCCCGATCCTGATGCGACCCTCACGAAGGTGGTGACGATGACCACAGCGCCGATCACTGACAATCCGCTGGTCCACGAACTGTACGAGCTTCCGGCGCCGATCCTGACCGCGTATCTGAACCCGCCGAACCCCGGCCCCGGCATCGACGACACGGATCTGCGGATCCGGGCGCTGCTGGACTCGCTGCGCGGCACGGACGCCTCGCCGGAGGCGCTGGCGGCCCTGGGCAGCGTGCTGGGCACGCTGCGGCCGGGCGCGGCGCCGGCGGCGGCGTTCGTCGGCACGGACGGGCAGACCCGCATGTTCGCGCTGCCCGGCGCCGAGATCGAGGACCAGGCGCACTGCGCGGCGGTGCCGCACGTGCTGCCGCTGCTCGTCTGGCGCCAGCGGCACCCGGCCTTCGCGCTGGTGCTGCTGGACCGCACCGGCGCCGAACTCCTGGTGCAGCCGGCCGGCGCGGCCGAGCCGGTCCGGACGACCGTCGCCGGCCCCGACGACGTGATCGAACGCAACGCCCCGGGCGGCACGGCGCAGGCCCGGTATCAGCACCGGGCCGAGGACTCCTGGCAGCACAACGCGGGCCGGGCCGCCGACGCGGTGGCCGGCGCGCTCGCCGCCTCGGGCGCGGAGCTGCTGATAGTCGGCGGCGACGTACGCGCCGAGCAGTACTTCCTGGACCAGCTCCCGGCCGCGGTCCGCACCGGCGTGGCGATCAAGACGATCCCCGGCGGCCGCCACCCCGACGGCTCGGAGCAGCATCGCGACAAGCTGGTGCAGGCCCTGGTCCAGGAGCATGTGAACGAAGAGAGCCAGCGCCTGCTGGCCCGGGTCCAGGACCGCTCCGGCCCCGACGGCCTGGGCGTGCAGGGCCCGGCCCCGACCATCCACGCGCTGTCCCGCGCCCAGGTCCAGGTGCTGCTGCTGGCCGCGCCCGGGAACGGCGCCGAGCCGCCGGAGCCCACCACCGCGTGGTTCGGGCCGCAGCCGACCGACATCTCCGAGCACCGCGGCGGCGTGCTGGTGCCGGACGGACAGCCCGAGCACGGGCCGATCCAGGAGGTCCTGGCCCGCTCGGCGGTGCTCACCGACGCCGACATCCGCGTCCTGCCCGCGGGCTGGGCCGGCGGCGCGCCCCGCGGCATCGGGGCGCTGTGCCGGTTCGCGGTGTCGTGACCGATCGGCCGGCGTGACGCCATGTCGACGACCCAGATCCTCGTCGCCCTGATCCCGGTGGCGATCGTGACCGTCGCGATCGTCGTGGCCGCGCTGCTGGAGCCGCGGCGGGCCCGGCGCAACCGGGCGGGGCGGCGGGGATCCCGGGGCGTCCGGCGGCCACGGGGTGAACCCGGGGGCCGCGGGGGAATTCCACCGAACAGGTGAACGAACAGCTTCACTCGCGCTTGGTCCAGTCGGGCCACGCCCCTCGCGTGTCCTCCTTCTCCGGGACGCCCTCCTCGTCTTCGTAGTCCCCCGGCTCGCCGCCCTGCGCGGCGGGCAAGAGCTGGTCATGCGACGTCTCCAGGGCCCGGTCGACCTCCTTGCGGGCCTCGGCCACCGTCTCGTCGGTGCGCTCCTTCATTTCCTCGAGCGACTCCTCCGACAGCACCTCATGCGACTCGTCAGGCGCTTCCGGCACTCGCGGCGCCGCGCCGCCGTTCGGTTCGGGTTCCGGCTGGTTCATCGTCTTTCCCGCCTTCCTGCCCTCGGCATCGGGACCGTGCTGGTAACCCTCCACCGGCCCGGCGAAACCGTCACCGTTTGAGGCGCCGGTGATCGGGCAGCCGAAGGACCCACCGTCGCGGCAAAGGAGTGAGAGCGATGAGCCTCGTCGAAGCGTCCGTGGACGTGGACGTCCCGGTCACCATGGCCTACAACCAGTGGACCCAGTTCGAGTCGTTTCCGGAGTTCATGAACGGCGTGGAACAGGTCCGGCAGCTCGACAACCTGCACAACCACTGGGTGCTGGACGTCAGCGGCGTGCGCCGGGAGTTCGACACCGAGATCACCGAGCAGCGTCCCGACGAACGGATCTCCTGGAAGACCGTCGGCGGCGACCTGCAGCAGATCGGCAACGTCAGCTTCGAGCGGCTGGACGAGACCCACAGCCGCGTCACCGTCCAGCTGGAATGGGAGCCGGAGGGCCTGGCCGAGAAGACCGGCAGCGCCGTGGGCCTGGACACCAGGCAGGTGCGGGCCGACGCGGAGCGGTTCAAGCACTTCATCGAGCACCGCAACGCCGAGACCGGCGCCTGGCGCGGTGAGATCGGCCCGCAGACCGAGACACGGAAGACCCAGGAACGCGGCGCGGCCGAGCACGACCCCATGTGACGGGTGCGGGGTCCGCACACCCGCCGATCCGCGTCCGGCGCCGATCCGCACACCCGCGGATCGGCGCTCCCGGTGTCCACGGCCCCGGCCGACGGGGCGCCGCACCATGACAGGAGGCACCTGGTGGACGGTCAGCAGACAACGGACACGCCGGACATCAGCCCCTTCCGGATCGACATACCCAGCGCGGACTTGTCCGGACTGCGGCGGCGGCTGCTGGCCACCCGCTGGCCGGACGAGTTACCCGGCGCCGGCTGGGACCTGGGCGTGTCGCGGGAGTACCTGCGCGCCTTGGTGGGCTACTGGGCCGACGGCTACGACTGGCGCCGGCAGGAGCAGCGTCTCAACGCCCTGCCGCAGGCCACGACCGTGATCGACGGCCAGCTGCTGCACTTCCTCCACGTCCGCTCGCCGCACCCGGAGGCCCAGGCCCTGCTGCTGCTCCACGGCTGGCCCGGCACCGTCGCCGACTTCCTGCCCCTGATCGGCGAGCTGAGCGACACCTTCCACCTGGTCGTCCCCTCCCTGCCGGGCTTCGGCTTCTCGGGCCCGACCACCACGGCCGGCTGGGATCCGCCGCGGATGGCGCGCGCCTTCGCCGCCCTGATGCACCGCCTCGGCTACCACCGGTACGGCGTCCAGGGCGGCGACTTCGGCTCCGTCATCGCCGCCGACCTCGGCCGCGCCGACCCGCGCCAGGTCACGGGCGTCCATCTGAACGCCCTGCCCACCGCCTCGATGCCGGTCGACCAGCACCAGGCCGAGACCCTGACCGCGGCCGAGCGGGACCAGGTCGAGGCGAACAAGGCCTGGTGGCGGGCCCACAACGGCTACGCGACCCAGATGGCCACCCGTCCCCAGACCCTCGCCTACGCCCTGACCGACTCCCCCGCCGGCCAGCTGGCCTGGTACCTCGAATGGTTCGTCGGGCACGACCCGGACGCCACGACGCAGAGCCCGGTCGAGGCGGACGCGATCCTGACCGACACCACCATCTTGTGGCTCACCAACACCGCGGGCTCAGCCGCCCGGCTCTACCACGAGGCGGCGGCCGGGACCTTCGGCCGGCCCCAGCGGATCTCTGGCGTGCCGACGGCGGTCGCGAACTTCCGCGAGGACCGGGCGGTCCGCGGGCTGGCCGTCCAGTCCCACCGCCTGGTCCGCTGGACCGAGATCGACGCCGGCGGCCATTTCGCCGCGCTCCAGGCCCCGCGCGAGCTGGCGGCGGACGTGCGGGAGTTCTTCGCCTCGCTGAGGTGCTGAGATGCGAGGCCGGGGGTGCGCCCGGAACAAGCACACGGCGTCCGGCTGGGCACACCGATGAAATCCGAGCTCTGAAGGCGCAGCGCATGTGCGCGCGGCGAAGACGCGGATGAGGATGGGAAGCATGGATCCGGTCGAAGCCCTGCGACGGATCGCCTTCCTGCTGGAGTGGAGCGGCGCCTCGCCGTACCGGGTGCGTGCCTTCCACACCGCCGCCGACGCCGCCCGCGACCTGCCGCCGGGCCCGGTGGACGCCGCCACGGCGCAGCAGTTGCGCGGTGTGGGGCCGGTGACCGCCGACGTGATCGCGCAGTCCTCGGCCGGCCCGACCGCCGTCCCTTCTTACTTGGTGCGCCTCCAAGCCGAGGCCGGGCCGGACGGCGAGGCGGCCTGGCAGCTGGCGTCGTCGACCACAGGGGACTGCCATCTGCACTCCGACTGGTCGGACGGCGGCAGCCCGATCGAGGCGATGGCCGAGGCGGCACGCGCGCTCGGGCATCAGTGGGCTGTCCTGACCGACCACTCGCCCCGGCTGACCATCGCCCACGGCCTCAGTCCGGACCGGCTGCGGCACCAGCTGGCGGTGGTGGCCGCGGTGAACGCGCGGCTGGACTCCGGGTTCCGGCTGCTGACCGGCATCGAGTGCGACATCTTGGAGGACGGCTCCCTGGACCAGGAGGAGGAGCTGCTCGGCCGGCTCGACGTGGTCGTGGCCTCCGTGCACTCCAAGCTCCGCTCGGACCCCGAGCCGATGACCGCGCGCCTGCTCGCGGCGGTGCGCAACCCGCACGTGGACGTCCTGGGGCACTGCACCGGCCGGATCGTCACCGGCCGGGGCCGTCCGCAGTCCCGCTTCGACGCCGAGGCCGTGTTCGCCGCCTGCGCGCGGGCCGGCACGGCGGTGGAGGTCAACTGCCGGCCGGAGCGCCGCGACCCGCCCGACGACCTGCTGGCGCTGGCCGCCGACGCGGGCTGCCTGTTCGCTGTGGACACCGACGCGCACGCCCCGGAGCAGCTGCACTGGCAGTCCTCGGGCTATGCCCGCGCCGCGCGGATCGGGCTGGGGGCCGACCGGCTGGTCACCACCTGGCCGCTGGACCGGCTGCGACGCTGGACCGCGCGGGCCGCGTAACCACGGCCCGCGCCGGCTTCACTGGCCCTGCTCGGCTTCACGCGCCAGTTCGGCGTCGAACTCCAGGCCGAGCAGGATGGACAGGTTGGTCAGCCACAGCCAGAGCAGGAACACGATCACGCCGGCCACGGCGCCGTAGGCCTTGTTGTAAGAAGCCAGGTTCGCGACGTACGCGGCGAACCCGCCGGACAGGGCCAGCCACAGCACGACCGCGAGCATGCTGCCCGGCGATATCCAGTGCACGCCCCAGCGCAGGCTGCGGCCGAAGCTCCCGCCGATGCTGCGGCCGCGCACGTTCGGCGCCGCCCAGAACAGCAGCACGATCATGAACGTCACCAGCAGCACCAGAACCGGCCATTTCGCGATCGACCACACCGACAGCGCGGTGTGGCCCAGGCCGATGATCTGGGCGGCCCGCTCGGCCAGCGCCCCGGTGAACACCACGATCACGGCGCTGATCATGGCCAGCACCATCATCAGCAGCGTGAGTCCGATCCGCAGCGGCAGGATCTTCCACACCGGCCGCTTGTCGTGGATGTCGTAGACCATGTTCGAGGCGCGGATGAACGCCCCGACGTAGCCGGTCGCCGACCACAGCGCGCCGAGCAGGCCCACCACCGCCAGCGTCCCGCCGGTGCCGCGGCCGGCCTGCGCCTGCGTGATCGCGGTGTGCAGCAGGTCCCGCACCGACCCCGGGGCGAGCTGCTGCACGTGCTCCAGCACCTTGTCGGCGGTGCCGGACCCGATGAGGCCGAGCACCGACACGACGACCAGCAGCGCCGGGAACATGGCCAGCACCGCGTAATAGGTCAGCGCGGCGGCCCGGTCCAGGAGCTCGTCCTCCTTGAACGCGCGCGCGGTGCGCTTGGCCACCCCCCACCAGCTCTGCGCCGACAACGACGGGGGCTGATAAGAACTGCGTGCAGCCGCCCCCGGCGAGCTCGAAGCCGCCTTCTCCCCGCCCGCGCGTCCGCTGACGCGACCCTCCCTTTTCGGTCTCACGCACAGCTTGTATCCGTTCCGGGGAGCACGACACAAGCAGGGCTGGTGGGAAAGCCGGGGAGAACTGGTTCTGCGGGCGAGGATTCCTGCGGCCCCGTCGGCACGATCCCGCCGCATGCTTCTCCGGGGCGGGCACCGCGGTGCTCAAGTCAGCTCATTGCGAACCTTTGTTGTCGCCGTTCTGGCACTTGTGCTTGCCATGGCCTTTCCGGCAGTCCGCCGACCCGCTGAGCACCTGCGGGTCGGACGCGCTCGCCGGAACCACAGGGGGAGGAGAGGCGGCCGGACGGGTGGCGGCCGGGGCCGGGGCCGGAGCAGGGGTCTGCCGGCCGGCCGCGCCGGCGCCGGCGCCGGGCGTCGTGGGTGCCGGCTGGCGGGGAGGGTCGGCGGCTCCGGAGGACAGCCAGGTCGTCCCGGCGCCGAAACCGAGGAACGCGGTGGCGGCGAGCGCCACGGTGCCGACTGCGGCGAGGCGACGGGATGTGGCACGGGAGAGCACGGCGGCGGCCGGGGTGGCGTGGTCGGGAGTGGTGCGGTCCGGTGCCTCGCGCGCCGACGACGCGGCGTCGGCGGCGGTATCGGCGTCGGCGTCCCCGGCGATCGTGAGGACCGGGATCGGGTGGTCCGGCGCCTGGGCGAGCACCGGAGCCAGCTCCATGGTCGCGTCCAGAGCGGTGACCTCGGGGAACTCGTCCTCGACCCCGGCCATCAGGACGCGCGCCTGCTCCGCTGTCGGACGTTCGGACGGCTCTTTGGCGGTCAGCGCCCGCAACAGTTCCAGCCACCCCTGTCCGAGCCGCGCCGGGATGGCCGGCGGCCGGAGCGCGTTGGCGACGGCCCGTTCCAACGGCGTGCCGCGATAGGCGCGCTCCCCGGTCAGGGCTTCCAACAGCACCAGGCCCAGGGCGTAGACGTCCGCAGCCGGCGTCACCGAGAGGCCTTCGGCCTGTTCCGGCGCGAGGTATCCGGCGGTGCCGACCACGCAGTTGGTGGCCGTCAGCGCCGGACTGTCGTCGGCGTGGGCGAACCCGAAGTCCGCGAGATACGGCGTGCCGTCGCCGTCCAGCAGCACGTTGCTGGGTTTGACGTCGCGGTGGACGATGCCGTGGGCGTGGATGTGGGACAGCGCGTCGGCCAGGGCCGTTCCGATCCGCTTCACCTCGCGCGGCGCGACCGGGCCGGCGGACACCAGCCGCGCGAGCGTGGTGCCGCGGACGAGCGGCATGACGAGGAACCGGTGGCCCTCGCCGTCGCACCCGGTGTCGTACAGCGGCAGCAGGTGGGAGTGGACCAGTGAGGTCAGGATCCTTACTTCCTCGCTGACCCGGTCGGCGGGGCCGCCGCGGGGCTTCGCGTCCGGATCCGTTCCGGGTTGTCCGCCGGGTTCCGGTTCCAGGTCCGCGTCGCGGAAGACCTTCACAGCGACCTGGCGCCGCAACACGGTGTCCTGGGCTTCATAGACGAACGCCGTGGCACCTTCGCCCACGAGCCGCCCGAGAACGTACCTCTCCCCCACGTCCATCAGCTGCCCCTTCCGTTCGGTCCGTCCGGCTGCCGCGCTGTACCCGGATGGCGGCACAGCATGCGCCCGGCCGACGTTTGCCCCGGGAGGCGCCGGGCACGAGAGGCGCGAACCACGACCGGCGTGGAGGGAGAACCATGAACAGCACCATGTTGAACGGGAAACAAATTGCCTTTCTGTTCACCGACGGCGTCGAGCAGTCCGAGCTCCTGGAGCCGCTGAAGGCCGTCAAGGCGGCCGGCGGCGCGGCGATGCTGATCTCGCCGCAGGCCCACGAGATCCAGATGATGCAGCACGACGACAAGGGCGACAAGATCCACGCCGAGGTCGCGGCGGCCGACGCGGACGCCGCCGACTTCGACGGCCTGGTGATCCCCGGCGGCGTGGCCAACCCGGACCGGCTGCGGGGCGACCCGGCCAGCGTCCGGTTCGTCCGGTCCTTCTTCCAGCGGGAGAAGCCGGTCGGCGTGATCTGCCACGGCCCGTGGATGCTGGCCGAGGCGGACGTGGTCCGGGGCCGCACGGTCACCTCCTGGCCCAGTCTGCGCACCGACCTGGAGAACGCCGGCGCCACCTGGGTGGACCAGGAGGTCTGCGTCGACGGCCCGCTGGTCACCAGCCGCAAGCCCGACGATCTGCCGGCGTTCTGCGCCGAGATCGTCGAGAAGTTCGCCGACGGCGCCGTCGGCGGACCGTCCGCACAGAGGTGAACCATGTCCTGCGAAGAAGAACTGAACGCCCTTCAGCGGGCCGAGCAGGAGCTCGCACGCTTCCGGAAGCTGCATCCGGTCCGCGGCGGCCCGCAGCCGACCCCCGACCCGGGCCCGCGCCCGGTGCCGCCCAGGCCGGACCCGATCCCGGTCCCCAACCCCGATCCGCTGCCGAACCCGCCGATGCCGGATCCGATTCCGACACCGACGCCGGTCCCGCCGCCGAACCCGAGCCCCGATCCGATCCCGGACCCGGGGCCGAACCCCGATCCGATCCCGGACCCGGGGCCGGAGCCGCAGCCGTCCCCGGTCGGCGGCTCCGGCGAGGCGGCGCTGTCCGACGCCGAGGTCCTGCACCGCACCGCCGAGCTGACGACCGCCGTCATGGAGCGCCAGGCCGCCTACGAGCGGTGCCGGGGCCAGGGCGGAGGCGGATACGACATCGAGTCGCTGATGCGGGACGCCACCGGCAGACCGCTCGGCGGCGGCGCCGGTCCACCGATGTAGCACCGATGTAGCGGACCGGACAGAGCCGTCCCCGCCGTCGGCGGGCCGGCCGACGGCCGCAGGAGGCGCCATGGCAACCGAACGGCACCGTTCCGACACCGACCCCGGCGACACCGATCCCGCCGGCCGTGACCTCGACGCCGGCGCCGAGCCGCACCCGGACGAGGGCGGCGGCGCGGAACGCTTCGTCCCCCGCTCACGGAGCCTGCGGACGCTCGGCGCCGCCGCCGAGTCGTGCCACGGCTGCGAGCTGTACCGGAACGCGACCCAGACCGTGTTCGGCAGCGGACCCCGGACCGCGCGGGTCCTGCTGCTCGGCGAACAGCCCGGGGACCAGGAGGACCGGCTCGGCGAGCCCTTCGTCGGCCCGGCCGGCCACCTTCTGGATCGGGCGCTGGCCGAGGCGGGCCTGCCGGAGCGGGACGTCTACCGCACCAACGCGGTGAAGCATTTCCGCTGGCGTCCCCCGCCCGGCGGCGGCAGACGCCGCATCCACCAGAGCCCCACGCAGGGGCAGATCACCGCGTGCCGGCCCTGGCTGCTCGCCGAGGTCGAGGCGGTGCGCCCGGCGGTCATCGTGGCGCTGGGCGCGAGCGCCGGGAAGAGCCTGTTCGGCCCCTCGTTCCGGGTCGGCGACGCGCGCGGGTCGGTGCGGACCTGGTCCGCGGAGCCCGAAGCGGCGTCTGCGGCCGGGATCGCCGTGATGACGACGATCCACCCGTCGGCGGTCCTGCGTGCCGACGACCGGGAAGCGGCGTTCGATGGATTCGTGGCAGATCTGCGCAGAGCGGCTGAGGTGCTGAAATGACGAAACAAGACAACGAACGACAAGCCGAGCGGCTGATCGCCGACGACGGTGAGACCTACGCCCACGAAGCGGGCATCCGGTTGAAGGACGAGCCGAGCCCGCTGTATCAGCTGCTGGTTCTCACGACCCTGCTGTCCACGCGCATCCACGCCGACATCGCCGTGGCCGCCGCCCGCGAGATCTTCCGGGCCGGCTGGCGCACGCCCCGCGCGGTGGCCGAGGCGTCCTGGCAGGACCTGGTCGACGCCCTGGGCCGGGCGCACTACAAGCGCTACGACGAAAGCACCGCCACCGCGCTCGGCGAGGGCGCCAAGCTGCTCGGCGAACGGTGGCACGGCGACCTGCGGCGGCTGCGGCACGAGGCCGACGGCGACCCGCGCCGGATCCGGCAGCTGCTTCAGGAGTTCCCGCGCATCGGCCCGGTCGGCGCGGAGATCTTCTGCCGTGAGGCGCAGGGACTGTGGGAGGAACTGCGGCCGAGCTTCGACAAGCGCGCGCTCGACGGCGCGGGGAAGAACGGCCTGCCGAAGAATCCGGAGCGGCTCGCCGCCCTGGTGTCCTCGGAGGAGTTGCCGCAGCTGGCGGCGGCGTTGGTGCGCAGCACGCTGTGAAAATCAGGATGCTGTGAAGCCGAGGGAAATGGTTCGCCTCGGCGCGCAGAGATCCGTACCGTCTCGCGCATGAAGCTGCTCTCCGTCAATGTCGGCAAACCTCAGCCCAACCCGTGGAAGGGCCTCAGCGCGACAGGCATCGACAAGCGGCCTGTCGCCGATCCGGTCGCTGTCATCGCCCCCGGTCCTAAGGGCACCGGCGAGGTCGGCCTCGCCGGCGACCGGGTCTACGACGTGAAGAACCACGGCGGTCCCGATCAGGCCGTCTACGCCTATGCCCGCGAGGATCTCGACGGCTGGGAGGATGAGCTGGGCAGACCGCTCGCCAACGGCGTTTTCGGGGAGAACCTCACCACCCTCGGTCTCGATGTCAACGGCGCCCTGATCGGTGAGCGCTGGCGCATAGGGCCGGATGTGGTGCTGGAGGTGTCGTGCGCGCGGATCCCCTGCGCGACGTTCCAGGGATGGCTGGAGCGAGAGGGCTGGATCAAGCGGTTCACCCAGGCGGCGGTGCCGGGCGCGTATCTGCGGGTGATCGAGCCAGGAGACATCCGGGTTTGCGACCCCGTCGAGATCATTCACCGGCCCGACCACGCCGTGACCGTCGCAGTCGTGTTTCGCGCGATGACCCTCGAGCCGGACCTGCTGCCGCGGCTGCTGGTCGCCGACGCGCTGCCCGACGAGGGAAAGGAGCTGGTCCGCAGGCGCACGACCGCATAAGTGATCGATTCGTTCAGGAGACATCGCGTCCGCACGCCCGGAGGCGTGGCGGCCCGTCCCCAGCCGCCTCAGCTCACTCCGCGTCGCCGACGCCGGGCAGCTTCTCCGCCAGCTCCGTCGCCTTCTGCACCAGCCCGCGCCTGGTGACGTCGGCCCGCTCCGGGTCGCGGACCAGCGCCCGCGCGGTGTTCTTCATCTGCTCCCAGGTCGCGTGCGGCGGGATCGGCGCGATGCCGGGATCCACCTTGAACTCCAGCACCACCGGCACCCGGGAGCTCAGCGCCCGGTCCCACGCCGCGCCGACGCCGTCCGGCTCCTCGCAGTACACCCCGGCCAGCCCGGCGAGCTCGGCGTAGCGCGCGTAGGGGAAGTCCGGCAGGGACTGGGAGTCCTCGAACCGGGGATCGCCGCCGAGCGCCCGCTGCTCCCAGGTGACCTGATTGAGGTCGCGGTTGTTCAGCACACAGAACACCAGCGGCGTGTCGCCGCTGAGCCGGTCCAGGTAGCGCTTGACCGTGATCATCTCGTTCATGCCGTTCATCTGGAACGCGCCGTCGCCGACCACCGCGACGACCGGGCGGTCCGGATGGGCGAAGCGGGCCGCGATCGCGTAGGGCACGCCGGGACCCATGGTGGCCAGCGTGCCGGACAGCGAGGCGAGCGTGTCGGCGTGCATGTCGACGTGACGGGCCCACCAGTTGGTGCCGGAGCCGGAGTCGGCGGTGAGGATCGCCCGGTCGGGCAGCCGGTCGGACAGGGCGGCGAGCACCGACTGCGGGTTGATCTCGCCGCCGAAGTGCTGCTCGGCGCGTTTGTCCAGGATGCCGCGCCACTCGCGGACGTCCTTCTCGATCTGCTCGCGCCAGGAACGGTCGGATTTGCGCGCCAGCAAGGGGATCAGGGCGATCAGGCTGTGCTTGGCGTCGGCCACGAGGTTCGCCTCCATCGGGTAGCGGACCCCGATCATCGTGCCGTCGGTGTCGATCTGCACGCCGCGGGCCTGGCCCTCCTCCGGCAGCCACTCGGCGTAGGGGAAGCTGGAACCGATGACCAGGAGCGTGTCGCACTCGCGCATCATGCGGTCGCTGGGCTTGCTGCCGAGCAGGCCGATCGGCCCGGTGACGAACGGCAGGTCGTCCGGCAGCACCGCGCGCCCGAGCAGCGCCTTGGCCACCCCGGCGCCGAGCAGTTCGGCGGTGGCGGCCACCTCGTCGGCGGCCTCGGCGGCGCCCTGCCCGACGAGGATCGCCACCTTCCGGCCGGCGTTCAGCACGTCGGCGGCCTTCTGCAGCTCGTCTTCGTCCGGCAGCATCCGCGGCCGGCTCCATCCGACGCCGGAGTACACGGCGCCGTGCACGCGCGGCGGCGACGGCACCGCCGCCGCCTCCTGCACGTCCTCCGGGACGATGACGGTGGCGACGCCGCGCCGGGTCAGCGCGGTCTTGAAAGCGCGGTCGATCACGTGCCGGGCCTGCGCCGGCTCCATCACCACCTGGCAGTACTCGGACACGTCGGCGAACAGCAGCTCCAGATTCACTTCCTGCTGGTACCGCGATCCCAGCGCGCTGCGTTTCTGCTGCCCGACGATCGCCACCACCGGCTGGTGGTCGAGTTTGGCGTCGTAGAGGCCGTTGAGCAGGTGGATGGCGCCGGGGCCGGAGGTGGCCGCGCAACAGCCCACCTCGCCGGTGAACTTCGCGTGGCCGCAGGCCATGAACGCGGCCATCTCCTCGTGCCGCGGCTGGATGAACTCCGGCTCGCCCGAGGCCCGCCCGAAGGCGCCGAGCAGGCCGTTGATCCCGTCGCCGGGATAGCCGTAGACGCGGCCGACTCCCCACTGATGTACGCGCTCGAGGATGAAGTCCGATACCTGCTTGCCCATGGTGGTCCTCTCACTCCCCGCGTCAATCCCCGCGTCATTCCCCGCTCGGATACGTCTCCTGCTCGGCGTCCGGCTGCGCGGGCTCGGCGGCCAGCGGATGCAGCGCCTCGGTGGAGTCGAAGTAGCACAGCGCGTCGTACCGGCGCCCCAGCACCGTGGGCACCCAGTTGCCGAACCGCTCCCGCCCGGGGCGGTAGACCACGCCGATGGCGCGGTGCCCGCGCGGGCGGGTCAGCCACCGCGGGCCGTCGGCGACGGTGGGGAACACGGCGAGCGACGCCTCGCCCAGCGCCTCGTGCAGCAGCTGCTCGTGGGTGCCCTCGGGGGCGTCGGGGACCGGCAGCACCCGGGCCTGCGCGCCCCAGGCGTCGGCGGCGACGACCGTGCCGTGGTGTCCGGCCATGCCGACCGCGACCACGTCCGCCGCGCCGTGGCGTTCCCGGACCAGCTGGCCGACGTTCACCATGCCGTGGTCGGCCATCGGCGTGGCCCGGGCGTCGCCGACGTGGGTGTTGTGCTCCCAGACGATCGCCTTGGCGTCCGGGCCGCGGTGTTCCAGCAGCCGGTCCAGGGTGTCGGCCATGTGCCGGTCGCGGATGTTCCAGGACTGGTCGTCGGCACGCACCATCGCCCGGTAGTAGCGTTCGGCACCGGCGGCCACCTCGGCGTTCTGCCGTGCGTCGAGCGCCGCCTCGGGATCGTCGCCGGCGGCCGCGGTGCGGCTGCGCAGTGCCGCCAGCAGCGAGACCACCTCGTCCTCGCAGGTGGCCGGGACCATCCTGGTGGCGTGGGCGTAGGCGCCGGGATCGCCGTCGTAGGGCTCGAAGCAGGCCCAGGCGCGCTGTGCTTCCGGGACCAGGTCGGGGTACCGGTCCTCGACGTAGTCCAGGACGGCTGCCATCGACTCCCACAGCGAGTACACGTCCAGGCCGTAGAAGCCGACGCCGGCCCCGGTACGGGTGTTGTGGTCGCGGAGCCAGTCGAGGAAGTCGGCGACTTCCTCGTTCGCCCACATCCAGCGCGGCCAGCGGTCGAAGTGGGCGAGGGCGGCGCGCGCGGAGCGGTCGGCACCGTCGGCACCGTCGGCGCCGGAAAGGCTCGCCGTCTTCGTGCCCTGATCCGGGGTCTGACGCGCTGTTCGGTCCGTGGCCGGATCTGTGAGCCAGCGGCTGATCCGCAGGCAGTCCGGCCAGTCGCCCTCGACCGCGACGAACGAGAAGCCCCGCTCGGCGATGAGCCGCCGGGACAACTCGGCACGCCACCGGTAGTACTCCGAGGTGCCGTGCGAGGCCTCACCGATCAGGACGATGCGCGCCGGCCCGATCCGCTCCAGCAGCGGATCGAAGTCGTCGGCGGTGCGCAGCGGCCGGGACAGGGCCCTGATGCCGGCGATCGTCGCGGCGCGGTCGGCGGCGGCGTCGGCCGGGGCGAGCGTGGCCATGGCCGGCTCACCGCCGCCGGCCCGCCGCGGAGCACCGCGACGACTGGGCGCCGCGCCACAGTCGCAGCGCCACGGCC
>JABFXP010000041.1 GCA_013361685.1 Catenulispora sp.
CGTTGAGGCGGCGGGGTGCCCGGCCAGGGCGGGCTACTAGGCGACCCCGGCCGCTTCGGTGGTCGCCGCGGAGCTCTCACCGCCGCGCGGTGCGGCGTCGCGGGCGCCGGAGGACCGGCGGGGCAGCCAGGCCAGGGCGATCACCGCGGCCAGCAGGGCCACGGCGGCCGAGACCACCACGGTGACGTGCATGGCGTGGATGAACGCGGCGTCGGCCTGCGGGTAGAACCGCTCCAGGTGCAGCTGCGGGTGCTGGGCGCCGCCGCCCTTGGTGGCCTGGATCGAGCCGTCCAGGTTGTGCAGCGCGCTGGGATCCTTCACCACGCCGCCCAGCGGGTCCTTCATCCGGCCGCGGTAGGCGGTGGTGAGCAGCGTGCCGAGCACGGCCACGCCGAGCGCGCCGCCGACCTGCCGCACGGTGTTGCTCACCGAGGAGCCGACACCGGCCTTCTCCCGCGGCAGCGAGGTCATGATCGTGGTGGTGGCCGGCGGCATCACGTTCGCCATGCCCATGCCCTGCAGGAAGAAGATGGCGATCAGCAGCAGCGCCGAGGAGTCCTGGTTCACGAACTGGTACATCAGGAAGGTCAAGGCGATGACCAGCATGCCGAAGGTGGACACGGCCCGGGCGCCGAACTTCTGCACCAGCTTGGCCGACATCGGCGAGAAGATCAGCTGCGCCAGGGCGAACGGCGTCATGTACAGACCGGCCTTCAGCGGGCTGAAGCCGCGCACGGACTGCAGGTAGAAGGACAGGAAGAACAGCACGCCCATCATGGCGAAGAAGGACATCGCGACCAGGATGATCGAGGCCGAGAACGGCCGCGAGCTCTTGAACAGGCGCACGTCCAGCGCCGGGTGGTCGGTGCGCAGCTCCCAGAAGACGAACAGCGCGCACAGCAGCACGCCGCCGGCCAGCGAGCCCCAGATCTGCGGGTTGCCCCAGCCGACGTCGGCGCCGCGGATGATGCCGTAGACGAACACCACGATCCCGGCCATGGACAGCACCACGCCCACCGGGTCCAGCCGTCCCGGTTCGGGGTTCTTGGAGTCCGGGACCAGGATCGCCATCGCGATCAGCGCCACGATGATGATCGGCACGTTGATCAGGAACACCGAGCCCCACCAGAAGTGGTCCAGCAGCAGACCGCCGAGCACCGGCCCGATCGCCACGGCCAGGCCGACGCCGCCGGCCCACATGCCGATCGCCTTGGCCTGCTCCTTGGGCTCGAAGACGTTGGCGATGATGGCCAGCGTGGCCGGCATGATCGCGGCGCCGAAGAAGCCCATGAGCGCGCGGGTGGCGATCAGCTCGCCGGGGCTGCCGGCGTACGCGCACAGCACCGAGGCCACGCCGAACCCGATCATGCCCGCCATCAGGATCTTGCGGCGGCCGAAGCGGTCGCCGATGATCCCGAAGGTGAACAGCAGGCCCGCGAACACCAGGGTGTAGGAGTTGATGGCCCATTCCAGATCGGACTGCGTGGCCCCCAGACCCGGCGCCGCCGGATCGTTCTTCGGGTTCGAGATGATCTTCAGGGCGACGTTCAGGATCGTGTTGTCCAGCACGACCACGAGCAGGCTGAAGATGAGCACTCCGAGGATGGCCCATCTGCGCCGGTGAATGACCTCGCGCTCCATATCCCCTCCGGTTGAGCTGTGCGCTGTGCGCTTCGAGCTGGCGACTGCATCGATACGGAACAGGGCCGTATCGATATCTCTTCGCGAGCGTACGCCCGCGAGAAACGAAACGCAACCGTCTCGTATCGAATCAGGGGCCGGAATCACCGGTAGGTGTCGGAGGACCCGCCGGAGATCTGCTCGATGAGCGTGGTGAGGCGGTCGCGCAGGCCCCGGCGGCCGCCGCGCCGGTCCGGCTCGCCGGCCGTCGAGGCGAGCAGGTGCTGTGCGGCGTCGAAGCCGGGGACGACGCCGTCGTCCGGGACCAGCAGGGCGTCGTGGGACAGCGACAGCAGCTCCCCGGAGGCTTCTTCGTCCTCTGCGACGGTCAGGATCGCCGCGCCCCGGCGGCGGGCGTCGTCGACCCGCTCCAGCAACGGGACCCCCGGATCGTCCGGCGCCACCACGAGCACCGCCTCGCCGCGCCGGGCCCGCACCAGCCGGTCCAACGGCACCGCCAGATGCGGCGGCGCCCCGTCCGGGACCTGGTGCCGCACCAGCGTCGGGGCCAGCTGCGGCAGACCCGCCAGCTCCGATTCGGTGTCCAGGTGCGCGGCCAGATGCCAGGGCTCCTCCTGCGGAGTCCCGACCAGCAGCAGCCCGCCGGGTGAGCGCGGAGCCCGCCGCAGCGTGCGCGCGAAACCGCGGCACTCGCCGAACCAGGCGGTGCCGTTCAGCAGTTCGCGCAGGAGGTTCGTCTGCTCGGAGTCCATAGTCGAATACTGCCGGTCCGGGCGGTTTCCGCACCACCCGGACCGGTGTATCAGCCCTCAGTGATAGGAGTGCGACTCGTCCGGATACGCGCCGTGCACCACGTCCGAGGCGAAGGCGCGCGCCGCCTCGCCCAGGACGGTACGCAGGTCGGCGTACTGCTTCACGAACTTCGGCACGCCGCCGGGGGTCAGGCCCGCCATGTCGGTCCAGACCAGGACCTGGGCGTCGGTGCCGGCCCCGGCGCCGATGCCGACGGTGGGGATGTCGATCTCGGCCGAGACCCGCGCCGCGAGTTCGGCCGGGACCAGCTCCAGGACGATCGCGAAGGCGCCGGCGTGCTGCAGGGCCTTGGCGTCGGAGATGAGCTTCTCGGCTTCCTCGTCGCCCCGGCCGGCTATCCGGTAGCCGCCGAGCACGTTCACCGACTGCGGGGTGAGGCCGATGTGCGCCATCACCGGGACGCCGGCCTGCACCAGGGCGTCGACCTGGGGCAGGACCCGGCGGCCGCCCTCGAGCTTGACCGCGCCGCAGCCGGCCTCCTTCATGAAGCGGGCGGCGGTGTCCAGCGCCTGGGACGGCGAGGACTGGTAGGAGCCGAACGGCAGGTCGCCGATCACCATGGCCCGGGTGGTGCCCCGGACCACCGCGCCGGCCAGCATGACCAGCTGGTCGACGGTGACCGGGACGGTGTTCTCGTACCCGAGGTGGTTGTTGCCGGCCGAGTCGCCGACGAGCAGCACCGGGATCCCGGCCTCGTCGAAGACCCCGGCGGTGAGGGCGTCGTAGGCGGTGAGCATCGCCCACTTCTCGCCTTCGCGCTTGGCTTTGGCCAGGTCCCGGACGGTGACGCGGCGCCCCGTTCCGGTCCCGCCGTACAGCGAGAGCTTGGGCTGGGAGGACTGCGCTGGTGTCGATTCCTGCGTGGCGCTGGATGCAGCGGACATGCTGGTTTCTCCTCATTGAGACGACTCGAGGCGCCGAAGCGGCGTACCCGGACGACGCTGATCGTCTCACGCCAAGCATCCCTTGTTAAGAGCAGCAGTGCACCCCCGCACGAGCCGCGACCGCGCGCAGGTCCGGCCCGGGTGCGGACCCGCGGGCGGCCTGCGGTGACGCCTGCCGTGATGCTGCTCACAGCCGCTCACAAACCGGCGAAAGTCGTTTGCCGGGCGCGGGGGTGGCTGGCGGACAATCGCCGGCGTGGACTCACAAACTGCGGCGCCCGGCGACGCGTCGCAGCCGGGCTCCGAGCCCCGTCGCCGGTGGCGCGACCTCAGCGTCGACCTCACCCCGCTGAAGGTCTCCCGCGACTACCGCTTGCTCACCTACTCCTCGGTGATATCCGGATTCGGATCGTTCCTGACGTTCGTCGCGGTCCCCTTCCAGATCAAGGAACTCACCGGCTCCGCGCTCGCGGTCGGGCTGCTCGGCGCCACCGAACTGGTGCCGCTGGTGGTCTGCGGGCTGTGGGGCGGCGCCCTGGCCGACGCCATGGACCGGCGCAAGCTGGTGGTGGTGACCGAGGCGGCCGCGGCGCTGCTGTCGGTGCTGCTGTTGCTGAACGCGCTGCTGCCGCACCCGATGCTGTGGCCGGTGTACGCGCTCACCGCGGCGTTCGCGGCGGTCAACGGGCTCCAGCGGCCCTCGCGGGAGGCGATCGTGCCGCGGGTGGTGCCGCCGGACCTGATCCTGCCGGCCGGGGCGCTGCAATGGCTGCTGGGCTCGTTCACCCAGATCGCCGGGCCGGCGGTGGGCGGCGTGCTGGTGGCCACCACCGGCCCGACGGTGTCGTTCGCGGCGGACGCGGCGACGTTCGTGGTCTCGTGCGCGCTGCTGGTGCGGCTGCGGCCCTCGCCGCAGGGCGCGGACGCCGAGGAGGCGAGCCTGCGCGGGATCGCCGCCGGGTGGCGGTACGCGCGCAGCCGGCAGGAGCTGATCGGGACGTACGTGGTGGACATCGCGGCGATGACCTTCGCGATGCCGACGGCGCTGTTCCCGTTCCTGGCCGACCGGCTGCACGCGTCCTGGTCGCTGGGCCTGCTGTACGCGGCGCCGGCGGCCGGGTCGGCGCTGGTCATGGTCGCCAGCGGCTGGACCCGGCGCGTGCACCGGCACGGCCTGGCGGTGATCTGGGCCGCCGGGGCGTGGGGCGTGGCGATCGCGCTGGTGGCGGCCACCCTGAACGTGGGCGTGGTGCTGGCCTGCCTGGCGGCGGCGGGCGCGGCGGACGCGGTGAGCGGGGTGTTCCGGATGTCGATCTGGAACCAGACCATCCCCGACGCGCTGCGCGGCCGGCTGGCCGGGATCGAGATGCTGTCGTTCTCGACCGGGCCGATCCTGGGTCAGGTGCGGGCCGGATCGATGGCGGCCTGGCGCGGACCGGTGTTCTCGGTCGGCTTCGGCGGGCTGGCGTGCGTGGGGGCGGTGCTGGGGCTGGCAGCGTGCCTGCCGGGGTTCCGGAGGTACGACGCGCGGACCGACGCGCACGCGGTCGCCGTCCGGGAGGAACGGATGGCGGCGCACGCGGCGGCCTCCCTATGATCTGTGCCTGACATAAGAATCTGTGCCTGACATA
>JABFXP010000385.1 GCA_013361685.1 Catenulispora sp.
GCGCCGGCTGTCGCCGCTGACCGGGGTGCTGACCGCGCCGGACCCGGACGTGGACGGGCACTCCTGCGAGGTCGCGGCGCGCAAGATGATCGAGACCGCTCAGGGCCGCGCCGACCTCGTGGGCCTGCTGGCGGCCCCGTGCGCGGGCGACGCCGAGGCGCGCTGGCGCGGCCGGGTCCTGGACCGCTGGCGCGGGCAGCAGCCCGAGTTCGTCCTCGACGTCTACGAGACAGCCCTGAGCGACGCCGAGTTCCGGCCCGCCCACGACGCGCGGGTCAGCGAGGCGCTGGGCCTGTGGCTGCACCACGGTGCCGGGGAAGCGGTCCGCGCGACCGCGCAGTGGTGGCACGCGCTGTCCGTCATGGAGCAGCGGGACCGGCAGCGGCCGCTCCTGAGGAAGCGGCTGCTGCTGACCGACTATCTGCCGGGGATCCGGCTCGCCAAAGCGGTCTTCGCACGGACCGGAGGAAGGCTGTGATCGGGCGGGACACGCGGCAGTTGGCCATCGTCGTCTGGGACAAGCAGCACCTGGCCGAGGTCACCGGCGCGCCTCGGGAGGAGCCGTTGGTGAGTGTCCTGAGCCGGTACCGGTGCCGGCTGATGGCGCCGCTGCCGCCGGGCTGGGACCAGTTGGCCTGGCGCGAGGTCACCCCGCGCTGGGTGTTCCAGGAGGAGGTGGGGCTGGCCCGGCTGGTGGCGCCGGGCGGGCCGGGTGCGGGCGGAGAGCCGCCGGCCGTGGTGCCGGCCACCGTCCCGGTCGTCGCCGGCCCCGGTTCCGCACTGGCCGCACCGGCCGCGCCGGTCCCGCCGCCCCCGCCGCTGCGCGGCGAGTTCCACGTCGACGACCGCACCGACCGGGAGGCGGTGACCCTGGTCTACGGCACCCAGATCGACGAGGCGGCGCAGCACCTGCGCTGCGGGAACTCGGTGCTCGTGGTCTGCGACAAGCTGCTCGTGGAACACCTGTGGGAGATGATCGCGGCCCGCGCGCGGCTGAAGCCGCAGAACCCGTTCTACCAGGCCGCGGTCGCCGCCGAGCAGGCCGGCGACGCCGAGGCGGCGCCGGACCAGCTCAGCCACGGCGCGCAGGCCGCGATGCAGCTGGCGGGCATGCCGACGCAGCGCGCCGAATACCGGCGGCAGCTGCTGAACCGGATCCGGGACGCCATCCGCACCGCGGGCCAGGACGTGCTGCTGGTGCTGCCGCACCTGGACTTGTTCGTCGGCAGCGGCCGCTCGGAGCTGATCCTGTCCAGCGAGGCCCGGGAGTTCGCGGACCTGATCTACCCGACCGCGCCGCTGGAGCGCCGCTCGGCCGCCGACGACCGGCCGCCGCTGCTGGCCTTCGCCGACCCCTCGCTGATCCTGCCGGACGTGGTCACGCAGGTGTTCGTGCGCATCACCCTGGACGGCTGCAACCGGGAGGTGCAGGACGCGCTGGGCGTGCGGTGGCCGCTGTCGCACGCCGTCGTCACCCGCCGGGAGTTCGAGGCCTTCGACGTCGACGAGAACGAGTTCTACAAGCACGTGGCCGGGATGAACCCGGTGCGGATCCGGCAGGCGATGCGCTTCGCCGCCGAGCGTCACAGCGCCGGCGGCACCATGGAGCATCTGCGGGACGCGCTGCGCGAGTTCAAGACCGCGTCCACCACCGGGTTCGAGCCGCCGGTGGAGGACTTCGACGACATCGGCGGCTACCAGGACGTCAAGGACACGCTGAAGGAGGCCATCAAGCTGATCGAGGGCGCGCAGGGCGCCCAGGCCGAGCTGTACCGGGGCCTGGCACCGCGCGGCTTCGTCTTCTGGGGGCCGCCGGGCACCGGCAAGACGCTGTTCGCCAAGGCGGTGGCGCACGAGTTGCAGGCCTCGGTGATGGTGGTCTCCGGGCCCGAGGTCAACGGCATGTGGCACGGCGAGAGCGAGGGCCGGATCCGCGACCTGTTCGCCCGGGCCCGCCGCAACGCGCCCAGCGTGCTGGTCTTCGACGAGTTCGACGCCATCGCGCAGGCCCGCTCGGACTTGGCGAACAGCTCGCGTGCGGGCAACGCCGTGGTGGCGCAGCTGCTCACCGAGATGGACGGCTTCCGTCCCGACGTCATCATGCTGGTGATCGCCACCACCAACCGGCTGGAGGCGCTGGACCCGGCGCTGCTGCGGCCCAGCCGGTTCCACGCCGTCGAGATCGGCCTGCCGGGCCCGGACGCGCGCCGCGCCATCCTGGGGTACTACGACAAGAAGTTCGGCACCGGTCTGGACGACGAGGTGCTGCGCGCGCTGACCGCGTTCAGCCAGGACTGGAACGGCGACATGCTGCAGGAGGTGTTCCGGCAGGCGCACCGGGAGAACCTGCTGAACCACGGCGGCCACTGGCAGCCGGAGGCCGAGGACATCGCCCGGATCGCCGGCCGGGTCAGCCTGACCCGCACCACCGTGGCGGAGGCGGGCCGGTGACCACCGCGTGGGGCGGCCGGGGCGGCGCCGCCGCCGGGATCCCGGAGGCGCTGGCCGGGGCGCTCAACCGGTTCGACGGCGCCGGCGACCAGATCCGCGCCCGCTACGTGGGCCGCGACCGGGTGGTCCGGGTGCTGCAGCTGGCGGCGGTGTGCCGGGAGAACGTGCTGCTGCTGGGCCGCCCGGGCACCGCGAAGACCGATCTGGTGGCGGCCTTCGGGCGGCAGCTGGAGGAGGCCGTGGTGTTCCACGCGCTGCTGTCCCGGTTCTCCGAGCCCGCGGAGCTGTTCGGGCCGGTGGACGTCGCGGCCTTCAAACGGAACCACTACAGGGTCAGCACCGACGGCATGCTGCCCGCCGCGCACTTCGCGATCCTCGACGAGATCTTCCAGGGCAGCGGCGCCATTCTCAATACCCTGCTTTCGATCCTGGGCGAGCGCCGGTTCCACAACGGGGCGGACGGCCGCGGGACGGTGCCGCTGGTGGTGCTGGTGGGCACCGCGAACGACCTGCCGTCGGACCCGGCCCTGGAGGCGTTCACGGACCGGTTCCTGCTGCGGGTGCGGGTCGCGCCGGTCGCCGCCGACCACTTCGACGACCTCCTGGCCGTGGGCGCGGGCATCGAGCAGCAGCGTCTGGACCTGATCCTGGAGGAGCAGCGCCGGTCCCGGGCCGCGGGTGCCGGGGGTGCCGCGGGGTCGGCCGGTCCGGCGGGGTCGCCCGGTTTCGGCGCCCGGCCCTACCGCGCGTCCCGTGGCGACCGGAGTGCGGGCTTCACCCTGGACGACCTCGACCAGATCACCGCGGCGGTCTCCGAGGTCGACGTGGCCAAGGTGCACGACCCCTACCGTGCGCTGGTCCATGAGCTGCTGCGGCAGGGCGTGGAGCTCTCGGACCGCCGGATCGTGCTGGGCCTGAAGCTGATCCGGGCGGCCGCGCTGCTGGACCACCGGCTCCGGGCCCGTCCGGCGGACCTGTGGCCGCTGGCCCACTTCTGGACCGACGAGGGCGACGAGCCCCTGGTCGCCGAGGCCGTGCGGGCCGTCGTCGCCGAGGACGGCGGCGACCCCGGCATGCCCGGGGTCTCGGCGCGCATGCTGGCGCTGCGGGCGGCCGACTACTTCCGGGCGTTCCAGGCCGGCGACTTCTCCCCGGGCACGGTCGACGACACGCTGAAGCGGCTCAGCCACCTGCGCAGGACGATCGAGGACCACCATCCGAGCGCGCGCGAGGAGCGGGAGGAGATCAGTGTCCTCATCCGCAAGGTCCAGACCTACTACAACCCCGCCGGCCCCGGTCCGGGGGCCGCGAACCCATCCGCCCACGGCTCGCCCTGAAACGGAAGACGACCGACGATGTGCAATCCCCGACGTATCAGCATCCGGACGATAGAACACCTGGCCCGGCAGTGGACCGCCGAAGTCGTGCGCCAGGCGCGGGCGGTGGGGACCGCGACCGGCGAGGCCCGGGTCCGGCACGCCTACGGCGAGAGCCTGCCCGAGCAGTTCCGGCAGATGTTCGAGCACCGATTGGCGCGCGAGTGGTCCCCGTATGAGAACGGCTTCCGGATGGCCATGCAGGACGGTGCGATCACCTACTTCCCGGAGACCGGCGAGCTCGAGCTCTCGTTGCGGATCCAGCGGGAGTTCGCCGACGGCGCGACCGTCAGCGACGTGCTGCAGGGTGAGGTGCGCCGGGACGTGGACATCGAGACCACCGGGTCGGCGTACTCCCGCAAACAGGCCCGGCGCCTGGCCCACGAGGAGGGGCGGCGGCAGGTCACGGCGCACGCCGAGGCGCTGGCGGCCGAGGCCGAGCAGGCCCGCCGGGAGGCGCTCGCGCAGGCCGACGTGTCGCGGCTGGACGCCCGGGCGCGGGCGCTGGCCGAGCAGGGCGTGCGGTCCCGGATCGACGCGGCGCAGCCGGGCCTGGACGCCGAGGCGGCCCGGCACCTGGAGGGCCGCCGGGACGAATACCTGCTGGCGGTGAACCGGATCTACGCCGCCGTGCTGGAGGACGTGCTGCGGATGGTCGCCGAGCGGCGCGGCGCGGCGCTGACCCAGCGGACCGACGCCGACGGCGTCATCGAGCTCTCCTTCGAAGTGGAGGCCTGAGTCGTGCGCTACCGGGTCCAGGTCAGGTTCGACCCCAGGACGGGCGTCTTCCCCGAGTTCGTCGTCGACGCCGTGGACGCCGACCCCGGGGCGGTCGGCCACGACGACGACCACGACGTGTTCGCCCGCCTGCTGGCCGAGGAGGTGGACCTCGACGCCGCGGTCGTGGAGGCGATCGAGATCGAGCCCAACGCCGAGCCGGACGGCCGGTCCGCGCTGCTCGGCGACCTGCTTTACGACGCGGAGCGGGAGGGCGTCGAGGGCCGGCTCGGGGAGGGCGCTTGACCGGCGAGCCGTTCCGGGCCAGGGCGCGGGAGGCGGCCCGCTGCCACGAGCGCGCCGGCCTGCTGGAGGCCGCAGCGCTCTGGCGGGACCGCGCCGGGGAGCCGGCC
>JABFXP010000248.1 GCA_013361685.1 Catenulispora sp.
CCGAGCCGAGCCGAGCCCAGCCAGCGCCCAGCCCCCTCAGCCCGAGCCCCGAGCCCCGAACGCCTCAAGACCGCCGCAACACAACCTCACACGGCTCCCCAGGATCGTTCGAGCTGCACAGCACCAGCTCCGGACCGGCCTTGTACAGGTCGAAGTACAGCGAGTTCGACAAGTCGCCGTTCACCAGCAGCCGCACGCCCGAGTGCCCGTCCGCGCTCTCGGCCTCCCAGCGCCCGGACGCCGTGGCGATCGCGTCGCCGTCGCGCATTCCACCGCCGGACAGGCTCTCGCCGGCGAAGGTGCCGTCGGCGAGCAGTTGCACCGAGATGCCGGAGCGGGAGTGCCAGGTGCCCAGCAGGTCGCTGTCGGAGCTGACGGCGGCCTGGCTCGGCCCGGTTGCCGGGCCGTCGACGCGCCAGGCCAGGCCGCCGGCCGCCACCAGCACTGCGAGTCCGGCCAGCAGCAGCCGTCGTGACATCGCCGCGGCCGGGCCGCGGATGGCCGCCGCGGCGGCCGAGGCGGCCATGCCCAGCGGCCAGAAGAAGGCGGTCACCAGGCAGGCGAAGCACCAGGTCAGGCGGGCATAGCCGCCGCGGGTCGCCAGGCCCCAACTGCCCACCGCGACCGCCCACAGGGCGCCGACCAGGTAGTACGCCGTCCACGGCCGGTCGTCGACGAGGTGCGGCAGATCAGGGTTCGCCGTCGGGCTCTCGATGAAGACGCGGTAGGCGTACAGCATCACCAGGACGACCCAGAACAGCACGCCCAGGCCCAGCGCCGCCGCGAGACAGACCCGGCCCAGACGGCGCAGGCCCGGGCCCAGAGCGACGCCGGTGAGGACCACGCCCTCGCTCTGCATACCGAAGAACGAGGCCTCGGGGTCGAAGTCCTCCTCGCCGTCCGACTGGCTGAGATGGCTCAGGCCGTCGTCCGGGTGGCCCGGATCGCCCGGCTCAGCACCGCCTTCGGCCTCGGTTTCCCGGACATATCCGGTGTCCGGATCGCCCGCCTCAGCAGCACCCTCAGCACCGCTCTCAGTGTCGCCCTCAGCATCGCCACCGCCCTCAACGCCCGGCCCGCGCCCCGCTCCCGGATCCTCCCCCGGCTCGGACCCCACCCCGGAGTCGACGACGGCACCCCCGCCACTCTCCCCCGCTATATCAGCATCCGCATGCACGTCGGTTGCTATGTCGCTTTCGGCGTCGGCGCCGGCACCCCTGGAGAACACCCGCCCCACAATGCCGAAAGCCCGGCGGAAGCGAAAGCTCCCACCGGGCTTCGGACCCGATCGATCCGCCGGATGTCAGACGTTCTCGGGGAAGTGGCACGCCACGCGGTGCTCGAATCCGGCCTCGGACAGCCCGCCGATCTGCAGCAGCGGCGGCTCCTGCGTCCGGCAGATGTCCTGCGCCTTCCAGCACCGGGTGTTGAACCGGCAGGCGGCCGGCGGGTTGATCGGCGACGGGACGTCACCGGTCAGCCGGATCCGCTCCACCTGGCCCTCGGCCTTGCCGTCCTTGCGGTCCGGGTCCGGGATCGGGACCGCGGACATCAGGGCGGTGGTGTAGGGGTGGTGCGGCTTGGTGTACAGCACCGACTGGTCGGCGATCTCCACGATCTTGCCCAGGTACATCACCGCGACGCGGTCGGAGATGTGGCGCACCACCGACAGGTCGTGGGCGATGAACACGTACGCCAGGTTCAGCTCGTTCTGCAGGTCCTCCAGCAGGTTCACCACCTGCGCCTGGATCGACACGTCCAGGGCCGAGACCGGCTCGTCGGCGACGATCAGCTTCGGCTTGAGGGCCAGCGCCCGGGCGATGCCGATGCGCTGCCGCTGACCGCCGGAGAACTCGTGGGGGTAGCGGTTGTAGTGCTCCGGCGACAGGCCGACCATGGACAGCAGGTCCTGCACGGCGCGCTTGACGCCGTTCGGGGTCTCGATGCCCTGGATGTGGAACGGCGCGCCGACGATGGTGCCGACGGTGTGCCGCGGGTTCAGCGAGGACTGCGGGTCCTGGAACACCATCTGGATGTCCCGGCGCAGCGGCCGCATCTGGCTGGTGGACAGGTGCGCGATGTCGCGGCCCTCGAACATGATCGAGCCGGCGGTGGGCTCCAGCAGCCGGCTCAGCAGCCGGCCGGTGGTGGACTTGCCACAGCCGGACTCCCCGACCAGGCCCAGGGTCTCGCCGGACTTGACCGAGAAGTCGATGCCGTCGACCGCCTGGACCGCGCCGACCTGGCGCTGCAGCACGCCGCGCTTGATCGGGAAGTGCTTCTTCAGGCCCGAGACCGACAACAGCGCATCCGGATCCGCCTGCGTCAGGCCGGCGGCCTGGGTGGAGGGTTCGGTGCTCACAGCGTCTCCCGGATGGTGTCGTTGAATATCTCCCGCCGGCGCGCCGGATCGATGTGGCAGCGCACCAGGTGGCCCGGCGTGGTGGCGGCCAGCAGCGGCACCTCGCCGGAGCAGCGCTCGCCGACCTCGGGCACGAACGGGCAGCGCGGGTGGAAGGCGCAGCCGGAGGGCACGTTGATCAGCGAGGGCGGGTTGCCCTGGATCGGGGTCAGGCGATCGGCCCGCTCCCGGTCCAGCCGCGGCATCGAGGCCAGCAGGCCCCACGCGTAGGGGTGCTCCGGCGCCTTGAACACGTCGTGCGCCGCCCCGTACTCGACCGCCTTGCCGCCGTACATCACCATGATGTCGTCGGCCAGTTCGGCGACCACGCCCAGGTCGTGGGTGATGATGATCAGAGCGCTGTTGAACTCGCGCTGCATGTCCTTCATCAGGTCCAGGATCTGGGCCTGCACGGTCACGTCCAGCGCGGTGGTCGGCTCGTCGGCGATCAGCAGCGAGGGGTTGCACACCAGCGCCATGGCGATCATCGCGCGCTGGCGCATGCCGCCGGAGAACTGGTGCGGGTAGTCGTCCACCCGGGAGCTCGGCTGCGGGATGCCGACCAGGTCCAGCATCTCGATCGCGCGCTTGCGGGCGACCGCCTTGGACACCGGGTTGTGGACCCGGTAGGCCTCCATGATCTGGGCGCCGATCGTGAAGAACGGGTGCATGGAGGACAGCGGATCCTGGAAGATCATCGCCATCTTCTGGCCGCGCAGCTTGCGCACCTCGTCCTCGGAGGCGGTGATCAGCTCCTGGCCGTCCAGCCAGATCTCGCCGGTGATCTGCGCGCCCGTGGCCTTCTTGCGCTTGCCGGCCCGGTGCAGGCCCAGCAGCGCCAGCGAGGTCACGGACTTGCCGGAGCCGGACTCCCCGACGATGCCCAGGGTCTTGCCCCGGTCCACGCCGAAGGTCAGGCCGTCGACGGACTTCACCACGCCGTCGTCGGTCGGGAAGTGCACCTTCAGATCGCGCACTTCCAGGTACTTGGTGGGTGCCGGGCTGTCCAGGAACTCCGGCGAGGTCTCAGCGGTGACAGACATCGCTCACACCGTCCTCTCGGTCTCGTTGGTGGTGCTCACGAGAGCCTCACGCGGGGGTCGATGATGGCGTAGAGCATGTCCACCACGATGTTCGCCATGACGATGAAGAAGGCCGCCAGAATGGTCACGCCCATGATGATCGGCAGGTCGTGCGCGCCGATCGCGTCGACGCCGAGTTTACCCAGTCCGTGCAGGCCGAAGACCGACTCGGTGAGGATCGCGCCGCCCATCAGCTGACCGACGTCCATGCCGAACAGCGTGATGATCAGGGTTCCCACCGGCCGCATCGCGTGCCGGTTGATGACCTTGCGCTCCACCAGGCCCTTGGCCCGCGCGGTGCGGATGTAGTCCTCGTTCAGCACTTCCAGCATCGCGCCGCGGGTGAACCGGGCGTAGGAGGCCGCGTACAGCGCCGCCAGGGAGATCCAGGGCAGGAGCAGGTTCTTGGCCCACAGCTCCGGATTGTCGGTGAAGCCGTGGTAGTCGATGTCGTCCAGCCAGTGCCACTTGAAGACGACGAACAGGCGGAGCACGGCGGCGGTGAAGTAGACCGGCAGCGAGATGGCGGCCAGGGCCACGATCATGGACGAGCGGTCGGCGAGCGAGCGCGGACGCAGCGCGGAGACCCGGCCGACGAGCACTCCGCTGGTCAGCCAGATGATCGGGGCGCCGATGGCCAGGGACAGCGTGATCGGGAACCGGTCGGCGATCAGGTGCGAGACCGACTGGTCGTTCTTGAACGAGTATCCGAGACACGGCCAGGAGCACGTGGTCTTGTCCGGGCCGTTGTCGAATTGGCGGGAGTGGAAGAAACCGCCTATGTAGTCCCAGTACTGCTGCCACAGCGGGTGGTTCAGCCCGAGCTTGATGCGGATGCCGTTGAGGGCATCGGGGCTCGTGATCTTGCCGGCGAACAGTGTCGCGGGGTCGGCCCCGGCGAGCTTGGGCACCATGAAGAACAGCCCGAACGTGATGATGCTGATAGCGAACAGCACAGTCACCGCTTGGATCACGCGGCGGATCATGAAAGTGATCACGGGAGGCGGCGGCGAGGGCCGGCGGGTCAGGGTGGGACCCGCCGGCCCTCTTATGCCTTCACCTGCTTTCTACCAGGGAGAAGGTGGACTGCTTACTTGCCGTCGCTGGTGCCGATGCTCACGAAGTCGTACATGCCGGCCGCGCCGGTGATGTAGACGTTGGTGAGCCGCGGGTTGCGGTAGGTCAGCGCCTTGTCGTAGGTGAAGGGCAGGTAGTACGCGCCCTCCATCAGCTTGTGGTCGATGGTCTGCACGTCGGCGGCCTTCTTGGCGGGGTCCGTCGTGGCGGCCATGTCGTCCAGAGCCGCGTCGATCGCCGGCTCCTTGACCTCGGGCCAGTTGCTGTTGCCACCGTCCTGCAGGATCTTGCGGCTGTCAGCGATGGCGGAGAAGTAGCCGAACCCGGTCGGGAAGTCGGCGCCCCAGCCCATGACCATGATGCCCAGGTCCTTGCTGTGCACGTTGCTCGGCGTGCCGATCACCGTGCTGTAGTAGCTCGAGGAGTCGAACTGCTGGATGTCGGTGGTGATACCGACGCGGGCCAGCGCGGCCTGCAGCGCGGTGGCGACCTTCGGGCCCTTGCCCTTGTTGGTCGTGGCGATGTTGGTGTGGAAGCCGTTCGGCTTGCCGCACTTGGCCAGCTCTTCCTTCGCCTTGTCCAGGTCACCGGTCTTGTCCGGGCCCGAGGGGTACAGGTCGAAGGACTGGTAACCCGGCAGGGTCGGGGGCGCCACGGTCGTGGCGATGTCGCCACCGCCGTGCGGGCCGCCACGGGCGGTCTGCAGGTCGACCTTGTTCGCCGCGTACTCGATCGCCTTACGGCAGTCGACGTTCGCCAGCTCAGGCACCGCCTGGTCCAGGGCGAAGCCGCGGGTGAAGCCGGTCAGCGGCTCGTCGGCGTTGGCCTTCTTGTCCGCGTCGCGCAGGACCTCGGTCTGCTGGGCGGCCTGCAGACCGGTCGACTCGATCTCCAGGTCGGCCTGACCGGAGATCAGACGCTTGTCCATGTCGTCGGGGTCCAGGCCCATGCTGACCGTGACCTTGTCCACCAGCTGGTGGCGGATGGTGTCGGTGCTCTGGTCCCACGCCGGGTTCTTCACCAGGACGAGCGACTTCTTCGGCTCGTAGCTCTGGATCATGTACGGCCCGGAGGACTGCACGTTGCTCTGGTACTTGGAGCCGCCCTTGGCCGGGTCCAGGTCGATCTTCGACTCGACCGGCGCGCCGATCGGCATCGTCAGCAGCGCGTCGAAGTCGGAGTACGGCGCGGACAGGTTGAAGACGATGGTCTTGTCGTCCGGCGTCTGGACCGACTTCAGACCCAGGTGGTTCGGGTCGGTGTCCTTGTACGGGCCGGGGTACTTCTGGCCCTCGTCGAGCATGTCCTTGAAGTAGGTCGGCCCGCCGGGGAGCACGTCCTGCGCGAAGTTGCGCTCGACGCCGTACTTGACGTCCTTGGAGGTGATCGGCGTCCCGTCCTGGAACTTGATCCCGTCCTTGAGGGTGTACGTGATCGTCTTGCCGTCGTTGGTGATCGCACCCGGAGCGGTCGCCAGGTCCGGGACGGCCTTGGCTCCGGCGATACCCGGCTTGGCGTCGAACGCCATCAGGGTGCGCGAGAAGTAACGCTGGAAGTTGATGCTGTACGCGTAGTACGTGCGGTTCGGGTCGAGCGAGTCGAAGTCGTCGGCCGTGACGTAGTTGAGCGTGCCACCGGTCTTCGTGGAGGCGTTGACTATGCCCTTGGTCGCGGCGTTGAACTCAGCCTTGACGCCCGTGTTCTCCGCGCTCGGGGTGGTCGCGGCCACGCCGCTGCCCGAGGTCGTCGGGCTCGTCGCCGTGGGCTTGCTGTTGGACGAGCTGCAAGCGGCGACGGCTATCGTCAGCACAACGCTGGTGGCGGCGAAGGCCACCCTGGATCGCCGATTAGACATCGGTTGATGATCCCCTTTCCGGTGAATGATTTCTTGCGTTGCTGGGTCGTGCTTGAGATGTCCGCTAGCGGCCGGCCTTGGGGTCGAACGCGTCGCGGACGCCGTCGCCGAACAGGTTGAAGGCCAGAACGGTGACGAAGATGGCGAGACCCGGGATGAACAGATACGCCGGGTCGTACTGGTACTGGCTGAGCGAGTCGTTCAGCATGCCGCCCCACGACGGCTCCGGCAGCGGGATGCCGACGCCGAGGAAGGAGAACGTCGCCTCGGCCAGGATGTTGCCGGGGATCGCCAGCGAGGCGAAGACCAGGGTCGGCGCGATCAGGTTCGGCATGATCTCTTTGAAGACGATGCGCAGTTCGCTCGCGCCCAGGCTGCGGGAGGCGTCGACGAACTCCTTCTCGCGCAGGGTCAGCACCTGGCCGCGGACGATGCGTCCGAAGTAGGCCCAGCCGAAACCGCCGATGACCAGGATCAGCAGGGTCACGCGCAGCCAGATCGGACTGAAGCCGAAGGCGCGCAGCGGCAGGCCCGAGGCCAGCGCGATGCCGAACAGGACGACGGGGAACGCCAGGAACACGGCCATCAGCCAGTTGACGACCGCGTCGACCCAGCCGCCGAAGTAGCCGGCCAGCAGTCCGGCGACCAGGCCGAGGATCACGGTGAGCGCGGTGGCCAGGAAGGAGATCAGCAGCGACCACTGGGCGCCCTTGATCACCCGGGCGGCGATGTCACGCCCGGAGCCGGGGTCCACGCCGAGCCAGTGCTTGGAGCTGATGCCGCCGGCCGTGCCGATCGGCAGGCTGGTGTCGCCGTCGATGAGGTTGGAGTGGAACGTGTTCGGCCCGCCACCCAGGTGGGGGGCGACGAACGAGGCGCACGCACCGATCACGCACATCAGGATGACGATGCACATGGCCGTCATCGCGATCTTGTCACGCTTCAACCGCGTCCAGGCGATCTGGGTCAGCGACCGGCCCTCGATCGCCTTCGCCGCCGGCGTGCCCGGTTCCGGCGTGATCTCGCCGAAGTCGTCGGTCAGGGCGGAGGCATCCCCTGGCAGCGTTGTCATGTGATTCCTCGGTGGTCGTCTGACTCGGAAGGCCTTGTGAGCGCACCGGTTGAGCCAGGCAGGGTGTGGAGTCGTGATCACGTCACGACCGGCGACCCGGCATGAAGGCCGACGCGCCGGTGATATTGCACATTGCACTGTCAGGGCCGGAGCCCTCCACAGGAGAGTGGCGCCTGCCACCCCGGCTTGGCTAGGGGGTCCGGGCAGGCTTGTCCGAACTGTGATCAATCCTGGATCCGCCGGTCACCGACGGTTTTTCGGGTATCAGGAATACGACTTCGCTCCTGGAAGCCCAGCGGTAACCGTCGCACAAGTGAACGGAGGCTTACCGGAGATCGATCGGATCCTTAGGCGGATGCCCCTTGACACGGGGTGCCTTAGACGGGATGTGATCGCGGCCTAAGGTAGCCGCCCGCTGCCGCTTCGTGACCGGATCGTGGCCGATCCGAAGCGCGAAACCCCGGCGAAACACCGAGGTGGGCCGGGCGCGGCGGGGTCAGATCGCGCTAGGACACCCGGATCCGGGGGTCCAGCACAGCATAGGCGGCGTCGACCGCGAAATTCGCGACAACGATGAAGAGTCCTGAGAAGAGCGTGACGCCGAGCACCACCGGCAGGTCCTGGCCCTCCACGGCGTCCTGGGCCAGCGCTCCGATGCCGTGCAGACCGTAGATCTTCTCGGTCAGCACCGCGCCGCCCAGCAACAGCCCCAAGTCCATGGCGAAGACGGTGGCCACCGCCGGGAACGTGACCCGCAGCGCCTGCCAGATCACCCGCCGGCGCGGCAGGCCCTTGGCGTGCGCGGTGCGGATGAACTGCCCGGACAGGGCGTCGATCATGCCGGAGCGGGTGAGCCGGGTGTAGAGCGCGAAATATCCCAGTGACAACGTGATCCAGGGCAGGAACAGGTGGTCGGCCCACATCAGCGGATTGCTCAGGAACGAGGAATACGTCACCGAGGGGAACAGCCAGGCCAGCTTGGCGCGGGCCAGCGGGCCGATGAACACCACCGGCAGGCAGACGCCGAGCAGCGCCGCGACCCGGACCGCGCGGTCGGCCAGGCCGCCGCGGGTGACGGCGGCCACCGCGCCGGAGGCCACGCCCAGGGTCAGCCACAGCACGGCGGCGCCGACCGCGACGGACACCGTGACCGGCAGCCGGTCCAGGATCAGGGTCAGCACCGAGTCGTGCAGCCGCCAGGAATAGCCGAAGCACGGCGCGGCACAGTGCGAGGCGCCGGAGCCCGGAGGCAGGTCGGCGCCCACCACGAGCGCCTTGAGGTAGTCCCAGAACTGGACGAACACCGACTGATCCAGGCCCAGCCGGTGTTTGATCGCCGTCAGCTGGTCCGGCCCCGCACCCCGGCCGGCGAACTGCGCGGCCAGCTGGTCGGTGGTGCGGCCGCCGAGGGCCGGCACCACATAGAAGACCGCGAAGGTCACCACGGCCACGCCGAGCATCAGCACCAGCGCGGTGACGGCCCTGCGGATGAGGAAGGTCGTCATGCCGCGGTGCTTTCCCCTCGTTGTTTCACCAGTGTTCCGCCGTCCGCGCACCGGTGCCCGCGCCCGGTCACCCCGGACGCGGACACCGTCGTGCCGGACTACTTCAGGCCCAGCACCGACAGGTCGTAGCCGCCGCTGCCGGCCTGGTTGATCATCACGTTGGTGAGCCGGGCCGACCGGAAGCGCATGATGTGCCGGTGCGTCAGCGGGACCATCGCCGCCAGGTCCATGACCCGGTGGTCGATCTTCACCCAGTCCTGCTGCTGAGTGGTGGCCTCGGTGCTGGCCAGCGCTTGCTTCTCCAGGTCGTTGATGATCGGGTCGTCCAGGAAGGCGTAGTTCTGGCCGCTGGTGGCCGAGATGCCGTTCTTGGTCACCAGCTGGTCGAGCATGCCGTAGCCGCTGAGCCAGTCCGGGAGCCAGTTGGCCAGGCACATGCCGAGCTTGTGCGCCCTGGCGTACTCCTGGTTACCGCAGTACTGGGCGTACTGGCCGAAGGGGTACAGCTTGACCTCGGTGTCGATGCCGACGGCGGCCAGCGAGGACTGGATCGCGGTGGCGGCGTTCTGCATGTCCGGGGCGTTCACCTGGGCGGCGATCTTGAAGGACAGCTTGCCGTCGGTGAACAGCGCCGGCGCCTCGGTCTTGCACTTGGCCAGCGAGGCCTGCGCCTTGGGCAGGCTGTAGTCGTAGGTCGAGAACTCCGCCGCTCCGGGGATGCCCTTGGGCAGCAGGTTGCCGGCGATCTCGCCGCCCCACTGGCCGCCGAGCTGGTTCAGCACCGTGCCCTTGTCCACCCCGTACTCGATCGCCTGCCGGCAGTCCAGGTTCGAGATCAGCTGGGTGTTGATCGAGGCGTAGGCGATCGAGTTGTCCGGCGCGTCGTCGATCTGGGACTTCAGCACCGGGTCCTGCAGCACCTTGGCGTGGTTGGCCACGGTCAGCGCCGAGCCGATGTCGGCGTCGGCCTCACCGGTGAGCAGCCGCTGGTCCCGTTCGGCGGAGTCCACCCCGAGTTGCACGTCGATGGCGTCGGCCAGGGCCACGTGCATCTTGTCCGGGTCGGAGTTCTGGTTGTAGGCGTCGTTCCGGACCAGCTTGAGTTCCTTGCCCGGGGAGTAGGTGGCGATCTTGTAGGCGCCGGTGGAGATCGGCCGCTTGCTGTAGGCGTCGCCGGCGGCGGTGTCCTTGTCCTTCTCCACCGGGGCGGTCTGCGGCTCGGTCATCACCAGGTCGAACTCGCCGAAGGCCTGCGGCAGGTTGAAGACGATCTTCTTCGGGTCGGTGGTGACGATGATGTTGTCGAAGGCCTTGTCGCCGTCCTTGTAGACGTCGAGGTTCTTGAACTTGGGGTCGTTCGGCGGGGTGAGGATGCTGCGGAAGTAGGTCGGGCCGTTGCCGATCAGCGAGGACCAGTTGGACCGCTCGATGGCCCAGCGGACGTCGGCGGAGGTGATGTTCTTCCCGTCCTCGAACGTCGCGCCCTCACGCAGCGTGTAGGTCCAGGTCTTGCCGCCGTTGCTCTGCACGCCCGGCCCCGCGGCCAGGTCGCCGACGATCTGGTTGCCGCCCGGCGTGTGCTGGTAGGCCATCATCGTGCGCGCGAACGTGCGGTACAGGTTCCAGGTCGGGGCCGAGTACGTGACGCCCGGGTCGATCGAGTCGAAGGTCTGGCTGGTCACCAGGTTGATGGTGCCGCCGGTCTTCGTCGACGGGTTCAGTATCTGCTTGCTGGCCAGGTCGAAACCGGGGCCCATGGCGCCGGCGCCGCCACCGCCGGAGCTGGAGCCGCAGGCGGTGGCGGCCAGCGCGATCGCGGCGGCCGCGGCCATGGCGCGTATCGAGAGTCTGGGTATCACAGCGGGTTCCTCTACTAGATCGCCTGAAACGCCGTGCCGCGGAGCGTCACTGTGCGGTGGGGTCGAGCGCGTCGCGCAGCCCGTCGCCGAACAGGTTGAACGCCAGCACGGTGATGAATACTGCCATGCCGGGGACGATGAGATACGCCGGGTCGGTGTAAACCGTGGCGATCGCATCGGTCATCATCTGGCCCCACGAAGCGGCCGGCGGGTCCAGGCCGATGCCCAAAGCGGACAATCCGGCCTCGAAGATGATGTTCGCCGGGATGAGCAGCGTGGCGTACACCAGAATCGGCGCCATCAGGTTCGGCATCAGCTCCCGCCACACCACCCACCGCGTCCCCGCCCCGAGAGCCCGCGCGGCGTCCACGAACTCGCGCTCGCGCAGCGAGAGCACCTCGGCCCGCACGATACGCGCGATGTAGGGCCAGTTGAAGAACCCCATCACGAAGATCATGATCGCGATCCGCAGCCCGTTGCCGCTGAGCCCGAACGCCTCGTCCGACAACGCTCCGGTCAGGCCCAGCGCGAACAGCAGCAACGGGAACGCCAGGAACACGTCCCCGATCCGCATCACGACGGTGTCCACCCGGCCGCCGAGATAGCCGGACAGCACCCCGAGCCCGGCGCCGAGCCCGACGCTGAGCACCGTCGCCCCGAACGCGATGAGCAGGCTGACCCGCGAGCCGTACAGCAGCCGCGCCAGCACGTCCCGGCCCAGCCGCTGGTCCACGCCGAGCGGATGCGCCCAGCTCATGCCGCCGAACGAGCCGTGCGGGCCGAAGGTGACGTCGGTGAGCGCCGGGTGCAGCGTGGTCGGGTCCACCCCGAACAAGCCGCTGACGACCGGCGCGAACACCGCGAGCAGGATGAGCAGGACGATGGTGTAGCCGCCGAAGACCGCTGCCCGGTCGGCTTTGAGCTTGCGCCACACGGTCGCCGCCGTGGAGCGCGAGCGGATGCGCTTGGAGGCCGGCACCGGGGCGCGGCGCATGGCGTGGAAGGGCCACAGGGTGGCCGCGAGGCTGCGCTTGGCGCGGCGGCGGCCGCGGCCCGGGGTGGTGGCCGGCGGGGGTGGAGCCGGTGCTGATGTGGGGGCCGAGGCGGGTGCCGATGCCGGGGCCGCCGACCTGGTGGAGCGGCGGGTTCCGGGTGCGGGGCGACGGCTGTCGGTGCCGCGAGTCGCGCGGCGCGGGGGCTCATCGGCGTTGAGCGCGGAGCCGGGTTCGGGACGCCGGACCGGGTCACCGGTGGTGGGCCGTCGCCGCGTAGGCAGTTCGGAACGCGGGGGCTGAACGCTTTGTGGCGCTTGTGTTTCGGAGCTCGGCCACGCGGACCGGTCGGCCCGCTCGGATCGGGGCGAGGCGCTGGACGGCCACCCCGCGGATTGTGGCCGAACCGGTGCCTCGTTCATAGGTGCGGCCAGAGGTGTGGCGGGCCGAAAAGGTGCGAAGGGAGCAGCCGGCGTGCCGGGATCCGCGTCCGGACGCGTCACCCGCTCCCGGCTCGGCATCCGGTCCGGGAAGCCCGGCGCGGGCGCCGACTCGCCGCGGGCCGCGGGGATGTGCGGCCGGGCGTCCGGCTCGGGACGGGCGGCCGGGTAGGTGAAGAACTCCGGGTAGTTCTCCAGCGCGTGCTGTGTCCCGGGCTTGTCCGGGTCGAGCCCGTCGTCGGAGGGCGTCGTCATCTGGCTCTGTGATTCCAAGCTGCGGCGGGGGTGTGGCCGGTGGGCGCACGCGCCCAGTACTCTGCCGCGCCCACGGGCCGCTGCGCCAGTCGGGGTGGCCGGGCTTTGCCAAGTCGTGATCTGACGGCGCCCGGCGCGCCGTCAGTCGCCCAGGACGAACCGTTGCAGGATCTCGCGGGCGCGGGCGTTGGACCGCGCGGTCTCGGCGATGGCGGTGGACAGCGTCTCGATCCAGACGTCCAGCCCGACCTGCTGCCGGGACAGCACGATCCCGCGGACCTCCTTGCAGATCTCGCCGACCGGCCCGTGCTTGGCCAGGCGCAGCGTCATGCGCTGCTCGCCGAGCGAGACCTCCACCGACTCCACGCGCCCCTCGCGGCCGGCGGCGCGGTCGGCCAGGCTGCGCTTGCGCTCCAGCGTGACGGCGCCCGGCGGCAGCGTCTCGATCAGGCTGGTGGACAGCACCCGGGCGTAGATCTCCAGGTCTGCGGTGTCCGCGCGGAGCGAGGCGGCGATCAGCTCGGCGGACACCGCGTCGTCGTCGCCGCCGGCCGGCTCCGGCAAGTTCTCAGTGCTCATGGATGAGGAGTCTCTCCTAGACGATTGATTCCTGGGGGTGACGGGATACGGAACCGCCGGCCGACGACGTAACGAGCGAAACGGCTCAGCAGCAAGCATGGCAAGCCGGACGGACGGCCGCATCCTGGTTGGCTGTGGGCGTCCGTCCGGCGCCGCCAGGCGCAGCTGATCAGACGTTTCGCCCCGTGACCCCCAGGAATCAATCGTCTAGTCCAGGCTCAGGACCATAGTCGGACGTTCGATGCGGTGGTCCGGGCGCAGCGGGCGGACCGCCGTGCCCAGGGCGAAGAACTCGGTGGTGTGCGATCCCCAGGTGTGGCTGTGGTTGCGCAGCTGGACGCCGACGATGCCCTCGGCGTGCAGGGCCTCGGCCTCGGCCTGCATCCGCGCCATCGCCAGCTCCCGGGCGTCGTACAGCGCCTGCGTGAACTGCTCCAGCTCCACGTTCTTGCCGATGTTGCCCATCATCGCGCCGAACCGCTGGTGCGCGATGTGGTACACGCACGAGCCCATCACCATGCCCAGCGGCGCGTAGCCGGCGCGGATCAGGGTCCAGAAGTCCTGTCCGGACAGGTCCGAGGTGAAGGGCTGGTTCTTGTTGTTGCGCCAGGTGACGTCGCCGTGCTGGCCGGTGCCGTCGTCCTTGACCGCGGTGCCGATGGCGATGAACTCGGCCACGTCCGAGCCGAACTCCTTGAACTCCACCTCCAGCCGCACCCCGACGATGCCGTCGGCGCCCAGGGCGTCGGCCTCGGCCTCCATCCGGGTCATCGCCAGCTCGCGCGCGTGGTACATGGCCTGCGACAGCACATCCAGTTCCTGGCTCTTGCCCCAGCGCGCCACCTGCAGGCCGACGTGGTAGATCGAGGAGCCGAGGACCAGGCCCAGGGGCCGGAACCCGGCCTCCTTGACGAGCAGGAACTCGTTCACCGACAAGTCGGAGGTGAAGATCGAGCCGGGCGCGCCGGGCTTGAGCTCGGCCAGGCGCCGCATGGCGTCCTCGGGCACGCCTTCGGCGGTGTGGGCGATCTTGTCAGCCATCTTCGTCTCTTCTCCAGCTCGGTTCGGCTCGCTCAGCCGGCTCGGTTCGGCTCAGGTCGGCTCGGTTCACGGACAGCTCGGTTCAGCTCGGTTCACGGACGGCTCGGTCCGGCGGCTCGGTTCACAGATAGCGCACGGACGTCTCCCGCCGGGCCGCCGCGCGCCGCTCCGGATCCAGCGACATGATCGCCAGCGAGCCGGTCCGGGGCGGCTGGGCGCTGCTCTTGAACGCCGCGATCGCGGTGCCGATCGCCGTCGACTCGCAGATGTGGTCCCGCTGTCCGTCGGTGACCGGGCACTCGCGCTCCCGGATCTCCAGGTCGATGGAGGAGACCACGACGCCGTCGGCGTGCGCTTCCTGCACGTGCCGCTTGAGCTCCACGCGGGACTCGTGGCGGGTCCGGTTCACCAGATCCGTGTACCCGGCCACCTCCTGGTTGCCGGCCCAGCGCCGGGACGCCATCCGGGTCCACCAGTCGTCGTGGCGGGTGCCGATGGCGATGCCGAGCACCAGGGACACCGGCACCCAGCCGTTCATGATCAGCTTGGCGAACTCCTGGCCGGTCAGGTGCGAGGTGAACGGCCGGCTCGGCCGCACCCGGCTGGACGCGGCCCGGACGGCCGTGCCGATCGCGGTGAACTCCAGGCCGCCGGCCGGGAAGCGGCGGATCGCCAGCCGCACCCCCACCACGCCGTCGCCGCCGAGCAGCTGGCACTCGGTGCTCATCCGCTCCACGGCGCGGCGCCGGGCGTCGTACAGCGCCTGCACCATCGGCCCGTAGGCCGCGTAGTAACCCCGGGACGAGGTCGTCTGGGTGTAGCCGGCACCGCCCATCCAGGCGCCGGGGCACTGGTAGGCGCCGGCGTAGCCGAGGTGGTAGACGCACGAGCCGAGCACCTGCCCGGCCGGTTCGAAGCCGGCGGCGCGCACGGCGGCGAACTCGTTGGTGGTCAGCGCCGAGCCCCAGGTGCCGGAGGCCCGGATCTCCTCCATCCGGGCCCGGGCCGCCTGTGGGAGCTGTTCCATGGCCGGTGAGCCTTCCTGGGCTGTCGGGAGCCCCTGGCGGGGCTGTGCGGGCGGCGGTGCGTCTGGCTTGTGCGATTATGCGTTCTGACTCATGGGCGGCGGCGCCGAATCAGCGGCCGGTGAACTTCGGCTTCTCCTTGGCGACGAAGGCACGCATGCCCTCGGTCCGGTCCTCGGTGGCGAACGTCCCGGAGAACTGGAGCCGCTCGATCTCCAGACCGGTGTCGAGATCGACCTCCAGGCCCCGGTTGACCGCCTCCTTGGCCGCCTTCAGGGCCAGCACCGGGCCGTCGGCGAAGCTCGCGGCCCACTCCACGGCGGTCTTGTAGACGTCCGCTGCCGGGACCACCCGGTCCACCAGGCCCATCGCCAGCGCCTCGGCGGCGTCCACCTGCCGGCCGGAGAAGATCAGGTCCTTGGCCTTGGCCGGGCCGACCAGCCGGGGCAGCCGCTGGGTGCCGCCGGCGCCGGGGATCACGCCGAGCAGGATCTCCGGCTGCCCGAGCCTGGCGTCCTCGGCCGCGACCCGGAAGTCGGCGGTCAGGGCCAGCTCGCAGCCGCCGCCGAGGGCGTAGCCGGTGACCGCGGCGATGACCGGCTTCGGGATGTTCGCCAGCGCTTTGAAGGCCTCCTGGAGCCGCCCGGAGTGGTGCGCCATGTCCGCGTAGGACATCTGCTCCATCTCCTTGATGTCCGCGCCGGCGGCGAACACCCGTTCCCCGCCCCAGATCACCACCGCGCGGATCGCGGGGTCGGAGCCCACCTGCTCGGCGGCTTCGTGCAACTCACGCTGCACCTGCACGTTGAGGGCGTTCATCTTCGGACGGTCCAGGCGGATCACGCCCACCCCGCCCTCGGTCTCCACCCGTACGAACTCGCCCATGATCAGCGCTGACCTCTCTTGCAAGCCGTCGATCGTCCCGATTGTTCTCGGAGTTCTCATCAAAGCAGAAGGCCCGGCCCGCCGGGAGGGCGGGCACGGGCCTGGTGATCTGTTTTCCGGCGCGGCGCGTCAGGAGGCCGGCGCGACGTTGAAGCCGGGGATGGCGAGGGTGTCGGAGGTCAGCAGGTACTGATCGACCTCGACGCCGGTGAAGGTGATGGGCGGCAGCGGCAGGTTGGCCTCCAGCAGCCCCATCACCAGCACGCTGAGCGGGTCGGTCCCGGCTTCTCCGGGCGGCCCGAGCGTGACCTGGCCGAGCGGGATGGGCAGGATCGGCAGGTCGATGGTCCCGGTCTGCTTCAGCACGTGCAGGGTGACGTTGGTCAGGTGGACGTTCTTGCCCTTGCCGCCGTCGGAGTCGATCTTCTTGTTGCCGTCCAGGTTGTAGGTGACCATGTCGGTCAGGTCGATGGCGTCGGCGTGGATCGCCATCACGGTCACCGTCTTGCCGTCACCGGTGTGGATGTCCTGGAACCCCAGGAACGACTGGTTGGTCAGCGTCAGCTTCGAGGCCGTCAGGTGCCACTCGATCTCGCGGTACGGCTGGCTCCCGGAGGCGTCCTGGACGCAGACCGTGGGCGACGGCGGCGGCACGGTCTGGCCGCCCACCACCAGCGGGCTGCTGCTCGACCCCGACGACGGGGCGCTGGCGCTGCCGCTGGGCTGCGACGACGGCGCGGTGACCGAACCGGTGGGCTGCGGCGTGGACGGCAGCGAGCCGGAGGAGGCCGGCGTCGACGGCGCGGCCGGTGTCGACGGGTTCGAGCTCGGCGCCGACGACGGCTTCGAACTCGGGGCCGAGGTCGCGGTCCCGCTCGGGGCCGAGGTCGGACCGCCGATGCTGATCCCGATGATCGGACCGTCGCTGGAGGACGGACTCGACGAGGGCGTGGAGGTCGTGGCCCCGGCCAGCGCCACCTTGTTGTCCCCGGTGGCGGCCAGCTGGTTCGTGGTGCCGCCGGACCCGGTGGGGTTGAACACCCCGTTCACCGTGGTGCCCAGCCAGGTCAGCGGGTCCCACCAGGTGACCGTCGAGCTCGGGCTCGGCGTCGCGGCGGACGTGGTGGACGACGGAGAGCTGGGCTTGGCCGCCGAACCGGAGCTGGCCGGCGCGCTCGCCGGCGGCGGCGTGGTGCCGGTCGGCGCCGGGGCGCCGGTCGGTGTCGGGGTGACCGGCGCGGTCGACGTCGGCTTCTGGGTGGGCGCGCCGGCCGGCGGCGCGGACGCCGAGGACGTCGCACCGGCGGTGGGCTGCCCGCCGGCCGGGCTCGGCAGCCGGCTGGTGCTGCCGGAGGCGGAGGACGAC
>JABFXP010000493.1 GCA_013361685.1 Catenulispora sp.
CCTCCCGTGGGCGGCGGCGGTGTGCTCCCGCCGGGGACGTAAGGACACTTGCTCTGGTAGATCGACACGCCGGTCGGGTCGGCCAGCGCCGGGCAGAGGAACTGCGTGTAGCGCGTGTCGTTGTCGATGAAGGTCTTGATCCACGGGATCAGGATGCGCATCTCGACGCTGTTGGGGTGGGTGTAGTACACGTGGTCGGCCCCGGCGATCTGCAGGAAGTCGCTCTGCGTGGCGGCCGGCATGGTGGCGTACAGACCCGCCAGGTACGACGGCGTGACCACGGTGTCGTTCTGGCCGCCCATGACCATGGTCGGCACCGTGTCGGTCGACATGTTCTGCGACGGGGAGAACGGCGCCAGGGCGACGCCCGCCTTGAGCGAGGGCCGGTGTTCGGTGGCGTAGACGACTCCGCCGCCGCCCATCGAGTGCCCGATCACGCCGAGCCGGGTGGGGTCGACCCGGTCGCGCACCGGGCTCTGCTGGGTCAGGTAGTCCAGCGCGGCCAGCAGCTGGGTGCCGCGGGCCACGTCGTAGTCGGTGCGGCTGTTGGTCTCGATGCCGATCACGACGAAGCCGAAGGAGGCCAGCCAGGGCCCCATCCACGCCTCCTCGTTCGCGAACAGCGCGGTGTAGCCGGGCACGATCGCGACGGCGCCCCAGGTTCCCAGGCTGGTGTCGGTCGGGTAGTAGATCATGCCGCCGTTGAAGCCGTTGCCGGGCGGCACCGTCAGCTGCGCGGTGGCGAACGGCCCGCTGGTGGCCGCGACGCTGGCCACCGTGGGGTCCGGGCCGCGCTGGTAGGGATTGCCGGCCGCCGCCGCCGGCTGGAGCGCCGACATCATGCCGAGCAGCACGGCCACGGCGGTCACCAGGGCCGCGAAGAGCCTGGTCAGCCGGGGCCGATGCGGGCGTGCTCGCAGGGATGGTCGCATGGGTGGTCTCCTCATCAGTCCACGAAGGCAGAGCAGCGTCGCGGACGGCCCGGCAGAAATCCGAGCGAGGCTGTGCGAATTAGGTAACTCTTGGTGGAATTTGCTGTCAAGAGGCGATGAAAGTTCCACCCGGCCGGGGGTCACGACCACCGTTTCGAAGACCGCACAGCCGGTGCCCCTTGACAGGGCGCGAAGTCTCTTGCAACGTACACCGTCGGAATGTTAGCGCTAACATTCCTGCCGATCCCGTCGGCCCGGCACTCTCGACCTGACTAGGGAGAGTACGTGACAGCCTTTTTCAGGCTCCATCCCGCACCCGGAAGACGCGGCGCCCACGCCTGGCGGCTCGGGGCCGCGATCGCCATCGTCCTGGCCGTCCTGGCCGGCCTGCTGACCGGGACCGCACCGGCCCGGGCCGCGAGCTCAGAGCCCTGCGACATCTACGCCGCCGGCGGCACCCCGTGCGTCGCGGCGCACAGCACGGTGCGCGCCCTGTACGCCGCCTACAGCGGCAACCTGTACCAGGTCCGCCGCGCCTCGGACAACACCACGCGGAACGTCGGCACCCTGTCCGCCGGCGGTGCCGCGGACGCCTCGGCCCAGGACTCGTTCTGCGCCGGCACCTCGTGTGTGATCACGATCGTCTACGACCAGTCCGGCCACGGCAACGACCTGGCGTACCAGGGCGCGGGCGGGGCCGGCGGCGCGGACACCCCGGCCTCGGCGACCAGCGAGACGCTGACGGTCGGGGGCTCGAAGGCGTACTCGCTGTACATCAAGCCCGGCAACAGCTACTGGCACAACGGCTCCGCCTCCGGGATGCCGACCGGCAGCGCGCCGCAGGGTGCTTACATGGTGACCAGCGGAACGCACGTCAACGGCGGCTGCTGCTTCGACTACGGCAACAGCGAGACCGACCGCAAGGCCGACGGCGCCGGGGCCATGGACGCGATCTACTTCGGCACCAGCTGCTGGTTCGGCGGCTGCTCGGGCAGCGGGCCGTGGGTGCAGGCAGACCTCGAGTACGGCCTGTACTCCGGGGGCAGCCAGTCCTGGAACCAGAACCAGCGGGCGTTCACCAGCCGCTATGTGACGGCCATGTTGAAGAACAACGGGACATCACGGTTCGCGCTCAAGGGCGGGGACGCACAATCCGGGGCGCTATCAACGCTCTGGGACGGCGCGTTGCCACCGGGTTACAGTCCCATGCGCCAACAAGGCGCGGTCATCCTGGGCAGCGGCGGCGACTGCTGCGCGACCAACACCAACCTGAGCCAGGGCACGTTCTATGAGGGCGCGGTCGTCGCGGGCTATCCGTCCGACGCGACCGACAACGCGGTGCAGGCGAACATCACCGCGGCCGGATACGGGACCACGAGCGGCGGCGGCGGATCGACCGGCCCGTTGCACGCGGTGGGTGCGGGCAAGTGCCTGGACGACCCGAACTCGACCACCACCCTGGGCACCCAACAGCAGATCTACACCTGTAGCGGCGCGGCCAACCAGACCTGGACCCACAACTCGTCCGGAGAGCTCACCGTCACCGTCAACGGCACCACCTTGTGCCTGGACGCCAACGGCAAGGGCACCACGGCCGGCACCAAAGCCATCGTCTGGTCCTGTAACGGCCAGACCAACCAGCAATGGAACGTCAACTCCAACGGCACCATCACCGGCGTCCAATCGGGACTCTGCCTCGACGTGAGCGGAGCCTCCACCGCCAACGGCGCCCTCGTCCAACTCTGGACCTGCAACGGCCAGACCAACCAGCAATGGAGCCTCGGATGAAGTTCGGCCAGACCAGCGCGGACCACCCGCGAGGGCGGTTCCGCAGATCCTGGCGCGCGGCCGTGGCAGCCACCGTCGCGGTGGCCGCCGCGCCCCTGATCGCGTTCACCGTCTCGACACCGCAGGCCCACGCCCTCGGCAACAACCTGGCCCTGACGCCCCAGATGGGCTTCAACGACTGGAACGCCTACGGCTGCAACGTGTCGGAGTCGCTGATCAAGTCCACGGCTTTGGCGATGCACAACAACGGCATGCAGGCGGCGGGCTACCAGTACGTCAACATCGACGACTGCTGGCTGACCCACAGCCGGGACAGCTCGGGCCACCTGGTGCCCGACCCGGCGAAGTTCCCCGACGGGATATCCGGCACCGCGGCCTACGTGCACTCCCTCGGCCTCAAGCTGGGCATCTACGAAAGCGCCGGCACCATGACCTGCGCCGGCTACCCCGGAAGCCTGAACCACGAGCAGACCGACGCGAACTCGTTCGCGTCCTGGGGCGTGGACTACCTGAAGTACGACAACTGCTACGCCGACGGGGTGAACCAGTCCGGCACCGGCGGACCCAGCTCGCAGAGCCGCTACACGGCGATGCGGGACGCGCTGGCCAGCACCGGCCGGCCGATTCTGTACAGCCTGTGCAGCTGGGGCCGGGACAACGTCTGGACCTGGGGTGCCGGCGTCGGCAACAGCTGGCGCACCACCGGGGACATCAACGCCAGTTACGGCAGCATGCTCTCGATCTTCCACAGCAACGTGAACCTGGCGTCCTACGCCGGACCCGGCGGCTGGAACGACCCGGACATGCTGGAGATCGGCAACGGCATGTCCGCCACCGAGGACCGCAGCGAGTTCAGCCTGTGGGCCGAGATGGCCGCGCCGCTGATCTCCGGGACGAACCTGACCAACGCCAGCTCCACCACACTCAGCATCCTGACCAACTCGCGCGTGGTCGCGGTCGACCAGGACTCGCTGGGCAAGCAGGGCACCATGGTGTCCTCCTCCGGCGGTCTGGACGTGCTGGCCAAACCGCTGGCCAACGGCGACGTCTCGGTCGCGCTGTTCAACGAGAACAGCGGCACGGCGACCATCTCCACCACGGCCGGCGCCATCGGCAAGACCGGCGCGAGCAGCTACACCCTGACCGACCTGTGGAGCGGGGCCACCTCGACCACCAGCGGCGCCATCAGCGCCTCGGTGCCCGGCCACGGTACCGTCATGTTCCGCGTGGCCGGCGGGACCGCACCGCCGCCGCCCACCGGCGGCCCGATCCACGCGGTCGGCGCGAGCAAGTGCCTGGACGTCCCGAACAGCTCCACCACCGGCGGCACCCAGCTGGACATCTACGCCTGCTCGGGAGCGGCGAACCAGACCTTCACCCACACCACCTCGAACCAGCTGACGGTGTACTCCGGCGGCTCGCAGATGTGCCTGGACGCGAACAACAAGGGCACGACGAACGGCACCAAGGTCATCATCTGGACCTGTAACGGCCAGACCAACCAGCAATGGAACGTCAACTCCGACGGGACCATCACCGGCGCGCAGTCCGGACTCTGCCTCGACGTGACCGGCGCCGGTACGGCGAACGGCACGCTGGTCGAGCTGTGGACGTGCAACGGCCAGTCCAACCAGAAGTGGACGCTCGGCTAAAGAAGAAAAGCAGAACACAAAACAGCAGTTCGGGGCCGCTGGGTACACCCCAGCGGCCCCGCTGTGCTTTGCCTCACCCCGGTCCGGCGGCTATGGTGTCCATGTCAGGTCAGACCTGACATCAGGCCGTTGACACGACCGGCCTGCCGTTGCGCCGATGGGAGCTGAGATGAGCCCGGCTGAGCAAGTGCACTGTTCCTTCTGCGGCAAGGCCGCGCCCGAGGTCCGGAAGATCATCGCGGGGCCCGGGATCTACATCTGCGACGAGTGCGTGGCGTTGTGCGTGGAGATCCTGCGCCTGGACGACGGCGTGTCGCGGCCGGCGCTGCCGGACTGGTCCGACGTGCCGACCGAGGAGTTGCTGACCCGGCTGCCGCGCATCGCCCGCGTCCAGGACCAGGTGGACGAAGGGCTGCGCAGGCTGGTCGACGAACTGCGGCGCCGGAAGGTGGCGTGGGCGACGATCGGCGAGGCGCTGGGACTGTCCCGGCAGACGGTGTGGGAGCGGTTCTCCGCGCGCGGGCGGGGACTCGCGGAATCCGACGACGTCGCCGAGGCGGCTGAGCAGCGGTGAGCG
>JABFXP010000471.1 GCA_013361685.1 Catenulispora sp.
GTCGCTGGCTGCCCGGGGTTCCGAAGGGTGCGCTGACGTTGGCCAGGCTTGAGCGCAGCGCGTCGGCGGGCCGGGCGGCTTCTGCCGGCCTGTCGGCCGACTCTGACGGCCTGTCGGCGGACGGCCCGGCAGCAACCGCAGTCCCGTCGGCTGGTCCCGCCGTCCCGTCGGTCGATCCCGACGCCCCGGCTCTGGTGGTGTTCACCTCCGGCACCACCGCCGCGCCTCGTGCCGTCGTCCACACCCGCGCCACCCTGGCGGCCGCCCGCGCGCTGTTCAACGCCCGCATCGGCTGGGGTCCCGGCGACGTCGTCCACACCGACCAGCTCATGATCGCGCTGCCCGCCCTGGCCGCTGGCGCCGCGTGGACCCCTACCGGGGAAGGCGCCACGCACCTGTTCGGCACCCCCGCGCACATCGCGAAGCTCCTGGACACCGGCACTCTGCCGCCGACCCTGCGCTGCGTCCTGCTCGGTGCCGCGCCGGTCCCGCCGCCGATCCTGCGCCGCCTGCGCCAGGCCGCGCCGGACGCCGAGATCCTGTCCGTCTACGGCACGACCGAGGCGCTGCCGATCGCCGTGGCCACGGCCGAGGACAAGCTCGCGCACGTCGCCGAGGGCGACCTGCTCGGCACGCCGCTGCCCGGGATCAGCATCCGCATCAGTGAGGACGACGAGATCCTGGTGCGCGGCCCGCACCTGGCCGGCTACCTGGACCGGCCCCTCGACGAACTCGCCACCGGTGACCTGGGCCGCCTGGACGCCGACGGTCGGCTGGTCCTGCTCGGGCGGGCTAAGGACATGCTGATCCGCGGCTCGTTCAATCTGTATCCCGGTCTTTACGAACCCGCGATCGCCGCCCAGCCCGGCGTCGCCGATTGCGCCTACGTCGGCGTGCCCGATCCGGACACCGCCGACGAGCAGGTGGTGCTCGCTGTGGTGCCGGCTGTTGATACCGCACCCGAGGCGGTGGTGTCCCGGTTGGCCGCCGCGCTGCCGCAGCTCATCGATACCGCGGCCTGCCCTGATCGCATCGTCCCGGTTGCCGCGATTCCCAAGCGTGGGCGCACTTCCAAGCCCGACCGGGACGCGCTGCGTGAGTTGGTCGCGTGAGGAGCGTGGCATGAGGAGCGCGGCGTGAGGCTCGCCGTGACCGGGGCGTCAGGGTTCGTCGGTGGCGCGCTGTGCCGGGCCGCCGTCGCCGCCGGACACGAGGTGCTGGCCTTCGGACGGCGGGCGCGGCTGGACTCGGCACACGTCGCAGGGGCGGACTATCTGAGCTGGGACATCACGTCCGGGCCACTGGCTACGCCGCCGCAGGTGGACGCGGTCGTGCACTGCGCCGGTAGCGTCACCGACCACGGCCGACCGGCTGAGTTGCTGGCCGCCAACCGCGACGGAACGCGTGCTGTGCTGGCGGCGTTCGGCCTCGCCGCACGGTTCGTCCATGTGTCCACCGCGAGCGTCTACGATCCGCTGGTCCCGACCGTGCGCGCTCGCGAGAGCGAAGCCGACGGCGTTCGGCACCGTGACGCTTATGGCTACTCCAAAGCGGCGGCTGAGCAGGTCGTTCGTGCTCTGCGGCCGGACGCGATCATCCTGCGACCGCACGCCGTCTACGGTCCCGGCGACACCACGTTGCTGCCGCGGCTGCTTGACGCCGTCCGCCACGGCAGGTTGATCGCGGTCGGAACCGGTCGTCAGTTGCTCGCACTGACGGCTATCGGCAATCTCACCGCTGCTTGCCTGCTCGCGGCCGGGGCAGCCGACGAAATCAGTGGAACTTTCAACGTCACCGATGCCACCCCCTTGACGTTGGATGACGCTCTGCGTTCGTTCATCGACGCCCGTGGCTTGCAGGCGCGGCCGGTTTACCTGCCGCTGCGTGCTGCGCTGCCGCTCGCGGCCGTCGCCGAGGCCGCTGCCCGCGTCACCGGCCGGGAGCCCCGGTTGACCCGCTACACCGTCCGTCACCTGGCGCTGGAGCGTACCCTCGACATCTCCGCGGCCTGCGACCGCCTCGGCTACCGGCCGCTGGCGACGTCCTTCGACGGTGCAGCCCGCTGGTGACGCGCTGGCGACGGCGGCGTGCACCTGTTGCCAACTGCCGTATCGGCCGCAGCATGTGACTGTGTGGAGACTGTACGGGGTTGTGCGGAGAACTGGCGCACCCGCGAACATCACCGCGACTATGAATGTGCTGACCCGATGATGTGAGAAGGGCACGGGGCGTGATGGATGCGATCAACTACCTCGCGGCCGCCAATGGCCGCTCGGAATATGTGTGGGCGGGACGCCGGGGCCGGGAGTTCACCGGCGACGTTTCCGGTGATGTTTCCGGCGGCGTTCCCGCCGGCGGAGTGACTGTCACCAGAGTGGAGATTCCCGCGTATCCGTACTGCGCGGCGAAGCCGACGAAGACGCTGTTCGACCGGGCGAGCAGCTTGTACGTGCGCAGATGTCCTGAGCTGGCGATGCCGTCGGAGCTCAGCCGGGCGGTCGGACTCGACAGTCCGGCCTGGCTTTGGAGCATGCCATCTCGATAGGTCACTGGCCGGCGAGTGACGAGTCCAAAACAGCCGCGCAGCGGGGAAAACGGCTGGACTCGGACGCCGACCAGTCCTGGACAATGCCGGGCATGGACTTCTTCTGCTACCACCGTGACCGGGCAGGATCACTGCCGCTGCGGCAGGAGCTGCTGGAGCGGCACTGGTCCTATATGGACGAGTTCGCGAAGCAGATGATCGCGCGGGGCCCGGTTTTCGACGAGCCGGTCGGGGCGGGGACAGAGGCCGACGGCGAGGACGAGGGCCGGGCGGTGGGCAGCGTGCACATCGCGACGTTCACCGAAGCCGCCCAGGCCTGGGCCTTCGCCTTCGGGGAGCCCGGTTATCAGGCCGGCGCCTATCGGGACGTGATGGTGCGGCGCTGGCGCAACGACCTCGAGCGGACCATGTGGGACTTCGAGGGCGGGAAGCCGGAGGGCGACGGATACTTCGTCCTGGGGCTCGGTGCGCCGCTGCCGGTCGGTGACGCGACGGTGCCGGAGGAGCGCGAGGGGCTGATCGCGTACGGTCCGCTGCTGTCGGACGACGGGGAGACCTGGGTCGGGACGGTGGCGCTGCTGCGTGCGGACGGTCCGGAGGCGGCGCGGGCGGTGCTGGATGGGGAGCGGTATGCGGAGATCGAGGTGCATGGTTGGGAGTTCGGAGGGCGGCGGTAGGGGTGCTGCGCGGTAGGGCTGGTCGGCGGTAGAGCTGCTGGGCCGCTGGGCGGTAGGGGTGCTGGTCAGCGTGCCTCGGCACCGGGTACGACCAGGCCTGATTCGTACGCCGCGACGACGGCCTGGGTCCGGTCGCGCAGGCCGAGCTTGGTCAGGATTCTGCTGACGTGGGTCTTCACGGTCTCGTCGGTGACGACGAGTTCGGAGGCGATCTCCGGGTTCGACAGGCCGCGCGCGACGAGCAGCAGTACCTCGTTCTCGCGCGGGGTGAGCGCGGCCAGGCGTGGGCGTTCGGTGCTCGGGCTGCGGGGTTTGGTGCTGGGGGCTTCGTCGGAGGCGGCGGAGGCGTAGGCGGCGGGGGAGGCGGGGCGTAGGCGGGTGAACTCGTTGATCAGACGGCGGGTGACGTTGGGAGCCAGCAGGGCTTCGCCGGCCGCGACCACGCGGACCGCGTCGAACAGCCGCTCGGCGGTGGCGTCCTTGAGAAGGAAGCCGCTGGCGCCGGCGGACAGCGCGTCGTAGACGTACTGGTCGAGGTCGAAGGTGGTGAGGATCAGGATCCTGGGGCCGCCGTCGGGGCGCGAGGCCGCCTCGGCGACGACCCGGCGGGTGGCCTCGATGCCGTCGGTCCCCGGCATCCGGACATCCATCAGCACCACATCCGGCGCCACCTCGCGGCACAGCCGGACCGTTTCCTCTCCGTCCGCCGCGGTGCCGACCACCGCGAAGTCCGGCTGCGTGGCCAGTAATGCGGCGAAGCCGGTGCGTACGACGTGGTGGTCGTCCGCGATCACGATGCGGATCGGTGGGGAGCCGGGGGCGTCCGGGGTTTGCGGCGGGCCGGTCACGGGGTGCTCCTGGGGGTTGGCGCGGGGGCGGGGACGGGGTGCGGCGTGCCGGGATCGGAGTCGGTTTCGGCGTCAGCAGCAGCCCGAGCGCCGACCCCGTCGGCAGTCGCCGCGACCCCGTCGGCAGTCGCCGCGACCGCATCAGCCGGCAGCCACGCCTCGACCACGAACCCGCCGCCGGCGGACCGTCCCGCCTCGAGGTACCCGCCGACCGACGCCGCCCGCTCCCGCATCCCGGACAGGCCGTGGCCGCCGGAGCCGGTCGCGGGCAGGGCGGCGGCGGACTCGATGCCGGTGCCGGAGTCCAGGACCCGCAGCCGCAGGGCATCCGGGGTGAAGCGCAGCTCGACGTCGACCGGGGCGCCGCGGGCGTGGCGGCGGGCGTTGGTCAGCGCCTCCTGCGCGATCCGGTAGGCGGCGAGCTCGACCCCCGGATCCAGCGGCGCCGGGGTGCCGGACACGATCAGCCGGGTGGCGGCCCCGGAGGTCCGGCGCGCGTCGTCGACCAGCGTCAGCAACTGCTGGAGCCCGGGCTGCGGATGCCGCTCGGCGACCTGATCCGACGGTCCGACGTCCTCCTTCAGCACACCGAGCAGCCGCCGCATCTCGGTCAGCCCGGCACGCGCCGTGTCCCCGATGGCCAGCAGCCGCTCCGCCCCCTGCGGCGGCATCCCCGGCGTGGCGAGCCGCGCGGTCTCGGCCTGCACCGCGATCATCGAGATGTGGTGCGCCACCACGTCGTGCAGCTCCCGCGCGATCCGGGCACGCTCCCCCCGCGCGGTGTGCTCGACCAGCGACCGGGCCACCGCCTCCCGCGCCGCGTTGTGCACCCGCGCCTGCGTCCGGGCCCGCGCCGCACTCCCGGCGAACGCGGCGGCCGGGGCCACGGCACTCAAACACACGCCCAGCACCTGCGAATCCGAACCACCGGAACCGGCCAGCGCCAGCACCGGATACGGAATCGCCAACCCGATCGGCGCGGCCCACGCCAGCCACCGCACCCGCACCCCATCCGCCGCCCACCCCAGCCGATACATGGCCACCACCACCGCCACCGCCGCGGCCCCGGTCACCGACCCGGTGGTCGCCGCCGCCAACACCGCCGCCGCACTCACCGCGGCCGCCGCCCCCACCGCCCCGAGAAACCCCAACGGCACCGTCGCACACAACGCCAGAAACAACGCGGTGGCCGCCACCCCCGAAGCCCCACCCCGCTCAGCCATCCGCACCGTCGACCGGATCAGCGCCTCCCCGGACGCCGCCACGGCCAGCACCGCGACCGGCAGCGCCGACACGTGCGGTGCCTCCACGAGGCGGCGACGGCGTTCGGACCAGGTAACAGGCCCTTGCGGGTCGTTGTGGAACGGTTCGGTGGGGTGCGGCGGGGTGGGGTGGTGCGGCGCACGTGGGTTCGGCGCGAGCTGCTGTGGCGCGGACGTTCGCGGTGCACGTGGGTTCGTTGCGGGCTGCGGTGACGTGGGGTGGTGCGGCGCGCGCCCGCTCGATGCAGGCTGCTGCGACACACGCGGGTTTGGCGCGAGCTGCTGCGGCGCGGACGTTCGCGGTGCACGCGGGTTCGTTGCGGGCTGCGGTGACGTGGGGTGGTGCGACACACGCGGGCTCGGCGCGGGCTGCTGCGGCGCGGACGTTCGCGGCGCACGCTGGCTTGTTGCAGATTGCGGCGACGTGGGCCGCTGCGGCACGCGCTGGCTCGGTGCAGGCTGCGGCGTCGTGGGCTGCTGCGGCGCATGCCGGCTCGGCGCGGGCTGCCCCGACGTGGTCGCTTGTGGCGCACGCTGGTTGGCAGCAGGTTGCGGCGATCGCGGCGCACGTCGGCTCGAGGCGGGCTGCTGCGGCGCTTGCTGGTTCGGAGCCGGCAGCTGCGTTGGGGACTGCCGTGGCGCATGTTGGCTCGGCGCTTGCTGCTCCGGCGCGGACTCTCGCGGCTCGGGCTGCTTCGGCGGGAACTGGCGTGGCGCGGGCAGTTCGGGCGCGGTGGTCGCGCCGGCATCTGGACTCACGCGCGCGCGTACACCCCTACCCCCACCCACCCTTTCGCTCACCGTTGCCGTCGCGTCGGCGCCCGCAGCGTCGGCAGCCGCAGCCGCAGCCGCCTCCGCGTCAGCACCCGCAGCACCCGCCCCGGCGCCCGGCCCATCCCATCCGGCCGTCGCCGCCGCGCGTTCTCGCCGCTCGCCGCGTTTCTGGAGCATGGCCTCATTCTGGTCGCCGCGGGGTGCGAGCCGCCTCCCCCATATTGGGGATCGATCTCCCCCGCACGGGGGACGTGCAGGATTGCTCCCCGGAGGGACGATTCAACCACCCGCCCGAACCTAGCCTTCAGGACCATGACGACAGCTATGAACAGCACCTCCGCTCCACCCCCGTCGGCCGCGATAGCGGTTCAGGGTCTGCGTAAGCGCTATGGCGCCACCGCGGCCCTGGACGGCATGTCCTTCGATGTCGAGGCGGGGACGGTGACCGGTTTCGTCGGGCCCAACGGTGCCGGGAAGTCCACCACCATGCGGGTCATTCTCGGGTTGGACGCGCCGGATGAGGGGCGGGCGCTCATCGGGGGTGTGCCGTATGGCAGGTTGCGGCGGCCGCTCAGTCATGTCGGTGCCTTGCTGGACGCCGCTGCGTTGCAGCCCGGGCGTAGTGCGCGGAATCACCTGCTGTGGCTTGCGCATTCGCAGGGGTTGGGTGCGCGGCGGGTGGATGAGGTGGTCGAGCAGTCCGGGTTGGGGGCCGCGATCGGGCGGAAGGCCGGGGGGTACTCGCTCGGGATGCGGCAGCGGTTGGGGATCGCCGCCGCGATGCTCGGGGATCCGCCGGCGTTGCTGCTGGATGAGCCTTTCAACGGGTTGGATCCGGAGGGCATCGTGTGGATCCGCGGGTATCTGAAGGCGCTGGCCGCTGAGGGGCGGGCGGTGCTGGTCTCCAGCCATCTGATGAGTGAGTTGGAGGGGTGCGCCGATCATCTGGTGGTGGTCGGGCGGGGGCGGGTGATCGCCGATACGCCGGTGGCCGAGTTGATCGCGCGCTCGTCCGGGGGGCGGGTGGTGCTGCGGACCGTGGCGCGGGCGGAGGCGGCCACCGCGCTGGCCGGGGTCGGGGGGACGGTGGCGGTCACCGGGCCGGACACGCTGACCGTGGACGGGGTCGGCAGTGCGGAGGTGGTGCGGGTGCTGAACGCCGGTGGGGTGCCGTTCTCCGAGATCTCGGCGCATCGGGCCTCGTTGGAGGAGGCGTACATGGACCTGACCCGTGATTCGGTCGAGTTCCGTGCCGCGCAGTCCGGGGAGGTGGCGTGATGCCCGCGCCCCGGGATGGCTTCGCCCAGCTGGTGCATGCCGAGTGGACCAAGTTGCGGACCGTGCGCGGCTGGATGATCGGTCTGGTGGTGGCGGTGGTGCTCACCGTCGGCATCGGGCTGCTCGGGCCGGCCGGCTCGCAGAGTGAGTGCGGGCGGGCCGACGGCAGTCAGGGTCCGTGCAAGATGCAGTCCCCGCCCAAGGACGCGGCCGGTCAGGAGGTCACCGATCAGAAGACGTTCGTGCGGCGCACGCTGTCCGGGGACGGCAGCATCACCGCGCGGCTGACCTCCATGGTGGGCAAGTATCCGGCCGGCGGCGGCAGCCCCACCGGTGATCAGGGGCTGGTCGACGGGGTGCTGCCGTGGTCCAAGGCCGGGATCCTGGTCAAGGACGGCACCGCGGCCGGCTCGGCGTACGCCGCGGTGCTGGCCACCGGCGCCCACGGCGTGCGCATGCAGTACGACTACACCGGTGACCTCGCGGGGTTGCCCGGGCCGGTCAGTGCCGCCGCGCCCCGCTGGCTGCGGCTGACCCGGGTCGGCGATCTGCTCACCGGCTACGACTCGGTGGACGGCAGCACCTGGACGCGGATCGGCAGCGCGCGTCTCGGCGGCCTGCCGCACGATCTGCAGGTCGGTGTCTTCGCCGCCTCCCCGGACTACGCCGTCATCAAGGACTCCTTCGGCGGCTCCTCGGTCACCAGCGGCTCCTCGCTGGCCACCGGCACCTTCGACCAGGTCGCGGTGACCGGTCAGAGTCCGGGGGAGTGGACCGTGCCCGCGAACGGTGAGGGGAACGGCCCCTGGAACGGCGGTCCGGGCGGTGGCAACGGTCCCGGCGGGCCGGGCGGACCGGGTGCGCCGCGCAATCCGGACAGCACTCCCGGGTCGCATCCCGGCGCGGTCGCCACCGGCGCGGACGCGTTCACCGTCACCGGCAGTGGTGACGTGGCCCCCGCCTCGGCCGACGAGGGGTCCGGCAAGACGCTGGAGAGCTCGTTGGCCGGCACCTTCGCCGGGCTGATCGCGGTGGTGGTGGTCGCGGCCCTGACCATGACCGCCGAGTATCGCCGGGGGCTGATCCGCACCTCGCTGGCCGCCACCCCGCGCCGCGGCCGGCTGCTCGCCGCCAAGGCCACCGTCCTGGGCGCCGCCGCCTTCGGCATCGGCCTGATCGCCGCGGCGGCCGCGGTCCCGATCGTCACCGCCCTGGAGCGCAACAAGGGCTTGTACGTCTTCCACGCCTCGACCCAGGCCGAGATCCGGCTGATCGTCGGCACCGCCGCGCTGCTCGCCGTGGCCGCGGTGCTGGCGCTGGCGGTGGCGACGATCGTGCGCCGCGGTGCGGTGGCGGTGGCGGCGGTGATCGTCGTGATCGTCGTCCCTTATGTGCTGGCCACCGCCTCGGTGCTGCCCGCCGGCGCCGCCGAATGGCTGACCCGGCTCACCCCCGCCGCCGCCTTCGCGGTCCAGCAGACCAGCACCCCGTGGGCCCAGGTCACCCACGTCTACACCCCCAGCAACGGCTACTTCCCGCTCTCACCCTGGGTCGGCCTGGCCGTCCTGGGCCTCTACGCGGCTGCCGCCTACGCCCTGGCTCACCGCCTCCTGGGACGGAGGGACGCGTGACCGCCTCCGCGCTCCGGACCGGAGCCGACCCCGGCTCCGGATCCGGACCAGACCCCGGCGCCGGCGCCGGTCCCCCGGCCCCCCGGCATCCGGCCCTCGCCACCTTCACCGACGCCCTGCACGCCGAGTGGACCAAGCTCCGCACCGTCGCCGGCACCGCCTGGCTGCTGGCCGCCGCGGTGGTGCTGACCGTCGGCCTGAGCGCCGCCTCGGCGACCAGCGTCACCTGCGACGGGCCGCACTGCGGCGAGGACCCGGGCACGGTGGGTCTGCTCGGCGTGATCCTCGGCCAAGCCGTGGTGGCGGTCCTGGCGGTGCTGGCCGTCGCGGACGAGTACACCACCGGCATGATCCGGGTGACCTTCACGGCGATGCCCCGCCGGGAAGCGGTGCTGGCGGCCAAGGCGTCGATCGTCGCCGCCCTGACCGGCGTGGCCGGGCTCGTGGCGATCGCCGCCTCGGCCGGGGTGGCGCTGGCGCTGTTGCCGGGCAACGGTTTCACCGCCGCCAACGGCTACGGTCCGCACCTGACCACCGCCGCCACCGCTCGCGCCGCCTTCGGCTCCGTCCTCTACCTGATGCTGGTGGCGCTGTTGGCCGTCGGGGTCGCCGCCCTGCTCCGCGATTCGGCGCTGGCCATCGGTGCGGTACTCGGCCTGCTCTACCTGTTCCCCGTCGTGGCGATGGTGATCTCCAATCCGGTGTGGCATCGCCACGCTCTCCAGCTCGCCCCGATGCAAGCCGGCCTGTCCATTCAGAACACGATCAACCTGTCGCATCAGCCGCTGTCCCCCTGGCAAGGGCTCGGTGTCCTGGCGCTGTGGGCGTTCGGCGCCTTGGCCATCGGCGGTCTGACGCTGCGGATCCGCGACGCCTAGCCGGATCAGTGCGACGGCTCGAGCTCGACGTCGCCATGACGCAAAGCAGCCCGGGCCCGCATCAAGGCCTCCCCGAGCAAGTTCAACCCCCGCCACTGGGTCGGGTCCTGCGCCAGCTCATTGCCGGCTGACATCCCGATACCCCAGATCCGGTCCCTCGGGGAGGCCTCGACCAGCACCCGGTCCTTGGTCCCCAACAGGAACGCGAGCAGCTCCGGGTTCTGCCGGAACTTCTCCACGTTCCCCGCGGTGACGATCTCCAGACGGTTCGCGACCCACTTCTCCTCGTCGAAGCCCCGCACCGCCGACCGTCCCAGTGCCTTGGCCTGCGACGGATGCTCCGCGGCGACGATCTGCTCCGCGGCCTCGGTGTCGCCGAACAGCAGCGCCTTGCCCCACATCATGTAGTGCTCGGCGGTCTTGAACCGCACTCCGTCGACCTCGAACAGCGACGGGAACCACTGGCTCAGGCACTCCTGCCCGACGACCCCCGGCTGCTTCGGCGTGTGACCCCAGAAGAACAGATATTTCGTCGCCATGACGCGAAGTCTTCCGCACGCCTCCGACACCGGCCACGGGATTTGATATTGACTGGGCTCCATGAGCGCAGACCACGAATACGCCCCCAGCCCCCGTGACTACGTCCGCGAGACCGTCGAGCTCTACGAGAAGTCCGGCGGCACCCAGGGCAACACCATGATGGGCAAGCCGATCATCATCCTCACCACCACCGGCGCCAAGTCCGGCAAGATCCGCAAGACCCCGCTCATGCGGGTCGAGCACGACGGCTCCTACGCGGTCGTCGCCTCCCTGGGCGGCGCCCCGAAGAACCCGGTCTGGTACTACAACATCACCGCCAACCCCGAGGTCGAGCTCCAGGACGGTGCCACCAAGCGACGCTACGTCGCGCACGAGGCCACCGGCGAGGAGAAGGAGCAGTGGTGGGAGCGGGCCGTCGAAGCGTGGCCGGACTACGACAACTACCAGTCCAAGACCGACCGGGTCATCCCGCTGTTCGTGCTGACTCCGCGCTGAGCCGCGGCGCTCAGCTCGGCCTGTTTCGCCAGGTAGGCTGGACGGGTGGAAACGGTGCACGACGACCCGGCGAACGCGGACGCGATAACGGCCGGCGACCCCATCCGCCCAGCCGCCCCCGATTCCCGGCTCGCGCCGCAGCACCCCCAGCCCCACGCCCGGCACGGCTTGATACGCACCTTCCACCCCCGCCGGGGCCGGGCCAGCGCCACCCAGGCCGACGCCCTGACCAGGCTCTGGCCCGAGTACGGCTACATCATCGCCGACCCGCACCACAGCTACCACACCCCCGAGGCCGCTCCCGACGGGCCGTTCGACCGCGAGCGCCTCTTCGGCCGCCGCGCGCCGCTGGTGCTGGAGATCGGCTGCGGCATGGGTGAGGCCACCGCCGAGATGGCCGCCGCCGATCCGGCCCGGGACTACCTCGGTGTCGACGTCCACACCCCGGGCCTGGGCAACCTGATCGCGCTGGCTGAGGCCCGCGGCCTGACCAACGTCCGCGTCGCCCGCGGCGATGTGCTGTTCCTGCTCCGCGACGGCATCGAGTCCGGTTCGCTGGCGGCCGTGCACGTCTTCTTCCCCGATCCCTGGCCCAAGGCCAGGCATCACAAGCGCCGCATAATCCAGCCGGACACCGTCGCGCTGATCCGCGACCGCCTGGCCCCCGGTGGCCGGCTGCACTGTGCCACCGACTGGGCCGAGTACGCCGAGCAGATGCTCGAGGTGCTCAGCGCCGATCCCGGCCTGCGCAACCTCCACGGCGCCGGCTACGCCCCGCGGGACGCCGTGGGCCGTCCCGTCACCGGCTACGAGCGCCGCGGTGTCCGCGACGGACGCCCCATCGCGGACCTGGTGTTCGAGAAGATCGGCGACTAATTCCCGCGCCGCTGGGAGATGGCACGCCCGCCGGGTGGATCAGGCCTCGGATACTCCTTCCGGACGGTGTCTCCGCCGCTACATTGAGTGTGTGCAGATCGCTTCCCGGACTCCGGTAGACGCCGAGATAGCCCGCCTGGCCGGTTTGATGCTGGCCCGTACCGACGAGCTCACCGACCTGGTGCTGACCCGGGTGGCCGAGGAGTTCCCGCTCTACATCGGCATGATCGAGCCGGACACGCTCCACGCCACCATCAAGGACCACATCCACTTCGCGTTCGAGCCGATCACCCGCTACATGCCGCCGGACGCCCGTCCGGCCGCCACCTCCGGCCGGGACCGCGCCATGGAGGGCATCCCGCTGACCGTGATCATGGACGGCTACCGCATCGCCTTCGGGGTGTTGTGGAAGCAGCTGGCCGATGCCGCCGACACCATGGGGCTGTCCACCAAGGCGGCGTTGCGGGCGGCGTCGGAGGTGATGGACACCCTCGACGCGTTCACCCGGGAGAGTGCCGCCGCCTACAAGGAGGAGCTGCGGTATCAGGCCCGCCGCGAGGAGCAGCAGCGGGCCGCGCTGGTGCAGGCGCTGCTGGAGGGCCGTCTGGACGACACGAACGTCTGGGAGGCCGCCGAGTTGCTGCGGCTGCCCACCATCGGCCCCTACGTGGTGATCGCCGCCCGGGTGCCGAACGCCGGCGAGTACGGGCTGCCGCACATCGAGCGGGAGCTCGGCGGCATGGGCATCGACTCGGCGTGGCGGCTGATGCACGACGTCGAGATCGGGGTGGCCTCGCTGCCGAGGCCCGGCGACCAGTTCGACAAGCTGGTCGCGGTGCTGGCCGGGGAGGGCTCCGGCCGGGTCGGGGTCAGCCCGCCCTACGATCACCTGCTGTCCACCTCGCAGGCCATGCGCCTGGCCCGGATCGCGATGCGCGGCGCGCAGGAGCGCCGGACGGTCGTGGTGTTCGGCCGGGATCCGCTGTCGGCGGCGGCGGCCAGCGCGCCGGACATCATGCCGCAGGTCGCCGACAGCGTGCTGGGCGGCCTGGACGGTCTGCCCGAGGATGACCGCACGCTGCTGCTCACCACCTTCGGCGCCTGGCTGGACGGTGACGGTTCGGCCGCCGAGGCCGCCAAGCGGCTGTTCGTGCACCCGAACACGGTGCGGTATCGGCTGCGGCGCCTGGAGGAGCGGACCGGCCGGCTGCTGGCGAATCCGCGCGCGGTCGCCGAACTGAGCCTGGCTTACGAGATCGACTGCGCGCTCGCGGCCGGGGCCGGGGCTGGTTCGGGCGGGGGCTTCGGTCAGGGCGGTTGAACTGCGGGTTGCCGGGGCGGTCGGCGGAGCAGTCGCAGCGCTCGGGGCGAAACCGGGGCGTGCCGGGCCGCTCGGCCGACGCGGCTGTGCCGGAGCCGCTCGGTCGGAGCCGCGCAGTCGCAGTACTCGGGGCCACGCCGGAGCGTGAGCCGTGCGCGGCCAGGACCGGCTGGCCGACGCTGCTCTGCCCGCAGCCGCTCGGCTCGGAGCAGCCCAGCAGCAGCGCTCTGAGTCCAGCCCGCGAAATTCCCGGCGCCGCCCGACCGGATCTGGGTACTGTCACGCGCCATGGACACGACCCCACGCCCGCTTCCGGACCTGGTGGCGGCCGCCCAGCGCCAGGCCGAAGACAGCGGTTTCGTATGGAGCTGCATCCCCGAGGTCGGCAGGCTGCTGACGGTGGCCGCCGCCGCCAAACCGGCCGGCGTCATCGCCGAGAGCGGGACCGGCGTCGGCGTCGGTGCCGCCTGGCTGCACGCGGGGCTCGGCACGGACGCCCGCCTCGTCACCGTCGAGCAGGACCCGGACCGGGCCGCGCGGGCCGCCGCGCTGTTCGACGGCGATCCGCGTGTGCGGATCCTGGTCGGCGACTGGCGGCTGCTGGAGGCGCACGCCCCCTTCGACGTGTTCTTCTGCGACGGCGGCGGCAAACGGGAGGACCCCGAGCGGGTCGTCGACCTGCTCGCTCCCGGCGGCCTGCTCGTGCTCGACGACTTCACGCCGCCGCTGAGCTGGCCGCCGCGTCTGAACGGTGAGCTCGACGAGCTGCGGATGTTCTACCTCGGCCATCCCAAGCTGTCCGCGACCGAGGTCATGACCACGCCGGACAGTACGGCGATCATCGCCACCCGGCTGGCGTCCTGACGCGCTCCGGCACGCACAGACTCCTCCTGACTCCTTCGAGGCAACCGGGCTCCTTCGATGGGACACAACCCGCGGTCGGCGAGGCGAGGGCTGCGGGCGGCCGGTGAGGGCACTACCGGGCCGCCCGCCCCCGTCACCCCTCCAGGAACGCCATCAGTTCACGGTTGAACTCGGCGGCGCGGGTGACGATCAATCCGTGCGGCGCGCCCTGCAGCCGCACCAGCCGGCTGTCCGCGACCGCCTCGGCGATCCGGGCGCCGGTGGCCTCCACGGGCAGCACCGCGTCGGCCTCGCCGTGCACGACCAGCGTCGGCACGGTGATGGCCCGCAGGTCGTTGCGGAAGTCGGTGGTCGCGGCCTGGCCCAGGGTCTGCATCACGCCGCGGTGGCTGGCCGCCGCGGCCAGCATGATCATCCGGGTGTGCAGCGGCTGCGGCGTCACCGGCCGCGCCGCCGGCGTGCCGGCGACCTGGAAGAACTTGGTGGCGAACCGGTGCAGGAAGCTGACCCGGTCGTCGGTCAGGCAGCGCTGGTACTCCCGCAGCCGCACGTCCTCCAGGAACCCCTCGGGGTGCGCGTCGGTGCGGCGCAGATACGGCCCGGCGGCCGACACCAGCACCAGGCGCGACACCCGCTGGTTGCCGAAGCGGCTCAGATACCGCACCGCCGAGCAGGCCCCGGAGGAGAAGCCGACGAGCGTGGCCTCCCGCAGGTCCAGGTGCTCCAGCAGCATGTGCAGGTCCGCGGCCAGGGTGTCGGAGTCGTAGCCGCCGCGCGGCTTGGCCGAGGCCCCGAAGCCGCGCTGGTCGTAGGCCACCACCCGGTAGCCGCCGGCCAGCAGGTCCGGGATCTGGAACTCCCACTGGCCCGCGGACAGCGGCCAGCCGTGCAGCAGCACCACCGGCCGCCCGGAGCCCCGGTCCTCGTAGTGGATGTCGACGGGAAGGTGGTTCTCCTTATCGACTGTCACCCGTGCCATGTCCGCACCTTTTCCGCCACCGCCGGGGCCGGGTATTTCCCGCCCACACTTGAAGATGGTCGCGGAAAGTGGCCTCCGGGTCACTGTTCTGATGCACACGGCTGGCGGCCCGCGGTTGTGGCCGGGGATAACCGGCGCCGGGCGGGCGCGGGCGGGCCCGGGCGCGCTCGGGGGTGCGCGCGTGGGCGCCGGGCCGTAGCCTGCGGTCTATGGGTTCTGCCGAAGCGCACGTCGAGGCCGGTGGCCGGAGCGTGCGGATCTCCTCGCCGGACAAACTTCTCTTCCCGGAGGCCGGGGTCACCAAACTCGGCCTCGCCACCTACTACGCCGACCTCGCCGACGCGGTGATCCGCGGCCTGCGCGACCGGCCGGTGGCGCTGAACCGGTTTCCGGACGGCCTGGGCGGCGGCAAGTCGTTCTTCACCAAAGCCGCGCCGAAGGGCATGCCGGACTGGGCGAGCACCGCCCGCGTCACCTTCCCCAGCGGCCGCACCGGCGACGAGGTCTGCGTCACCGAACCGGCGACCGTGCTGTGGACGGTGCAGATGGGCACCCTGGAGCTGCACCCCTGGCCGGTGCGCAAGGACGACACCGACCACCCCGACGAGCTGCGCATCGACCTGGACCCGCAGCCCGGCACCGACTTCGCCGAGGCCGTCGAGGTCGCCCGTGAGGCCCAGAGCCTGTTCGAGGAGCTCGGCATCCGGCCGTTCGTGAAGACCTCCGGCGGCCGCGGCCTGCACCTGCTGATCCGCATCGAACCGCGCTGGACGTTCGTCCAGGCCCGGCGCGCCGTCATCGCCCTGGCCCGCGAACTCGAGCGGCGCCGCCCGGAACTGGTCACCACCTCCTGGTGGAAGGAGGAACGCGGCGAGCGGATCTTCATCGACTTCAACCAGATGGCCCGGGACCGGATGACCGTCGCCGCCTACTCCACCCGCGCGCGCCCCGAGGCGCCGGTGTCGATGCCGGTGCGGTGGTCCGACCTCGGCGACGTGCACCCCGGCGACTTCACGGTGAAGACCGTGCCGGCGCTCGTGGCGGACAAGGGCGATGCGAACGCCGAGATCGACGACGTCGCCCACAGCCTGGACGCGCTGCTGGAGATGGCCGACCGCGACGAGAAGGACCGGGGCCTGGGCGACATGCCGTATCCGCCGGACTTCCCGAAGATGCCCGGCGAGCCCAAGCGGGTCCAGCCTTCCAAAGCCCGCCACGACGACGAGGGGAGCGCGAGCTGATGGACCTCCCCGTGATGCCGCCGCTGGAGCCGATGCTGGCCAAGTCCGCGGCGAAAGTCCCCGTCGGGGACTACCTGTATGAGCCCAAGTGGGACGGCTTCCGCTGCATCGTCTTCCGCGACGGCGACGAGGTGGTGCTCGGCAGCCGCGGCGGCAAAGACCTCGACCGCTACTTCCCGGAACTGGTCGAGTCGCTGAAGCAGGCGCTGCCGGAGCGCTGCGTCCTGGACGGCGAGATCGTCGTGGTGCAGAACGGACGCCTGGAGTTCGACCGGCTCAGCGACCGCATCCACCCGGCCGCCTCCCGCGTGAAGCTGCTGGCCGAACAGACGCCGGCCTCGTTCATCGGCTTCGACCTGCTGGCGCTGGGCGATCGCGACCTGACCGGCGCGCCGTTCGCCGAACGCCGGGCGGCGCTGCTGGCGGCGGTCGGGAAGCACCCGAACGTGCACGTCACCCGCGCCACCGACGACGACATGCAGGCCGGCACGTGGTTCGAACGCTTCGAGGGCGCGGGCCTGGACGGCGTCGTGGCCAAACCGGCGCAGGGCCCTTACACCCCCGGCGAGCGCACGATGGTCAAGGTGAAGCACGAACGCACCGCCGACGTCGTCGTGGCCGGCTACCGCCTGCACAAGACCGGCCCGATCGTCGGCTCGCTGATGCTCGGCCTCTACGGTGACGACGGAGTCCTGAACTACGTCGGCGGCTCCAGCGCCTTCACCATGGCCCGCCGCAAGGAACTGATCGACGAGCTCAAGCCCTACCTGCTCCCCGAAGGCGACTCGCACCCCTGGATCGACGCCGACGAGGGCGACCAGACCCACCGCCGCCCGGGCACCCTGCACCGCTGGAACGCCGGCAAGGACGTGTCGTTCGTGCCGCTGCGGCCCGAGCTGGTCTGCGAGGTCCGGTACGACCAGCTGCAAGGCGACCGGTTCCGGCACAACGGCCGCTTCGTGCGCTGGCGGCCGGACCGGGAGCCGGAGTCGTGCCGGTACGACCAGCTGGAGGTGCCGGCCGACTACGACTTGAAGGACGTCATCGGCTAGGCACTCCCGCTCAGGCTCTCCGGCTCGTTCGCTCGGCTCGTTCATTCCGGCTCAGGCGTTCAGGAAATCCTCGACCACCGTCACCAGCGTCGGCGACTCGAAGATGGTGTAGTGCGTGGTGTTCGGCAGGACCGCCAGCCGGTGCGCGCCCGGC
>JABFXP010000686.1 GCA_013361685.1 Catenulispora sp.
CCGGCGGCGCGAGCTCACGGGGAGCCCGCGCCGCCGGGTCGTGCTCGCGGTTTCGGCCGCCGGTCAGCCGACGTTCGGGTTGGTGCCGTACGTGACGCCGCCGGGGCCGGCGATCAGTGTGCCCGCTGTCTTGTCGACGCCGGTCGGGACCGCGGCGTTACCGCCGAAGATCTCCAGCTGCGTGAACTGGCCCGCGTCCTGGTGCAGCCAGGCGGCGGCGCCGTCGGGGAGGGCGCCCTTGCCGGCCGGGTTGACCAGCAGCAGCGGGCCGTCCAGGGTGCCCATTTCGGCGCCGCCGGACAGGGCGTCGGCCCAGTTCATGCCGGTGGCCAGGCCGGCGGCGTTGGCTGAGCCGAAGAAGTAGCTGGCGACTTTGAAGGAGGTTTCGTAGCGGTCGGAGCCGGACAGCGCGCCGAACTGGCCGGGCTGGTAGCCGGCCGGGATCCAGTGCGTGCGCAGCGCGGTCTCAGCCTGCTTGCCGACGGTGTCCAGCTCGATGTAGTTGGCCGGCTTGGACCCGTCGCTGTTCAGGTTGGTCCGGGCCAGCAGCGGCGCCAGGTACTGCGTGGTGGCCTGCGGCATGGACGCGTCGTTGGTCAGCAGCACCACCGCGTTCTTGCCCTGGTGCACGTTGATCGCTCCGGCGGCGGCGCCGGCCGACAGCGCGTCCGGGAAGTTCTGGCCGGTGGCCACCAGGATGTAGTCCGGCGCCTTGTCCGGGCTGCCGGTGACGGTCTGGGCGATCGCCACCGCCGTGGAGTACCGGTCCTCGCCGGCCACCCGCTGGACCTTGTAGTGCAGGGCGGTCAGCGCGTTGGCCACCGCCGGGGACAGCGCCTTCTCCCCGCCGAGCACGTACACGGTCTTGGTGCCGTCGCCGGGGCCCAGCACCCGCTGGATCTCGGTCTGCACCTGCGGGGTCAGACCGGCGGTCGGCGTCAGCAGCAGCGGGCCGCCGACCTTGGAGGCCAGCGCCGAGCCGCCGAGGGCGTCGGCGAACTGGTCGGAACGGGAGAGCACGACCGCCTTCGCGGCGGTGCCCTTGCCGGAGCCGGCCGTTCCCCACTGCGACTGCGAGGTCTTGATCGCGGTGTCGAGGCGGTCGGTGCCGGCCAGCCGCACCACGTGCGAGGTGACCAGGGGCTGGAAGGCCGGCATGCCCAGGACGCGCGTGCCGGGTACCACCTGGGTGAAGGACGTGGCCTTGGACGCCGAGGCGGCCACCGACTGGGTGTCGTAGTCCTTGGTGGAGCTGTCGAAGACCTGGAACACCAGCCCCTTGCCGTCCGGGGTCCAGACCGGGTTCTCCAGGGTGGTGGCCGAGGAGGTCACCTGGTTGGGAGTCGCCAGCGTGCCGCCGGGGTTGCCGGTGCCGACCGTGTAGACGTTGCCGCCACTGATGAACGCGACCTGGGAGCCGTCCGGCGACAGCGACGGCGTCCAGCCGTCGGCCACCTTGTACGGCGTCGAGTTGGGCTGCGACCGGTCCCACACGTACACCTGCGGCTTGCCGGCCTGGTTGATCTGGAGCACCATCCGCGCGCCGACCGCGTCCGGGTGCAGCACGTCCGCTCCGGCCATGCTCCAGAAGGCGTGGACGACCGGCACGCCGCTGGCGTCCTTGTCCAGGCCGTTGGCGTAGGACCACTTCAGGACCGCGTCGGCCCCCGAGGCCTTCTCCTCCCAGACTATGCGCGCCCCGCCGTCGATCCAGGTCGGATGCTCACGAACGGTCCCGTTGACCGGCGCCGGCGCGATCATCGTGGCCGCACCGCCGGGCACGCCGGTCATGACGGCGCTGGAGGCCGGGTCGATCCAGGCCGCCCGCGCTCCGGTCGGCGCCCAGGAGAGGTCCCGGGCCTGCGCGGCGAAGTCGAGGGCGTACTTCGTGCCGGCGACGGTGCTCGATGAGGACGGCCCCGAGGTGCCGCCGGAGATGGTCAAGTGCGCGGTCCCGGCGGGGCTGGCGGTGGTGGCGTGCGCCGGGGAGATCATCCCGGCGGCCGCGGCCACGGAGGTGGCCAGGGTCGCGGTCAGCGCGAGCGGCCGGCGGGCGGCGGAAGAGTCAGACATGGATGGTTCGCTCCTGGGATGTCAGTCAACGCGGGCCTGTATGGTCTGCGCGGCGCCGGAACCACACGGCGAAGCGACCCCCGTGCGGACATGCCGCGGCGCCAGACTAGGCCAAGTGAGCGAATCCGGGCCCTCATCTGGCGGGTATGCGTAGAGCGATTTCGTCATTACTGCCCGGACAGATTCTCCGATTTGCGGCCAATCACGGTTTCGGGTTTTGTGGGACGCATGACGCATCCTGGGACAGCCGTGGTCGAGCCACTGAGCGGACTGTCCGCGGGCCAGGTCGCCCAGCGCGTCGCCGCCGGTGAGGTGAACGACGTCCCGACCAAGACCTCCCGGTCGATGGCGGAGATCGTCCGCGCGAACGTGTTCACCCCGTTCAACGCGATCATCGGCACGCTGTTTGTGATCATGTTGGCGGTCGGGCCGATCCAGGACTCGCTGTTCGGGTTCGTCATCATCGCCAACTCCGCGATCGGCATCCTGCAGGAGTGGCGCGCCAAGAAGACCCTGGACTCGCTGGCCGTGGTCGGCGAGGCGCGGCCCCGGGTGCTGCGGGATGGGGCGGAGCAGGAGGTCGGCTCCGAGGAGATCGTCCTTGGTGATGTGATTCTGCTGGCGCCGGGCGAGCGGATACCTGTGGACGGCACGGTGGTGCGTGCGGATGCGCTGGAGGTCGACGAGTCGCTGTTGACCGGCGAGTCAGATCCGGTGCTCAAGCGCGGGGATGACCCGGTGATGTCAGGGTCGTTCGTGGTGGCCGGGAGCGGGGCGTTCGAGGCGACGAAGGTCGGGCACCGGGCTTATGCGGCGCAGCTTGCTCAGGAGGCGCAGAAGTTCACGCTGGTGAACTCCGAGCTGCGGACCGGCATCAACAACATTCTGAAGTACATGACGTGGTTGATGGTGCCGGCGGGGATTCTGCAGGTGATCACGCAGTTGCACCGGTCGGGCGGGGTGCGGGCCGGGATCAGCCGGACGATCGCGGGGTTGGTGCCGATGGTCCCGGAGGGGTTGGTGCTGCTGACGTCGGTGGCGTTCGCGGTCGGGGTGATCAGGCTGGGGCAGCGTAATTGTCTGGTGCAGGAGCTGCCGGCGATTGAGGGTTTGGCGCGGGTGGACACGGTGTGTTTGGACAAGACGGGGACGCTGACTGAGGGCGGGATGGTGTTCGACGGGGTCAGGCGGTTGGCGGGGGCGGACGGGGTTGATGTCCGTGCGGTGCTGGCTGCGTTGGGGGCGGCAGAGGAGCGGCCTAATGCGACGATGCAGGCGGTGATTGAGGAGTTTCCGGGGCCGGTGAAGGGGTGGGAGGCGGTGGGAGTGGCGCCGTTTTCTTCGGCGCGGAAGTGGTCTGGGGTGACTTTTGGTGGGGGGCGTGGGACGTGGTTGTTCGGGGCGCCGGATGTGTTGGGGCGTGGGTCGGAGGCGGGGGTGGAGGCGGCTGCGGAGGCGGAGAAGTTGGGGGCTGGGGGGTTGCGGGTTTTGATGTTGGCTCGGGCTGAGGGGGTTTTGGGGGAGGGGGATGGTGAGGGGAATGGTTTTGGTTTCGGTGTGGGGATGGGTGGGGGCGGGAGTGTTGAGCCGGTCGCGTTGATCACGTTGAGGCAGCGGATTCGGGCTGATGCGCGGTCTACGTTGGATTACTTTGAGAAGCAGAACGTCGCGCTGAAGGTGATCTCCGGGGACAACGCGGTGTCGGTCGGGGCGGTGGCGGGGTCGTTGGATCTGCCGGGTGCTGCGGATCCCAAGGATGCTCGGACGTTGCCGGCCGGGGATGCGGACGACGCGGAGGTGTTCGCTGGGTTCGCGGAGGACGTGGAGCGGCATTCGGTGTTCGGGCGGGTCACGCCGCAGCAGAAGCGGGAGATGGTCACGGCGCTTCAGTCACGGGGGCATACGGTCGCGATGACCGGAGATGGTGTCAACGATGTGCTGGCGTTGAAGGACGCTGATATCGGGGTGGCCATGGGGTCTGGGGCCGGGGCCACGAAGGCGGTCGCGCAGATCGTGTTGCTGGACGATCGGTTCGCGACGTTGCCGGAGGTGGTGGCTGAGGGGCGGCGGGTGATCGGGAACATCGAGCGGGTGGCGAACTTGTTCCTGGTGAAGTCGGTGTATTCGTTCGTGTTGGTGATCTTGGTGGGGATTTTTCAGCTGGAGTATCCGTTTTTGCCGCGGCACACGACGTTGATCGCGGCGTTGACGATCGGGATTCCGGCTTTCTTTTTGGCGTTGGCGCCGAATTATGAGCGGGCGAAGCCGGGGTTTGTGCGGAGGGTGTTGCGGTTCGCGATTCCTGCGGGGTTGGTGGCGGGGATCGAGGTGTTCGTGGCGTACTGGGTGGCGCGGGCGGAGTCGGGGTCGTTGGTGGAGGCTCAGACTACGGCTATGGTTTCGTTGTTTGCGTGTAGTTTGTATATTGTGCAGTTGGTGGCGCGGCCTATTGTGTGGTGGAAGGTTGTTTTGATTGGGTCTATGGCGGGGTTGTTTGTGCTTGTTGTTGCTCTGCCGGTGGGGCGGAGTTTTTTTGATTTGCATTTTGGGAGTTGGTATCAGTGGGTTACGGGGTTGGGGATTGCGGGTGGGGCTTGTGTTGTTTTGGAGGTTTTGTGGAGGTATTTGAGTGCTCATAGTGGGCGGGGTGTGCGGCGGGAGGGGCGGGAGGGGCGGGAGGGACAGGAGGAGCAGGAGGGGCCAGTGGCGCGTTCGTGGGGGTGAGTGACAGGCTGAAAGCGGAGAGGCGGGCGCCTCCGGCGGGCCTCTGCTTCCCTCGGGGAATGGCGCGGGTTGGTGGGGTGGCTGGGTTTTTCGGGGCGGCTGGGGGTTGGGTGGGTGGGGTTCGTTCCCCTCGGTCGCGTCGT
>JABFXP010000380.1 GCA_013361685.1 Catenulispora sp.
CGCCGGCAGTTGTCGCGGCCCGCCGGCGCCGGCGGCACGCCGGGGCTGATCGAGGGTCTGGTCGGCGTGTTCGCGGAACTGGCCCGGGACGGCCTGCGGGTCCGGCTCGACGCCGTCGACAGCTCGGTGGCCTACCACGCCCGCCGGCCGGACGGCGAACGCGACGGTGTGACCGCCCGGCGCCGGGCCGCGCTGCTGGCCGCCACCCGCGAGGCGCTTCGCAACGTCCTGAAGCACTCCGGGGTGGCCGAGGCGTTGCTGCGGGTGGAGGCGGACGCCGACGGGGCGGCGGCCGGCGTCCCGGGCCTGACCGTCACCGTCCGCGACTTCGGGGTCGGCTTCGACCCGGCGGTCCACCGGCCGGGCTTCGGGCTGAGCGAGTCGGTGACGGCCCGGATGGCCGAAGTCGGCGGGACGGCCACGGTCCGGGCGCGGCCCGGACACGGGACGGCGGTGGTGCTGTGGGTGCCGGCGGCCGGGAGCGCCGGCGGGCGGGCGGTGCGTCCCGCCGGGCCCAACTTGTCGCAGGATCCTGATCCGTTCTAGGATCGGCGTGCCGGGGGGCATGTCAGGGTTTTACAACAGCCACGGGGGACGCGGTGAGCGATCTGTCGTTGAACAGCCAGGCGTTGACCGGGTTCGCCGGCACCCTGCGCAAACTGCTGGGCGACTTCCAGCAGCCGCTGCACTTCTCCGGCGTCTCCGGCGACGCGATCGACGACGACTTGTCCTCGCTGAGCCAGACCGACCAGGCCTGCGGCAACGGCCTGCACGCGTATCTGACCGCGCTGGCCTCGATGACGGAGCAGGCCGCGGCGGCGGCGCAGCGGCTGGAGCAGGACCTGCTGCCGCCGCCGATCGGCGCGCGCCCGGGGACGTACGTCGGATGAGCGCGGTCGCATCAGGGGACAGCGGCTCGACCGTACTGTCCGGCGCGAATCCCTGGCCCGGGGACCCGGCGGAGTACGACGGGCTGGTCGCGGCGCTGACCGACCGCGAACAGCAGGCCGACCAGGTGCGGTCCGGGATCGTCGGGCTGATCGGGGATCCGGCGCTGTGCCAGTGGCTGGGCAAGAGCGCGGACGCGTTCCGGAACACGCTGGAGCCGCTGCCGGCGCTGCTGGGCCAGATGGTCTACGCGTACGGCAGCGCGGCGCAGGCGTTGCGCACGTACGCGCAGCAGGTCCGGGACGGGCAGGCCGCGTTCGCCAAGACCCGCACCGATCTGCTGGCCACCGCCGCGTCCCCGAAGCCGCTCGACGCCTGGATCTCGGAGGACTGGCGGGAGCAGGCCGCGGTGGACGCCGCGGCGGGCGACCACACCCGGGCGCTGAAGGCGTGCGCGGCGGCGATCGACGACGCGGACCACGATCTGCGGCAGGTGGTCACGGCGCTGTCCGACGCCAAGTTCCATGACTTCACCTTCACGTTCGCCAAGCTCGGCGGCCACCTGTCGGACTTGCAAGGGCTCGAACACCTGGGCGGCGACCTGACCGGTCCCGCGGTGGACCCGGCGAAGATCCTGGCCACCATCGCGTATCTGGACCAGAACATCGACAAGGACGGCGGCGGGCTGGCCCCCGGGCTCGGGCCGCTGATCATGCTGCCGACGCTGCAGGCCCTGTCCCCGGCCGAGCTCGACGCGCTGGTCGCGATGATGTCGCCGGAGCAGCTCCAGCGGCTGAACGCGGTGCTCGGCAAGAGCTCGGTCCGCATGGAGTGGTCGAACCTGCTGCTCAAGAACGTCAGCGCCTCGTCGTTGGAGGTGATCCAGAAGAACCTCGGCGCGTTGCAGCCGGACATGCTCTCCGGCGACGACAAGAAGCTGCACTGGGCCCAGGTCAAGGGTCCGCTGTTCGGTCCCGAGGGCGTCAACCTCGCCCAGGACCTGCACCAGGGCGGCGTCGGCGACTGCTGGTTCCTGTCGTCGATCGCGGCGATCGCCCAGCGCGATCCGCAGTTCTTCCCGTCCCGGATCCACGAGAACCCCAACGGCTCCTACACCGTCACCCTGTATCAGGACGGCAAACCGGTCGAGGTGACCGTGGACGGCCAGATCCCCACCGGCCCCGACAACAAGACCGCGGCCTACGCCGGTCCCGGCAGCGGCTCCTGGATCCCGATCTACGAGAAGGCCTTCGCACAGCTCAACGGCGGCTACGACAACATCGTGGGCGGCAGCGGCAGCGAGGGGATGCACGACCTGACCGGCCAGTCCACCCAGAGCGTGCCCGCCCACGGCGTCACCCTGAAACAGGTCTCCGACCTGCTGGCGCAAGGCCGCGCGGTCACCGCGGACAGCCGCGACGACAAGGGCTTCTTCACCCTGTTCGGCGCGGACGGCGACTACATCGGCGACGGCAAGGTGGTCACCGCCCACGCGTACTCGGTGGAGAAGGTCGATCTGAACGCCCACCCGCCGACCATCACGCTGCTGAACCCGTGGGGCGTCAACGCCAACCACGACGGCCAGTCGATCGGGCAGATCACGCTGACGCAGCCGGAGTTGCAGAACCTCTTCAGCAGCGTGGGCGCCACGAAGGTGCGGCCATGACCGAAGCGGTCCCGACGCGGCTGAAGCAGCGCGCGCAGTACATCGCCGACGGTGTCGCGGTCGGCATCATCGCGGTGAACCCCGATCCGGCGCACCCGGCGGCGCGCCTGGTGCTGCGGACCTTGTACGGCGCCGACGGTCCGGCCGAATTCCAGGTCACGGCGCGTCCCGGCGACGTGGTCGACTACGCGGGGCGGCGGTTCACGATCACCGCCGTGGTCGCGGCCGGCGACGACGCCGAGGTGGGGCATGTCGACTTCCGGGACGAGCCGGGCGGCGGCGGTACCTGACGAAGAGGTCTGTCACTCGCCGTGTCCGCCTCTTGTCCGAGCGCGAAGCGCCGCTCTAGGATCGACCGTCGGATCAGTCGCAGGGTTCTGTGAAACGCGGGGACGGGGCGGGGGACGACGCAGTGGGTGATCTGTCACGGACGGACGGCGCCGCGGTCGCCGACCCCTGGCCCGGCGACCCCGCGGAGCTCGAGGCCGTCGCGGCCCGGCTGGCCGATCGCGAGGCGGAGTGCAACCAGCTGCGGTCCGGGCTCCTGGGGCTGATCGGGGATCCGGCGCTGGGCCGGTGGCTGGGCAAGAGCGCGGACGCGTTCCGGAGCACGCTGGATCCGCTGCCCACGCTGCTCGCGGTGATGGTCGCCGCGTACGGCACCGCGGCGCAGGCGGTGCGGAGATACGCGCAGCAGGTCCGCGACGGTCAGGCCGCGTTCGCCAAGACCGAGTCCGCGGCGCAGGCCGTCGCCGCCACGGCGGCACCCGTCGAACACGCTGTCGCGCTGTGGAAGGCGGACGCGGCGGTGCAGGAGGCGGCGGCCGACCATGGCCGTGCGGTGCGGGCCTGTTCGGCGGCGCTCACCACCGCCGAACAAGACCTCCGCCAGGTGTGCGCGGCGCTTACCGCCAGCCGCTTCCGGGATTTCACCCTCACCTTCCACCTGTTCGGCGGCCGGCTCGGCGACTTGGCAGGGCTCATGCATATGGGTGCTGACGTCCTGCCCAGCACGGTCGACCCGGCGAAGATCCTGGACACCATCGCGTACATCGAGCAGCACCTCGGCGAAGACCGGGGGCCGCTGGTCCCCGAATTCGGTCCGCTGACGCTGCTGCCGACGCTGCGGAGTCTGACACCGGCCGAGATCGACGCGCTGATCGCCATGATGACGCCGGAACAACGCGGGCGGCTGAACACGGCGCTCGGCAAGAGCAGCGACCAGACCCGGCTGGAGTGGTCGAACCTGCTGCTGACGGACACGAGCGCGCCGACGTTGGAGACGATCCAGAAGGACCTGTCCGCCCTGCAGCCCGACTGGCACACGAAACACGGCGACGACCTGCACTGGGCGCAGTACGACAACCGGCTGTTCGGTCCGCACGGCATCGACATCGACCTCGACGTCAAGCAGGGTATGGACGGCGACTGCGCGTTCATCTCGGCGCTGTCGGCGATCGCTGCGAGCGATCCCGGCTTCGTCCAGTCCCACATCCGCGAGAACACCAACGGCACTTACACCGTCACCTTGTACCAGGACGGCAAGCCCGTCGACGTCACTGTCGACGGGCTTCTGCCGACCAGCGGCACCCAGGCCCGGCCCTTCTTCGCCAGAGAGGGAAGCGGCAACTGGGCGGCCGTTTACGAGAAGGCATACGCACAGCTCAAGGGTGGTTACGGCAACATCGACGGAGCCTCCGGCGGGTTCGTCGGGCTGCACGATCTCACCGGCCAGCAGACCATTCATGTGAGTACCGGCGCCCTGCCGCTGCAAATGGTCGGCTACTGGCTGAAGAACGGCCAGGCGATCACATTGACCAGCTCGGATGGCCGAAGGTTCTTCGGGTCCGGCCCCACCAAGGACTACGTCGACGGCGGCAAGGTGGTCACCGGACACGAGTATTCGGTGGAGAGCGTCGACATGAACGCCGACCCGCCGACCATCACGCTGCGGAACCCGTGGGGCCCGGGTGCGAAGCACGGCGACACGCCGATAGGGAGCATCACTCTGACCGAGGCCGAGTGGCGCGGGGCGTTCGCCGAATTGAGCGCCACGACAACGCGACCGTGAGCATCGCGGCGAGCCGGGCCGAAGCGGAAGCCGGCTCCAAGGCGGTGGCCGCCCCAGTCGCGAGTGCGCACCGTCCCATCCCGCTCACCCGCCCGGCAGCGCCACCGGCTTCTGCGCGTCGGCCTCGTCCAGGGCCGGGCCGGTCGGCAGCAGGCCGAGCGCGGGCGGCGGCAGCGGGACGGCGCCGGCGTTGCCGTAGCCGAGGGCGCCACGGTCCTGGGTGTCAGTGAGGGCGTATTTGGTGCCGGCGTCGGTGACCAGGTACCACTTGTCGGCCTGGGCGCCCGGCTGGACCTTGGCGGTCACCAGGGC
>JABFXP010000227.1 GCA_013361685.1 Catenulispora sp.
GGCAGAGCTGCCGGCCGGTGCCACCGCCGCGGCCGCGGGCCGCGGGGCGCTGGCCGACCAGCTCGCCGCGCTGCCCGGACCGGAGCAGGCGGAATTGGTGCTGGAACTGGTGCGCGCCGAGGCCGCCGCGGCTCTGGGCCACACCCGCGCCGACGCCATCGATCCGAGCCTGTCGTTCCGGGAGCTGGGCTTCGAATCGCTCACCGCGGTCGAGCTGCGCAACCGCCTCAACACCGCCACCGGGCTGCGGCTGCCCGCCACGCTGGTCTTCGACTACCCGACCGCCTCGACGCTCGCCGGGTTCCTGCACGAGCAGCTCACCGGCGCGGGCACCGCACCGGCCCGGACGGCGGTCCCGGCGGCGCGCGCCGACACGCAGACCGATCCGATCGCCATCGTGGGGATGGGCTGCCGGTACCCGGGCGGCGTGCGCGGCCCGGAGGACCTGTGGCGGCTGGTCCGCGACGGCGTGGACGCGATCTCGCCGTTCCCGGTCAACCGGGACTGGGATCTGGAGCACCTTTACGACCCGGATCCGGACCACGCGGGCACCACCTACGTCCGGCACGGCGGCTTCCTGCACGACGCCGACGGGTTCGACGCGGCGTTCTTCGGGATGAGTCCGCGCGAGGCCTCGGCCACCGATCCGCAGCAGCGGCTGCTGTTGCAGACGACGTGGGAGGCGATGGAGCACGCCGGGATCGATCCGGCGAGCCTGCGGGGCAGCCGGACCGGCGTGTTCGTCGGGGTGATGTACAACGACTACGCCGCGCAGCTGTCGTTCCCTTCCGCTCCCAAGGAGTACGAGGGCTACCTCGGCACCGGGAGCGCGCCGAGCGTGGCGTCGGGCCGGATCGCCTACACCTTCGGGCTGGAGGGCCCGGCGCTGACCGTGGACACGGCGTGCTCGTCGTCGCTGGTGGCGCTGCACCTGGCGGTGCGGGCGCTGCGGGCCGGCGAATGCGATCTGGCGGTGGCCGGCGGCGCGACGGTGATGGCGACGCCGAGGGTGTTCGTGGAGTTCAGCCGGCAGCGGGGGCTGGCGCCGGACGGCCGGTGCAAGTCGTTCTCGGCGGACGCCGACGGCGCGGGCTGGTCCGAGGGTGTCGGGCTGTTGCTGGTGGAGCGGCTGTCCGACGCCCGGGCCAAGGGCCACCCGGTGCTGGCGCTGGTGCGCGGCAGCGCGGTGAACCAGGACGGCGCGAGCAACGGGATGACCGCGCCGAACGGGCCGTCGCAGCAGCGGGTGATCGCCGCCGCGCTGGCCGACGCCGGGGTCGCGCCGGACGGCGTGGACGCGGTGGAGGCGCACGGCACCGGCACCGGGCTGGGCGACCCGATCGAGGCGCAGGCGCTGATCGCCGCCTACGGGCCGGGCCGGGATCCGGACGGGCCGCTGTGGACGGGCTCGATCAAGTCCAATCTGGGGCATACGCAGGCCGCCGCCGGGGTGGCGGGCGTCATCAAGATGATCGAGGCGATGCGGCACGGGGTGCTGCCGCCGACGCTGCACGCCGCCGAGCCGACGCCGCACGTGGACTGGTCGGCCGGGACGGTGCGGCTGCTGACCGGGCCGACGGTCTGGCCGGAGCCGGGGCGGGTGCGGCGCGCGGGGGTGTCGTCGTTCGGGATCTCCGGAACCAATGCGCATGTGATCCTCGAACAGCCGGCGGATCAGCTGGCTGATATGGCGGGGGCCGACGAGGTGGCAGGGCCGGATCTCGCTGTCGACGGACTGGCTGAGCTGGCGGAACCGGCCGAGCTGTCTGAGCTGACTGAGCTGAGTGAGCCGTCTGAGTCGCGACAGGCGTCTGAGTCGCTCGCGCCATCCGAACCGCCGAAGCCGTCTGAGTCGCCGGAGCCGTCCGAGCCGCCCTCGGTGGCGTTCGTCCTCTCGGCGAAGTCTCCGGCCGCGCTGCGCGCGCAGGCTTCCGGACTGGCTCGTCACCTCCGGGACCACCCCGAGCTGCGGGTCGCGGACGTCGCTCACACCCTGGCCGTCCGCCGCACCCGTTTCGAGCACCGGGCGGTCCTGGCCGGGACCGGCCACGCCACCCTGCTCGCCGGACTCGACGCGCTCGGCGCCGACGACGTCGAGGGCACGGATGCCGTGCTCGGAACGGTGTCCGGCGGCGGGAAGCTCGCGTTCCTGTTCACCGGTCAGGGCGCGCAGCGCATCGGCGCCGGGCAGCGGCTCCATGCCCGCTATCCGGTGTTCGCCGAAGCGCTGGACGAGGTGTGCCAGCGGTTCGACGAGCACCTGGACACGCCGCTGCGGTCGGTCATGTTCGCGGACGCGAACGCCCCGGATGCAGCTCTGCTTCATGAGACCTCTTATACGCAGCCGGCGCTGTTCGCCCTCGAGACCGCCCTGTACCGGCTGCTGGAGTCCTTCGGCATCGAGCCCGACTACCTGCTCGGACACTCCGTCGGCGAGCTGACCGCCGCGCACGTCGCGGGGGTGCTGACGCTGGATGACGCGGTGTCCTTGGTCGCCGAGCGCGCGCGGCTGATGCAGGCCGCGCCGTCCGGTGGCGCGATGATCGCGGTCCAGGCCACCGAGCAGGAGGTCCGGGCGGCCTTGTCCGGGCACGAAGACGAGGCGGCGATCGCGGCGGTGAACGCGGCGACGTCGGTGGTGATCTCCGGGGTCGACGCGGTCGTGACCGCCGTGGCCGAACAGCTGGGGTGCAAGGCGCGGCGGCTGAACACCAGCCGGGCCTTCCACTCGCCGCTGATGGCACCGGTCCTGGAGGAGTTCGAGGCCGTGGCGCGGACGGTGACGTTCCACGCTCCGACCGTGCCGATCGTGAGCGACCGCACCGGGCGGATCGCGGGCGAGGACCTGGCCGATCCGCACGCGTGGGCGCGCCACATCGCCGAGCCGGTGCGCTTCCACGACGGAGTACGGGAACTGATGCGGCTCGGCGTCACCGAGTTCGTGGAGCTGGGGCCCGATGCGATGCTCAGCACCTTGGCCGCCGGCATCGCCGACGCTCCTGACACCGCCGACGCGCCCGACACCTCCCAGACCCCCGAAGGCCCTGACTCCGCCGGCGTTTCCGGCCCCGCCGCCGGGACCCCGGCCCGGTCGGCCGTGTCGCTGCTGCGCCGGGACCGGGACGAGGATCACAGCCTGCTGACAGCGCTGGGCGGACTGCACACCCGCGGCGTCGCCGTGGAGTGGCGGGAGGCGAACCCGGCGGGGCGGTTCGTCCCGCTGCCCTCGTATCCCTTCCAGGAGCGGCGCTTCTGGCTGACTCCGGAGCACATCGCCGCCCGCCCCGGCGACCTCGGCTTGCAGGAAGCCGGCCATCCGCTGCTCGGCGCATCGGTCACGATGCCGGACGGCTCGGCGGTCCTGACCGGGCGGATCAGCACCCGGACGCACCCGTGGCTCGCCGACCACGCGCTCGACGGCGTGGTGCTGGTGCCGGGGACGGTGTGGCTGGACGTGGCGCTGAACGCCGCTCGGCGGATCGGCACCAGTGAGCAGGTCGCCGAACTCGCGCTGCACGCTCCGCTGGTGCTGCCCGACCAGGAGGGTGCGCGGGTGTGCGTCACGGTGGACGCCGACCGACGCACGGTCCGCGTCTACTCCCGGTCCGACGCCGACGCCGACGCCGACACCGACACCGACACCGTTTCCGGTGCCGACGCCGAAACAGACGCGTCCGAGTGGACGCACCACGCCACCGGAGTACTCGCCGACACGCCTGCACCGGCGGCTCGACACCTCCCACAGGCGTGGCCGCCGGAAGGCGCGGAGCCCATCGACACCGACGCCTTCTACGACGTGCTCGCCGACCGCGGCTACGGATACGGCCCGACATTCCAGGGCCTGCGGGCCGCGTGGCGGGACGGGACCGACATCTGCGCGGAAGTGCAGCTGCCGGAGGGCGTCGACGTCGGCGGCTTCGGCGTCCACCCCGCGTTGCTGGACGCCGCGCTGCACACCACGGCGTTCGCGCGCGGCGGCTCCGGGCTGGAAGGCGCCGAGGCCGGGGACTCGCGGCCGGTGGTGCCGTTCGTGTTCTCCGGGGTCACGGTGCGCGCCGCTGATGCCGACCGGCTGCGGGTCCGGCTGTCCGGACGCGGCGAGGACCACTGGTCGCTGTCCGCCGAAGACGGCGAGGGCGAACCGGTGGTGACGATCGAGGACCTGGCGGTGCGGGCGATCGAAGCGCCCGGCACGCGGCAACGGCACCTGTACCGGGTCGAATGGGTCCCGGCTGATCCGACGGAACCGGCGGCGCCGTCGTTCGCGGTGCTCAGCGGGCTCGACGACGAGCTCTCCGAGCTGCGGCAGACGATCGACGCCGGAGACCCGGCGCCCGAGGCCCTGCTGTTGCCAGTGCTCTCCGGCGGAGAGGGGGATGTGCCGCAGCAGGCCAATGCCCGGCTGCACAGCGTCCTGAGTCTCGTCCAAGACTGGCTCGCTGACGCGGCATGGTCCACGACCCGCCTGGTCGTCCTCACCCGGGGTGCGGTCGCGGCCCGGGATGACGAGGGTCCGGCCGACCTGGGTCAAGCACCGGTCTGGGGCCTGATCCGCAGCGCCCAGGCCGAGAATCCGGGACGCATCACCCTGATCGACGCCGATCCGGCTGCCGATTCCGAGGCCGATGCGGGTGCCGATCCGGCATGGGTGGCGGCGACGGCGCTCGCCACCGACGAACCGCAGCTCGCAGTGCGGGACGGCGTGTTGTACGCGCCGCGCGTCATCCGGGCCGGTGCCGACACCGCGGAATCCGGAGACGAGCAGCAGCCGCGCCCGCCGTTCGACCCGGACGGCACCGTGCTGATCACCGGCGGCACCGGCACCCTCGGCGCCCTCACCGCCCGCCACCTCCTCACCCGGCACGGCGCGCGCCATCTGCTGCTGGTCTCGCGGCGCGGCGCCGACGCGCCGGGGGCGGCCGAGCTGCGCGCGGAG
>JABFXP010000657.1 GCA_013361685.1 Catenulispora sp.
TTCCTCGCGCAATGCGGGTCGGGAAGCCGCTTCACCAGCCCAAGAAGACCTCGCCTTTCCTTCACACGCCCGCTGGCGGGATGTTGTGGTTGATCCGGAACATGTTCCCGGGATCCACCGCTCGCTTGACCGCCCGCAGCCGGTCCCAGTCCGCCGGCGAGTACGCCTGGGCCACCTCCTCCGGCGCGGTCATCGCCGTACCCAGCCAGTTCGGCAGCACACCGCCGGTCAGCGCCGGGCCCATCGTGGCCAGGACGGCACGGGCGTGCTCGGTCAGCGGCGGCACCAGCGTGGCATCCGGCGCCAGGTTGAGCACCATCATGAGGTGGGATCCGCCGCGGTGGCTGACGGCGCTGGGCAACTCCGGCGTGCGGGCCAGCGCGCCGCCGAGCAACCGGATGTTCACGGCGAACGGCGGGTTCTCCGCCCCCGGGCCGACTGCCTCGAGGACGCGCTTGACGGTCTCGTCGTCCATCGAGTCGAGCAGGCCGCTGGCCTCGACGTAGAAACCGGGGTCGACCGGGTCGTCGTAGATCTCGCCGTTGCGGGTGTAGGGCAGTTCCTGGACCGTGTCGACGATGGGGCTGAGCGCGCGCAGCGGCTCGACGAGACGGGCGCCTTCCGCGGCATCACCGTCGTAGCCGATGGTGACGTGGAAGATGTACTGGCCCCGGATCTCCTCGGGCAGCTGCGGGATGTCCGGGAAGCGGATCCACATCGCCGCGGTGGCCATCGCCTCCGGCAGCGTCGCGGTCCAGTCGCGCCAGGCCGGGAACACCCGGTCGGACATCCCGCCGGGGAAGACCAGCTTGCCGCCGTAAACGGTGGTGATCGGGAACAGCTCCACCTCCATGGAGACCACGACCCCGAAGTTGCTCTTGCCGCCGCGCACCGCCCAGAACAGGTCCGGCTCGGTGCCCGGGTCCACGTGGCGCAGCGCGCCGTCGGCGGTGACCAGGTCGAAGGCGCGGACGTGGTCGGCGGCGAAGCCGTACTTCCGGCCGAAGATCGGCAGGCCGCCGCCGCAGTGGTAGCCGACGGCGCTCACGAACGGGGTGCTGCCGACCAACGGCGCCAGGCCGTGTTCCGCGGCGGCGGCCACCACCTCGGCCCACCGTGCCCCCGCCTCGAACCGGGCCACCCGCGCCTCGGGACGGATCTGCACTTCGCGCATGGCCTTGGTGCTGATCAACACCGCGCCGTCGGCCTCGGCTCCGATGCCGTGTCCGGTGGCCTGGACCGCGACCGCGCGCCCGGCCCCGGCCGCGTAGCGCACGGCGGCCTGGACATCCAGGCGGTTCTGAGCGCGCACGATCACGTAAGGCGTGTGCTCGACACACAGATTGAAGGTTGCCTTCTCTTCCTCGAACCCGGCATCACCCGGGAACAGGGTGCGGCCGGTGAGCCCGGTCGGCGAAGCGGTGGCGGTCATGGTGCATCCTCCAGTGATTCTCCAGTTCGCCCCGGATCGTCGCCCCCGCGGATCAGGCCCAGATCAGCGCCCCATTGACGGCCGATGAACACCCTGTTGGCGCCCCGAAGCGGCCGCCACCGGTTTGAGCCGGCCTTGAGATTTAGTACACGCGCGGTATTGCTTTCGGGCACTGTGGGTGAGGAGAATGACAGGACCCTGGTTAACATGATTAACGAATTGCCGGGCACTTGTTCGTCAGCGGGTGCGCGCGAGCGCTGTGAGGTGACAACCGATGAGGCTAGTAGTGGCCGGTCGCAGGGATGATCGGCCGCAGCCGGCATTGGACAACGCGCTGCGCCTGGACGGGTTCGCAGTGCGGCGGCTGCGCGCCGACGACCTGCCCGGGATGGCGGCCTTCTCCCCGCACGCGGTACTGATCGACCTGGGTCTCCTCGACGAGGAGTCGTTGGCCCTGTGCGAACGCATCCGCCGCCGGACCGATGCCGCCCTGGTGGCGATCACCGCCCGCGCTGACCGCGGGCTGTGGATCGAGGGGCGCCGACTGGGCGTCGACGACTTCGTCGTCAAGCCCTACGGCCTGACCGAGCTCACTACCCGCATCCGTGCCGCGGTCCGAGCTCCCACCGATCGCGCCGACCACCTGGGCGTGGGGCCGGTGGTGGTGGACGCCGACGAACGTCGGGTGAACGTCCACGGCCAGCCGGTGGTCCTCACCCGCAAAGAGTTCGACCTGCTCCATCTCCTGGCTAGTACTCCCGGCTCAGTACTGTGCCGCGAACTGATCCTGCGCAAGGTTTGGCATACCACGGAGAAATCAGCGAACCGCACCCTGGAGGTGCATATAGCCACTCTGCGGGCGAAGCTCGGTGTGCCGGACCTGATCCGAACGGTGCGTGGGATCGGGTATGTCGCGGATGCTGATCTGCCGCGGAGCGTGAAGGTGTGAACGGGGACGAGGGCGGGGCGGGCGGGGACGGGAATGAGGTCGGGGCAGGGACGGGGGCGGGCGGTGCGGTGGTGCGAAGTGCGGCGGTGGTGGTCGTGATGGCTGGGTGGGTTGGCGGGTGGGCGTCGGTGGGGCCTTGGCGTTGAGGCGGGTGGGCGGCCCCCACGGCGGGGGTTGGGGCTGGGGTTGGCGGCTGAGGGCTAAGGACTGGAACCAAAATGAGCGGCTACGCCGGGACAACGTAGGCGCCTTCAACTCCTGGGAGCATCACGGTCGCAACGTAGACGCTCTCAGCGGCTACCTTGGCGACGCCACGTGCTTCCTGTGACGTGCTACTCGACCTCAGCACGGATCGGGTGGGAGGGGTCGGCGGAGCAGGCCAGCAGCCACAGTTCACCATTGCGGCCGCCCCAGATGCCCGGAGAGCGATGGCCGCTCCACTCCTCGTCATCAGGATCGACCCAGGAGAACTCGGGTTCCGCGACCGCGACCTGCTGCCAGGGGCCGTCGAGACCTTCGAAAGAGGTGTCGAGCAGGGAGAATGCCGGTGCGCCGCAGTCACAGTACTCTGAGGGCTTTGGGAAGAGAACTGGTGTCGCGCATCCAGCCGCCGAGCTTCCAGCCGGGGACGCGTGCTTGGCGTCGGTACCCGCGGTCTGAGTTCCAACTCTCGTCATCGGGCGGCGCGCCGTCGACCGTCAGCCTAGGCATGCCCGTTCCAAGTGTGCCGGCAGCTTCCCGAGCAGCAACCCCGAATCGCCGGAACCGTCGACCTGCCCAGGGTGTAGGCAGGCGATCGGCGGGAAGTCTACGACGGTCTCCGGGCGGATAAGGCATGGCCGCGGCGCGAGGTTGTCGAAGCCGAGGTCCTCGGAGGACACGTTCAGCGGCGGGTTGGCTGTGAGCGCGGTCCCCACCTGAGCCTCAGCGCGCCAGAGTACGCGGATGCACGGCCCGTAGGTGCCCTCGTGCGGCGTGGGACACCAAAGTACTTGCAGGAGATCGGTGCCGTTTGGGAATGCCCAGCCCGGTGCGGGCAGGATGCCGGCGGGCAGGTCACGGCGATATAGCTGCAACACGCAGGCCATCACGACGGGCTCGCCGAACGAGCCCGAGCCGTCGGCTACCAACTCGTGGTCGTCGCGGTCGCAGGTCGGCCAGGGTTCGTCGACCGGCCACAGCAACGGACCGCCCACAGAGCTTTCACCCGTCGTGGGATGGCCACGACGTGGGTGCAAACGCAATGAGGGCCGCGCGTAGTCAGCCAGCTCAGGAAACTGGGCCAGCAGCAAAGCGCGTCCCGGCGGCGTTGTGTCGACCATCGATACATCCCTTACTTCACTGCGCGGGGAATGCCGCAGATATCGGGGATCGTATCGGCGGCTTCTGGCAGGTGGATGGACGCGCCGTTCGACCTGCGGGGGCTCCCCGGGGCGGTGTGTCAGGTTTCGTTGAAGCTGTTCGGGTTGGGGGCGCGAGAAGCCGAGACGAGGGCTGCACGCAAGCCATGGGATGTCGAGGACGGGCTGCGGGAGCGGATCGAGCCGCTGCTGCCAGTCGTCGATCGCAGGTTCCGTCATCCCGGGCGCAAGTGTCTGGATGACCGGAAGTTCCTGTGTGGGATCCTGTTCGTCCTGTACGCGGGGATCCCGTGGCGGATTCTGCCGCGGAGCTGGGCTTCGACTCGGGGATGACTTGCCGGCGGCGGCTACGGGACTGGAATGAGGCCGGGGTCTGGCAGCGCCTGTACGAACTGCCGCTGCCCGAGCTAGGTGCAGTCGGCATGCTCGACTTCTCGCGCGCCGCCGTGGACTCGTCCACTTGCGTGCGATGGAGGGTGGCCCGGCTACCGGGCCGTCCCCCGGTCGACCGGGGCAAGACTGGCAGCAAGTACCACCTGATCGTCGAGGCGCACGGCATCCCGCCGGCGCCGTGACGCTCACCGGTGGCAACCGCAACGATGTCACCCAGCTGATCCCGCTGGTCCAGGCCGTGCCGTCGATCCGCGGAAAGCGGGGGCGGCCGCTGCAACGCCCTAGACACCTCTACGCGGACCGCGGCTATGACTACGAGGTCTACCGCGACAAGGTCCGCCGGTTCGAGATCACCCCGCACATCGCCCGTCGCGGCACCGAACATGGCTCCGGCCTCGGGTCTACCGCTGGGTGGTGGAAGGCGCGATCGCTCTGCCGCACTGGTTTCGCCGACTGAGCATCCGCTGGGAGATCCGCGATGACATCCACCGGGCCTTCGTTGCCCTCGGCTGCGCCATCATCTGCTGGCGATGACTGAAGACCTCATTCTGATTCCAGTCCTAAGGCGCGAGGGTGAGGGTGAGGGCGAGAACGAGGGCCGGCGGCTGATGGCTGACAGGGGTCTGCCGAGGCTCGGGTCGTTGGGCTTGAGGCGGCTGGGCTGGCTGGGGTGCGTTGACTTCTGCTGAGTGTGGTTGCTCCGTTTTGCGATGGCATGGGGTATTGCCCGGCGGTGGGGTGCACTGCCGGTGGTGCCGGGTCCCGGAGCGGGGGTGGGGAGGGTGTCCGGGCCCGGCG
>JABFXP010000184.1 GCA_013361685.1 Catenulispora sp.
ACGGGCGCCAGGGCGTGCGTCACGGGGCGGCCCAGCCCGAGGGCGGCGACGCCCCCGACGAGGGCGCCGAGGCCGGTGGCGCCGAGCGGACCGGCGCTCTGGATGACGAGGGTGTCGGCGGGATCGGCCCCGGCGGCGGTCAGCGCGTCCCGCCGGGCGTCGAGGCCGTCGAGGTGGTGCCGGATCAGCGCGGCCAGCGCCAGCAACGCCGGGATCACGACCGGCGGGCCACTGAGCGGCCAGGCGGCGGCCACAGAGGTCAGCACCATGCCGGCGACGACCAGGTGCTCGCCGCGCGGTGCCGATCGCAGCAACGCGGCGGCGATGCGCACGCGGCAGTCGAGCCGCGCGATCGGGGCGACGAAGTGGGTGCTCATCGGCCGCGCTCCGATCCCGAGCCGACCGGCGTGAAGCGGTGCTCGCCGCGCGCGTGCCGGGCGATGCGGTGTGGGAGGCCGCGTGCGGTGTGGCCGAACAGGGAGAAGGGCTCTGCCACGGGTTCCGGGGTCGCGGTCGCCGGCTCGGCGAACGCGGCGGTCGTGGCTACAGCGGCGGCGGCGCTGCCCGCGCCGACCGAGCTGCCGGCGCTTACCGCGCCGGCCGAACTGTCCGCGGCCACCGAGTTACCCGCGCCGGTGCCGCCAACCGCTCGAACCGCTCCAACCGCTCCAACCGCTCCGATTGCGCCGCCTGCGCCAGCAGCGCTGAACTTATTGCCCGCGCCGGCCGCACTGATCGAGATGCCGGCACCGACCGCGATGCCTGTCCGCAACGAGCCGTCTGCACCAGCCGCGTCGCTCATGCTGCCCGCGTCGCTCGGGGTGCCCGTGCCCCCTACCCGCACCACAACCCGCCGATCAGCCCACTCCACGACATCCGCATCATCCGAAGCCACGACGATCGTCAGCCCGTGCGTCCCGCAAGCCGCCCGCAGAATCCGCAGCAGATGCACCTTCTCAGCGCCGCCCAACCCCGCAGTCGGGTCCTCGGCCAGCAGCACCGCCGGGTCCAGCACCAGCGCGCGGGCCAACGCCACGAGCCGCATCTCGGCCGGCGTCAGGTCCACGATGCGCAGGTCCGCGCAGTGGATCACGTCCAACCGCTCCAGCCAACGCAGCGCGCGGCGGCGCGCCTCCTGCCGGCCCAGGCCGGTCAGCAGCAGCGGCAGCGCGGTGTTCTCCGCGACGGTCAGCTCCGGCAGCAGCTTGCCGACGCGCGGGGCGACGGCGCACTGCGCGTGGGCGAACCGCATGCGGGCGGCGGGACGCAGGGTGTGCAGCGCCTCGCCCTTGAGCCACAGTCCACCCGGCCACGCCGGGTCGGCACCGGACAGCGCGCGCAGGAACGCCTCGTCGCAGGCCGCGTTCAGGGCCACGATCTCGCCTTCGCCGACAGCGAGGCAGACCTCGTCGGGCCCGAAGTCACGGGCCAGCAGGATCGGGTTGTCGGACGGGATGCTCACGAGCACCCCAGTGCCCTGAAGGGCGCAACCGACTAACCAAGGTTGCGCCGGACGTGCGAACCGCGTGCGAACCCCTACACCCCGTAGACCACCCCTGTGAGCTTCTCCGACTCCTCCCACAACCGGGCCGCGACCTGCGGATCCCGCGCGTGGCGGCTGGGCTCGACGAGTTCGGGGTGGCCGCGGTTCTCGAAAAGCTTCGGGGAGCCGTAGTACTGGCCGCCCGCCACGTCCGGCGCCACGGCGGCGCGCACCTGCGCCAGGGCGCCGATCGCGGGCTTCTGCGCCATCAAGGGATTGGCGATGCGCATGATCGCCTTGCGCCAGCCGGTCGGCCCGGCGAACTGCAGGTTGGTGTTCGAGTAGCCGGGGTGCGCCATCAGCGAGCGCACCGGGGAGCCGGCGGCGGTCAGCCGTCGCTGGAGTTCGAGCCCGAACAGCAGGTTCGCGACCTTGGACTGCGCGTAGGCCGCGGTGGGGGAGTAGCGCCGGGTCTGCATCAGGTCGTCGAAGTCGATCTTCCCCTGCTTGTGGAGCGTCGAGGACACGGTCACCACCCGCGGATCGTCCCCGGCCGCGAGCACGTCCAGCAGCAGTCCGGTCAGCGCGAAGTGCCCCAGGTGGTTGGTGCCGAGCTGCATCTCGAAGCCCTGCCTCGTGGTCCGCGGCGGGGTCATCATCACGCCGGCGTTGTTGATCAGCACGTTCACCGGCAGCCCGTCGGCGCGCACTCCGTCGGCGAACGCCCGCACCGACTCCAGATCGGCCAGGTCCAGGATCCTCAACTCCAGCGACGCCCCCGGCGTCTCCTGCGCGATCTTCGCGACGGCGGCCTCGCCCTTGAGCCGGTCGCGCGCGGTCAGCACCACGTGCGCGCCGTGGGCGGCCAGGATCCGGACGCTCTCCAGCCCCAGCCCGCTGTTCGCACCGGTGACGACGAACGTCCGCCCGGTCAGATCCGGCACCGCCGCGGCGGTCCACTTGCCCATGACGTCCTCCAGCTCGACTCGCTCGTTCCCGCCGATCCGCCCGCAGCGGATGCAGCACACGATGCCGAACTTGGCACTGAGTGTCAACTGTGGCCCGCAGGCGCTGATACCGTGGCACCGTGCGGCGTAGAACGGAACCCCCGGGCCTGACCCTGGCTGAGCGCAAACGCCAGCTGGTGCGCGACGAACTCGGCGACGCGGCATTGCGGCTGCTGGCCCGCCAGGGCTTCGAGGAGACCACCGTCGACCAGCTCGCGGCGGCCGCCGGGGTGAGCCGCCGGACCTTCTTCCGGTACTTCGCCTCCAAGGAGGACGTGGTCATCTCCTTCATCGGCCTGGTCGGCGAGCAGATCGTGGCCGAGGTCGAGGCCCGCCCGGCCGGCGAGCCGCCGGCGGTGGCGATCCGCGAGGCGGTCAAGGCCGTCACCGTCGAGGACTTCACCGAGAACCGCGAGAAATCGGTCGCGCTGATCCGTCACACGCTCCAGATCCCCGCCCTGCGAGCCCGGTTCGCCGAACGCCAGGACCTGTTGCGCGACGACATCGCCGAAGCCCTCGCCCGGCGCCAGGACCTGCCCGAACCGACCCCCCGGCTGCACTTCGCCGCGGGCCTGGGCCTGCTGGCGTTCGCCGGCGCGCTCAAACACTGGGCCGAGGTGGACGGCCACGCCGACCCCGCGGCGGTGCTCGACGCGGCTTTCACAGAAGCTGGAAAAGCTTTCGCGCTTTGATATAGCCTCCCGGGCGTCATCGATTTGCACGATGCACGATGGACGAGGGGCGGACATGGAATTCGCGGAATGGGTCGTGTCAGGACTCGATCAGCTTCGGGCCGGGCGACTGCCCGCAGGCCAAAGCCTGCGCCAAGCGGTCGCGGCCGGACTCGGCGACAGCACGACCCTCGACGCGTACCTGGACGGCGGTGACGACGCGGCGCGCGCCGCGCTGGTCCAGGCGATTGCTCAAGCGGCGGCTGAGAATCCCGCTTTCGAGCAGCAGGTGCGTCAGGCCGCTGAGAGCGCTCAGTACACGGGTGCGGAAGGAACCGGTGCCGCCGGCGGAGCCGCCGCTGCCGAAGGATCCGGTGCCCCCGAGGCGACCGCCGTCGCCGGAGGAACCGTCGCCCCTGAGGGAAGCGCGGTCGCCGGTGGAACCGTCGCCCTCGAAGGCGCCGCGGCCGCCGACGCGAAGCCGCCCTTCTTCAAGACCACCAACGGCTTGCTGGTCCTGGTCGCGGCAGCCGTCGTCGTGGTCGGCGGCGGCGTCGGCCTGGGCGTCGGGCTCTCCGGCGACAGCGGCGGCGGCGGTCTGGCCGGTGTGCTCAAGGGCACCTGGAGCTGCAAGGGCTTCGAGGGCACCTCCGGCAGCATCACCCTCGGCGACGGCGTCTGGACGTCGGGCGGTTCGAAGGGCGCCTGGCGGCAGGAGGGTTCCAAGGTCAGCATCTCCGACAGCGCCGAACCCGACGGCGGCGAGATCGTCATCACCCCCGTCCCGTCCGGCGCCGGATCGATCGACGCCACCATGAGCTCGACCAAGTCGTCCGATCCGGCGAACACGCTCAAGGTCAAGGGCACGGTCTCCGCGCACAACCTGGCGTTGAGCATCCAGCCGGCGGGAAGTCCCGCCGGCCTGAACATCACCTGCACCAAGTAAGGCCACCGAGTACCGGGTAGGGCCACCGAGTAAGGCCAGGACGAAGCAGACAGCGACAGACCACGACGGGGTAAAGGGGCGGGAATGGAATTCGCGGAATGGGTCGTGTCCGGTCTGGAACAGCTCCGCGCCGGGCCGCTGCCCGGCGGCCAGGGGCTGTATCAGGCCGTGGCGGCCGGTCTCGGAGGCAGCCCGGTACTGGACGCTTTCATGAACGGCGGCGACGACGCCGCGCGTGCCGCGCTGGTCCAGGCGATCGCGCAGGCGGTCGCCGAGAACCCGGGCTTCGAGCAGCAGGTGCGGCAGGCCGCGGCGGCGGCGCAGGGCGCCGGGGCCGGCGGGCCGGCCAAGCCGCCGTTCCTGAAGACCACCAACGGCATGCTGGTGGCGGTCGCGGCGGCGGTCGTCGTGGTCGGCGGCGGCATCGGCCTGGGCGTCGGCATGTCGGGCGGCGGCGGCAGCCTGAGCAGCGCGCTCAAGGGCACCTGGCACTGCACCACCACCGACCACTCGAGCGACGGCGACGGCAGCACCAACCACGGGACCCTGGTCATCAGCGACAAGGACTGGAGCATCAACGGCTCCGGCGGCACCTGGAAGCAGGACGGCGGCAAGGTGACGCTGACGTCCGAGGAGGAGCCGGGCGATCCGCTCGTGGTCACCGGCGTGCCGACGAGCACCGGTTCGGTCGACACCCAGCTGGGGCAGACCGGCGGCGGCCGCTTCTCGCTGCACCTGAAGGGCTCGATCTCGTCGAGCGCCATGCACCTGGTGGCTACCCGGGAGACCTTCGCCCTCAACATCGACTGCACGAAGTAGCGCT
>JABFXP010000395.1 GCA_013361685.1 Catenulispora sp.
TGTCGCTTCCTACGAGGCGCCCGAGGCGTCGAAGGACGAAGTCGGCACCGTGACCGAGATCGGTGACGGCATCGCCAAGGTCGAGGGCCTGCCCTCGGCCATGACCAACGAGCTGCTGAAGTTCGAGGACGGCACCCTGGGCATCGCCTTGAACCTGGACGTCCGCGAGATCGGCGTGGTGGTCCTGGGCGACTACGCCGGCATCGAGGAGGGCCAGAAGGTCTCGCGCACCGGCGAGATCCTGTCCACCCCGGTCGGCGACAACTTCATGGGCCGCGTGGTCGACCCGCTGGGCGCGCCGATCGACGGCCTGGGCCCGATCGAGGCCGAGGGCACCCGCATCCTGGAGCTGCAGGCTCCCGGTGTGATGGCCCGGCAGTCGGTCAAGGAGCCGCTGCAGACCGGCATCAAGGCCATCGACTCGATGACCCCGATCGGCCGCGGCCAGCGCCAGCTGATCATCGGCGACCGGCAGACCGGCAAGACCGCGGTCTGCGTGGACACCATCATCAACCAGAAGCAGAACTGGGAGTCCGGCGACCCCAAGAAGCAGGTCCGCTGCATCTACGTCGCCATCGGCCAGAAGGGCTCCACCATCGCGGCCGTCAAGGGCGCGCTGGAGGAGGCCGGGGCGATGAAGTACACGACCATCGTCGCGGCCCCCGCCTCGGACCCGGCCGGCTTCAAGTACCTGGCGCCCTACACCGGCTCGGCCATCGGCCAGCACTGGATGTACGACGGCAAGCACGTCCTGATCGTCTTCGACGACCTGACCAAGCAGGCCGAGGCCTACCGCTCGATGTCGCTGCTGCTGCGCCGCCCGCCGGGCCGCGAGGCCTACCCCGGCGACGTGTTCTACCTGCACTCCCGGCTGCTGGAGCGCTGCGCGAAGCTGAACGACGAGATGGGCGGCGGCTCCATGACCGGCCTGCCGGTCATCGAGACCAAGGCCAACGACATCTCGGCGTTCATCCCGACCAACGTCATCTCCATCACCGACGGTCAGTGCTTCTTCGAGACCGACCTGTTCAACTCCGGTGTCCGCCCGGCGATCAACGTGGGTACCTCGGTCTCCCGCGTCGGCGGCTCGGCGCAGGTGCGGGCGATGCGCTCGGTCTCCGGCTCGCTGCGTGTCGACCTGGCCCAGTTCCGCGACCTGGAGGCGTTCGCCGCCTTCGCCTCGGACCTGGACGACGCCTCCAAGGCCCAGCTGTCCCGCGGCCAGCGCATGGTGGAGATCCTCAAGCAGGGCCAGTACGAGCCGTACCCGGTCGAGGAGCAGGTGGCCGCGATCTGGATCGGCTCCTCGGGCTCGATCGACGACGTGCCGGTGGCCGACGTGCGCCGCTTCGAGAAGGAGTTCATCTCCTACCTGAAGACTGACCACGCCGGGATCATGGGCTCGATCGCCGAGACCGGCCAGCTGCCGGACGAGGCCGTGGCGGCCCTGAAGGACGCGGTCGCGCAGTTCAAGCGCGGCTTCGAACTCGGCGACGGCACCCTGCTGGCCGACCAGGGCAAGGTCGAGGCCCTGGACGAGTCCGAGGTCGGCCAGGCCACGATCACCAAGCACAAGGGCTGATCGCCGTGCAGCCGGACAGCTACCAGCAACGGGAAGGGGTGAACTGAGATGGGAGGGCAGCTCCGGGTCTACCGGCGCCGCATCGCCTCGGTGAAGGCGACCAAGCAGATCACCCGCGCCCAGGAACTGATCGCCACCGCCCGGATCGTGAAGGCGCAGCAGAAGGTCGCCGCCTCCACGCCGTACGCGGAGGAGATCACCCGCGCCGTCTCCGCGGTCGCCTCGCGCTCCAACGCCACGCACCCGCTGACCACCGAGAAGGCACCGGCGCCGGGTACCCGGCAGAAGGCCGCGGTGGTGGTCGTCACCAGCGACCGCGGATTCTGCGGCGGCTACAACACCAACGTCCTGAAGGAGGCGGAGCAGCTGATGCAGCTGCTGCGCGAGCAGGGCAAGGAGCCGGTGCGCTACGTGGTGGGCCGCAAGGGCGTGGTCTACAACAACTTCCGGGAGCGGGCCATGGCCGGCACCTGGGTCGGGTTCTCCGACAACCCGGCGTACGAGGACGCCCGCGAGGTCGCCGACGAGGTGATCGAGGCGTTCAAGGACGACAACGGGATCGACGAGATCCACCTGGTGTCGACCCGCTTCATCTCGATGCTGTCGCAGCAGCCCACCACGGTGCGGATCCTGCCGCTGCAGTACGAGGAGACCACCGAGCCTCCGCCCGGCGGGGTGTTCCCGCTGTACGAGTTCGAACCCTCGCCGGAGAAGGTGCTGGACGCCCTGCTGCCGCACTACGTGCGCGCGCGGATGTACAACGCCTTCCTGCAGGCGGCGGCCTCCGAGCACGCGGCCCGCCGGCGGGCGATGAAGTCGGCGACGGACAACGCCGGCGACCTCATCGACAACCTCACCCGGCTGGCGAACGCGGCCCGGCAGGCCGAGATCACCCAGGAAATCAGCGAAATCGTGGGCGGCGCCAACGCGCTGGCCGATGCGAATGTGGGAAGTGACTGAAATGACTGCGACCACTGAGTCCTCGACGAAGGCCGTCGGCCGCGTCGCGCGGATCATCGGCCCGGTCGTCGACGTGGAGTTCCCCGTCGACGCCATGCCGGACCTGCTGAACGCGCTCACCATCGACTACCAGTTCCTGGGCGAGACCCGGACCCTGACCCTGGAGGTGGCCCAGCACATCGGCGACGGCATGGTCCGCGCCATCGCGCTGAAGCCCACCGACGGCCTGGTCCGCGGCGCCGAGGTGGTGAACACCGGCGGCCCGATCACGGTCCCGGTCGGCGACATCACCAAGGGCCACGTGTTCAACGTGACCGGCGAGGTCCTGAACCTGGAAGAGGGCGAGGAGTTCAACCCCACCGAGCGCTGGGGCATCCACCGCAAGGCGCCCTCCTTCGACCAGCTCGACTCCAAGACCGAGATGTTCACCACCGGCATCAAGGTCATCGACCTGCTGACGCCCTACGTGAACGGCGGCAAGATCGGCCTGTTCGGCGGCGCGGGCGTGGGCAAGACCGTGCTGATCCAGGAACTGATCTACCGCGTCGCGGAGAACTTCGGCGGCGTCTCGGTCTTCGCCGGCGTCGGCGAGCGCACCCGCGAAGGCAACGACCTGATCGCGGAGATGACCGAAACCGGCGTCATCGAGAAGACCGCCCTGGTCTACGGCCAGATGGACGAACCCCCGGGCACCCGCCTGCGCGTCGCCCTGTCGGCCCTGACGATGGCGGAGTACTTCCGCGACGTCCAGAAGCAGGACGTGCTGCTGTTCATCGACAACATCTTCCGCTTCACCCAGGCCGGCTCCGAGGTCTCCACCCTGCTGGGCCGCATGCCCTCCGCGGTGGGCTACCAGCCGACCCTGGCCGACGAGATGGGCGAACTGCAGGAGCGCATCACCTCGACCAAGGGCCACTCCATCACCTCGGTCCAGGCGATCTACGTCCCCGCGGACGACATCACCGACCCGGCCCCGCACACCACCTTCACCCACCTGGACGCCACCACCGTCCTGAGCCGCCCGATCACCCAGAAGGGCATCTACCCGGCGGTGGACCCCCTGGACTCCACCTCCCGCATCCTGGACCCCCGCTACATCAGCCAGGACCACTACCAGTGCGCGACCCGGGTGAAGCAGATCCTCCAGAAGTACAAGGACCTGCAGGACATCATCGCCATCCTCGGCATGGACGAACTGTCCGAAGAGGACAAGATCACCGTCCAGCGCGCCCGCCGCATCGAGCGCTTCCTGTCCCAGAACACCTACGTCGCCAAGGTCTTCACCGGCATCGAAGGCTCCTTCGTCCCCCTGGACGAGACCATCCACGCCTTCACCGCCATCGCCGACGGCAAGTACGACCACGTCCCGGAGCAGGCGTTCTTCATGTGCGGCGGCCTGGACGACCTGGAGAAGAAGGCCAAGGAGCTGGAGCGGGCATGAGCGACCAGCACGCCGGCCCCCGCCGGCTGAACGTCTCCCTGGTGGCCGCCGACCGCAAGGTCTGGCAGGGCACCGCGGAGATGATCGTGGCCCGCACCACCGAAGGCGACACCGGCGTGCTCCCGGGCCACCAACCCATCCTGTCCATCCTCCTCCCCTCCGTGGTCGCCATCCGCGGCACGGAAGAAGGAAACCTGGAAGCAGTGGTCTCCGGCGGCTTCCTGTCAGTAGCCCGCGACGACGTCAGCATCCTGGCGGAGAGCGTCCTGCTCCCCACCGAAATCGACGTCACAGCAGCCCGCCAACTGGCATCAGAAGCCCGCACCGCAGAACACGCCGCAGGCGACGACCGCACCGCCCGCGACCAAGCCGACGCGGACCTCCGCTTCGCCGAAGCCCAACTCCGCGTGGCCGGCGCAGCCAACGCCACCCACTGAGAAGACGTAGATGCGCCCAGGACTCGACAGTGAGGAGCCATAATGCTCAGCGCTGTCGAGCTCCTGGCCACCTGCGTAGTAGCACTCTGCCTGGCCCTGGCCTTCATCCCCATGCGCCGCCACCTGATCCGCCGAGGCGGCGGCGCCTTCGACTGCGCAGTCCGCTTCGCCCCCATCCCCACCCTCGGCGACGCCTCCGGCTGGTCCTTCGCAGTAGGCCGCTACCGAGACCTCACAGTCGAGCTCTACCGCGTCTTCAGCTACTCCCCCCGCCCCCGCACGAGCCTGGCTCGGCGGGGCTTCGACGTAGTCGGCCGCCGCGAAACAGTAGGCGAGGAGACCCGCACCCTGCTCCCAGGCTGGACCGTGCTGGAATGCTCAGCCAACGGCGAGCCAGTAGAACTGGCGATGTCCCCAGAATCGCTGATGGCCTTCCTGACCTGGGTCGAGGCCGCCCCACCCGGCTGGAACATCTCGCGGGTCAGCTGAGCGCTGCCACCCAGCCCAAG
>JABFXP010000718.1 GCA_013361685.1 Catenulispora sp.
GAAGGAGAGCTCGGGGTGCTGGTGGAGGTCTTTGTCGCGGCCGCGGCGGGCGGGGAGGACGTTGTCGAGGCCGTGGAGGAGGGCGGTGGGGTCGGCGGGGGTGGAGGGGGCGGAGGCCGGCCGCGGGGGCTGGGCGGTGGCCTGCGCGGGCGCGGGCGCGGGGCCGGGCGTCGGCTCGGTCGCGGCGGGCTGGGTCATGCTGGCTCCGATCAGCCTGAGATGTCGTCGAACGCCACCACCTTCGTCATCCGGACGCGGACTAGCAACTCGCCCGCCTCGGCGTTGCGGCGGCCGAACTCGGCTCCGCGCTCCGGGCCCATGTAGCGGACGCCGAGCTTTGTGGCCCACGTCAGCATCTCTTCTGGATCCGTTGAGATCTCGGCCTCGCCTTCGACCATCACGAAGGAGTACGGGGGCTCCATGAGGTCGACGCAGAGGCACACGCGCGGGTCGCGGCGCAGGATCCGGCCTTTCATGGAGGTCTCGCCGGTGTTGAAGACGAAGTCCGGGCCGTCGAGCAGGAACCAGATCGGTGTTACGTGCGGGGAGCCGTCCTTGCGGGTGACGGCGAGTTTGCCGGTCCTTGTGCCCTCGGACAGGAAGGCGCGCCATTGGTCTTCAGTCATCTCTCGCATATCCGAATCCTTGCGGAACGGAGGGCGGGGCGGTGCCGCCATCCGGGCACGACACGCCGATGCTGCCTGGAGGCGGACGAATCGGCACCAGGGTGCTGATTATTCTCAGCGGTAGATCAATTGGACTTTGGTTCAGCACGGCGCCTGGGGCGCGGTGCGCGGTTCACAGCGCACGGCGCATGGCGCACGGAGGAAGGACTACGCGATGGCTCCGGCCTCCGTCGATGGATCACGTACGGCCATGTCTGGGGGCGGGGCAGTGCCTGGGCAGGTTTCAGGGCAGGTTTCTGGGCAGGCTTCTGGGCAGGTTTCCGGGGCGAGAGCGGTTTCGGAGGTGGGTGGGGGCGCGGGTCGGGCGTCGAGCTGGGCTACTGGCGGCGCGTCGCCGTCGGTGCAGGCTTCAGCCCCGGATCCCGATTTGCTGTTGACCGCGTCGGTGCGGCTGGCCGCGGCGGCCACCACCTGTCGTCGGGCCGGGCGGGAGCTGACCTCGGCCGCGACCGGTCGCGCGTTCGCCGCCGACGCCGCCACCAAGCCGCTGGCGGCGCTGCGCACCGCCTGGTCTGCCGGGCGTGCCCTGACCAACCGCTCCGGCCTGGGGTTCGCGGCCTGTGGCGGCGCGGCCGGGGAGGTGGCCCGGTATCTGGGGGTGGCGACGCTGCGCCGTCCGGCTGCGACCGCGATGGCCGTTGACGCATTCTTGGCCCGGATCGAGGCTGCGATCCCCGAGCATCCGAACCTCGCCACTCCGGAGGTGACGCGGATCGTCGAGGCGTTCGCTGCGGCGCGGCCGGTGGAAGCGGCGTTGGCGTTGAAGGCGATCTGTCAGCACATGGGGCTGACGCGGGCGCTGACCTCGCTGAGTCCGATCAGCATCGAGTTGTCGGCGTTGGCAGGGCTGTTGGACGCGAACCCGTTCAATGACGGTTACGCGTGGGTCACGCTGCTTGGTGGGTTCCCGACTTCGGATCCGTTTCTGGGGATTCCGGCGGCGGCGCTCAAGGCCCTGAATCCGGGGCCGGGGTGGGCGGCGCCGGTGGCGCCGGACCGGATTCTGGCCAAGGTGCTGGCCGCTGCGGCGGGCGGCGGGGGTGGGGGCGGGGGCGGGCCGGAATCGCAAGCGGAACCGGATATCAGCCGCCTGGTCGACGTCATCGGGGCGCTGGGGAACCACGGTTTGGTGCACCTTCGGCGGACTGCCTGCCTGGATGGGACGGACCGTTATCTACTTCTGCTGCCTGGCACCGGATTCGCCAAGCTCAGCAATTCGACGCCGCAGGATCTGATCGGGGCTTTTGACGCGATGTGCGACATCGATACGACGTATACCCGTGCGGTCCGCAAGGTGCTGGAGTACGCGCAGGTGCCGGCGGGGGCTGAGTTGATGATCGTCGGGCACAGTTTGGGGGGCATGACCGCGATGAACTTGGCGTGCGATCCGGATTTTGTCGGGACCTGGCGGCTGACTCATGTGATCACCGTTGGTTCGCCGATCGACAACAAGCGGCCGGCGGATCCGTATACGAGGGTGGTCAGCCTGGTGAACGAGCATGACGTGATTCCGACGTTGGATGGGCGCGGGCCTACGTCGCCGGCTGATATTCCGGATAGCTGGCGTGAGTTGGCTTGGAATGACGAGACGTATGACTATCCGTTGTCGCATGCGCCGCAGTCCTATTCTGACGCGCTGCGGTCGGTTACTGCGGGGCATCACCGGGAGACGGTGAATGAGCTGATTGCGGAGTACGCGGGCACGGTGGTGCTTGATCAGCCGTATATGGTGCGCGACCGGTGAGGGTGAGAGGAGAAAGGGAGAGAGGAGGAAGGCTGCGGTGAAGGTCGAGGACACGGGTTTGAGCGCGCTGCTGGCGGCTGGTCGGTTGCCGGGGGTGGGGATGGGGTTGTTAAGCCAGCGCGCACTGACCGAGCGGTTCGTGGGGCTGCTGGGGCTGGTCCGTTCTGGTCGGCCGGCGCATATGCATACGCTGTTCGGCTCCTTCCTGGTGCCGGTGACGGGTGCGGATGCCAGAGGGCTGTTGAACGCGGCGGTTGAGGCTGAGGCGCTGGGGACCGCTGACGAGGTGGACCCGGCGGGGCGGCGGCATCGGTTGCCGGAGTGTGCGCCGCTGCCGGAGGTGCCGCGGGAGTTCATGGAGTTGATCGGGGCTGCTGCTGAGGACGCTGTGGAGGAGTTGAGTGGCGAGCTGACGTTGGGGTGGTCTGGTGCGGCGCGGCGGCTGGCGCGGCGGCTGGTGCTCGACGCTGGTGAAGATACGTTGCTGGATCGGTTGGCGGTGGGGTCGGGGACGGAGCGTGCTGATCGGCGGCGGGAGGATCGGCGGGCTGCGTTGGATCGCAGGATTCGGTGGCATTTGGAGTCGTTGAAGCCGGACTGCTTTGCTGCCATGACTGGTGCTGGGCCGCATAGTCCGATCGCGGTTGATGGGCTGGCGCATTTGTTGACGGCGATGATCGTTACGGCGGAGACGGTGGGGCCGCGGGCGTTGGCGTTGCTGGCGGCGGATGGGTATGCGGATCGGGCGCATGTTGAGGCGGCGGTGCGGAGGGCGGTGGGGGTTTGGCCGGAGGTTTTTGGGGTTGTGCAGCGGGTGGCGCGGGGTTTTGAGTGGGATGGGGTTGAGGTGGGGGCTGGGGTTGAGGTGTTGGTGTTGAGTTCGGTGTTGGGGAAGGGGGGTTGTGTTGGTGATGGCGGCGGCGTTGGGGAGGTGGAGTGGCAGCTCTCTGGTCTGTGCGCTGCGCCGCGTCGCTGCGTCACGCGGGAGCTGGCTCTGGCCGTTACGACGGAGCTGCTAGTCGCGGCTTTGGCTAATGGGCGGCCGCAACTTTTGGCGCCCAAGCTGAATCCGGCACGTCCGCCCGCGCAGTTGGATCCGCGACGGGTGCGGGTGGAGCTCCTGGCGTTCGGGGCGCCGCCGCGTCTGAGTGGGCTGGAGGCGACGGCTGCCGAGCTGGAACAGCACGCTTCGGCGCTGCGGGATCTTGCGGCCGACCAGCGCTGGGATCATGCGGATGGGTTGCGGACCAGGGGCGTTCTGCTGGGGCACGCGCGGCGGTGTGCGGTTGCTGCAGAGGATGTTCGCCGGACTGCGAGGGCGCTGCCGTGAGTCTGGAGCAGCGACTGCGTGAGCTTGGGTTGTCGGCGCTGTTGCCGTCGGCTGAGGGTGGGGACTGGCCGGGGTGGATTCCGCGGCAGGGCGGGAGTGAGGGTGAGGGTGGGAGTGGAAGTAGGAGTGGGAGTGGGAGTGGGGGCGGCCGGTCCGGCGGGTCTGGCGTCAAAGAGCTGATCGGGTCGGGCTTCGTGCGCTTCGCCGACAGCGCGGCGCGGACATTGCGCGGCGAGTCGGTCACGGAGGTGGTCGATCCGCTGGCCATGGATCTGCTGCGGTTCCTGTATGACTCGTACTTTCGCGTCGAGTGCATCGGACGCGAGAATCTTCCCGCCGAAGGGCCGGTGCTGGTCATCGGCAACCACTCTGCGGGGATGTTTCCCTGGGACGCGATGATGGCGGTGGTTGCCGTGAACCGCGATCATCCTGAGGGGCGGTGTCTGCACAATCTCGCTGCTGATCTGATCTTCCGAGTTCCGGTGGTGGGCGATTGGATCCGCCGAAACCTCGGTGCTGAGGCGTCGCCCACGAACTTGCGCAGTTTGCTGGCGGCGGGGGAGATCGTCGGGCTGTATCCGGAGGGGTTTCGAGGTAGCGGTAAGACGTTCGAGCATCGTTATCAGCTCCGGCACTTCGGCAACGGTGGTTTCGCGCGGGCTGCTCTGGGTGCTGGGGCGCCTATTGTGCCGATGGCGATCGTCGGGGCGGAGGAGGCTTGCCCGATTCTGGCGGATTTGCCGCTGGTGGCTGAGCGGGTGGGGTTGCCGTATTTTCCGGTGACGCCGACTTTTCCGTGGCTTGGGCCGGTGGGTGTGGTGCCGTTGCCGACGAAGTGGAGTATTCGGTTCGGTGAGCCGATTGGGGTTGAGGGGGCGGCTACGCCGGCGCGGGTGCGGGAGTTGGCGGAGGAGGTTCGGGGGACTTTGCAGGGGATGATTGATGGGGATTTGGGGCGGCGGGGGTCGGTTTTTTAGGGGTGGTTTTTTTGGGGGGTGTTTTTGGGGGCGGGGTGGTTTTTTGGGGGGATGGTTTTTTTTGGGGGGGTGTTTCGGGGTTGGCGACTGCGTCGCGTCTCGTGGGTGTGAAAGTCAAGAGCGCCTCCGGCGGGCCTTCGCTCCAATGCCGTTGGTTCGGGTGGGTAAGTAAGTGTTATGAGTGGTGCGCG
>JABFXP010000714.1 GCA_013361685.1 Catenulispora sp.
GGCGCCGGCAGCAGCGGCGGCGGCGCCCGCGGAACCGACGCCCGTGGGCCCGGCGCCGCGAACGGCATCATAGAAATGCCGGTCCAGCTGCGTGTAGGCCTCGTAACGGTCGTCCATCCTGGGCGCGTCCTTTCCGTCTGTCGGGACGTAGACCACTGTGGCCATCGGACAGATCGGCTGGAAGTGCGGCAAGTCACGACTCGACGATGCGGATCGCACCGGGACGAGATGACTCGATGGTGACTCCCGGACCCGTTTCCCCGCAAAACGCCCGGGTATCTGAAGCGGCTCGCCGACGACCCAGCCACGTGCGCCGCCTCCGCCGCGGAACTTCGGCCGCGCGTTCGAATCCGTGGCCTGACCCGCAACCTCATGACACGGACCGGCTATTGTGGCGCGAGGCGTTTTCCGGACCCACCCGGTGCGGTCCGGCCGAGCGGGCAGGAGCGTTCACGCGATGACGGGGTCCTTCGACGGGTTCTCAGTACTCGAACCACACGATCCGGCGGAAGTCGGGCGGTACCGGCTCTACGCGCGGCTCGGCGCCGGCGGGATGGGCCGGGTGTACCTGTCCACGCTGCCGGGCGGGCGGCCGGTCGCCCTGAAGGTCGTGCACGACGGCCTGGCCGCCGACCCCGAGTTCCGGCGCCGCTTCGCCCTGGAGGCGCGGGCGGCCCAGCAGGTCAACGGCATCCACATCGCGCAGCTGCTGGACGTCGGCGTGGACGATCCGCTGCCGTGGCTGGCCACCGCCTACATACCCGGGCCCTCGCTGTGGGAGGCGGTGCGGCTGCACGGACCGCTGCCGGTCGCGACCGTCCGGATCCTCACCGCCGGCATCGCCCGCGCGCTGGACGCCATCCACCAGGCGGGCCTGATCCACCGGGATCTGAAGCCGGCGAACGTGATCCTGGCCGAGGACGGGCCGCGGGTCATCGACTTCGGCGTGGCGCGCGCCGCCGACTCCACCACCTCCGGCCTGACCGGCGGCCGCGTCGGATCGCCCCAGTACATGGCGCCGGAGCAGGTACGCGGCCAGGCCGCGACACCGGCGCTGGACGTCTTCGCCCTCGGCGCGCTGACCTTCTTCGCCGCCACCGGGCGCCCCGCCTTCGGGGAGGGCGAGGAGCTGGCGGTCATCTTCCGGATCGTCCAGGAGGAGCCGGATCTGAGCGAATGCCCGCAGGTGGTGCGCGATCTGGTCGCGGCCTGTCTGGCGAAGGACCCGGCGCAACGGCCTGACCTGGCCTCGATCATCCGGTACTGCGAGGGCGACGCCACCGCCGCCGGTCTGGGCTGGCTGCCGGAGCCGGTCGCCGAGATGGCGCGGGCTCGCCAGGAGTCTGCGACGGCGTTGCTCGCGCAGGCGCCGACGGTGCCGCGGGCCGCGGATCAGGGCTCTGGGCCGGCGGTGCCGCTCGCCGCGAGCGCCACGACCGCGCGTGTCGGGTCCCCGGCGTTCGTGGGCGGGGGCGTGGCGGCGACCCCGGGCGCGGGCACGGGCGCGGGCACTACGCCGGAGCCGGTCGGGCCCACCGCGACGCTGCCGGGCAAGAAGGGCGGCTGGACCACCGGCAAAGTGGTGGGGCTGGCGGTCGGCGCCGCCGCGCTCAGCGCCGGGGCGGTCATCGGGGCCGGGGCGCTGACCAAGTCCTCGACCACCGGCGGCGCCACAGGCGGGCCGACGAACCACGACTCGCGTTCGACGGCGCTCGCCGTCACGGGCGGTTCGGACTCGCCGACGTCCGCCCCCACCGGCGCCACCGGCAGCACCACCGGAACCGGCCCGACCTCGGCCGACGTCTCGACGAGCGCCGACGCGCCGGATTCGTCGACCGGAGGCTCGACACCGTCCGCGCCGGTGAACACGACCGGTCCGCTGACGTCGGGGAACGACGCCGTCGCGTGGCAGGGGCAGCTGGTGTTCGGCAAGGACGGCGTCGTCCTTCAGAAGAACAGCATCGTTTACAGCAACTACGCGACCACCGGCATGTACACCGACTTCGACCTGAGCACGAACGATCAGCCCGCCGGCAAGTACGAGTTCACGCGGTTCGGCGTCGTCGGCAAGATGATCGCCTGGACCGGGGCGAACGCGCCCACGCGGCAGGATTGCATGGACACGCTGAATTCGAACGGCGACCTCAACGTGACGGTGCCGCTGGGCGGCCTGATCTGTATCAAGGGTGAGAACTACTACGTCGCGGTCGCGCGGATCGTCGCGGTCGACACGGACAAGAAGCAGGCCACTGCGAAGTTCGTGCTGTGGAAGGATCCGATGTCGCAGTAGGACCCCTGGTCGTGGCGTGCGGAGTCCGTGCTGCGGAATCCATACTGCGGAATCAGCGCCGCATCGCCTGGAACCGGCTCAGCACCTGCAGGAACTCGTCCGACGGGTCGAGCAGCGACGCGGCGCGGTCGGCCAGCCGCACCAGACGGATCGCGCAGCTCGCCCCGTCGCCGCGGGCGTACCCGGCGCGCACGCGGCCGAACTCGGCGGTCAGCACGATGCGGTCGGTGGCCCGCCCCGCCGCCGTCATGAGCCGGACGGCCTCCGCGAACTCACGGTCGGCGTCGGTGTACCGGCCGCCGTTGAGCAGGCGTTCGGCGGTCTGGATCCGTTGGTGCGCCAGGTCCGCGGGATCCGGCACGGTGGGCGCGTACTGCTGTGCCGGCGCCGGTGCGGCGGTGGGCTGCGCGGATGCCTTCAGCGCGTCGTGCATGAGGTGCAGCTCGCGCGCCACGATCGCGGCCGAGGGCCGCCGCTCGGCTTGTTTGTCCATCATCGCCGCGACGAGCGAGGACAGCTGCGGCGGGATGTCAGGACGCAGCGACGCCAGCGGCTGCGCGTTCTCGTACTGCACCCGGCGCAACGACTCCTGCATATCGCTGCCGGCATAGAAGGGCGAGGTCCCGGCCACCAGCGAGTACAGAACGGTGCCGAACGAGAACACATCCCACGCCGGAGTGGCGGTCTCACCCCGCACCTGCTCAGGCGCCGCGAAAATCGGCGTGCCCATCAGCTGACCGGCCTGCGTCATCCGCGTGAGTTCCGGCGCGAGAACGGCCGCGATCCCGAAGTCACACAGCTTCACCACCCCCGCTCCCCCATCCAGCACCAGGTTCGCCGGCTTCAGATCCCGGTGCACCACCGGCTCGGCGAGCCCGTGCAGATACTCCACCGCCGACGCGGCCTGCACGGCATACCCCAGCACCTCCCCCACCGGCAACGGCGGCCGGCCCTGCTGCACCGTCCCCAGATCCGGCCCGGACAGCAACTCCATGACGACATAGGCAATGCCCTGATGCACCCCACGGTCATGAACAGTGACGATCGCCGGATGCCGCAACGAGGCCATCACCCGCGCCTCCCGCTCGAACCGCGCCAGAAACGCCCGCCCCGCAGTCATCGAAGCCTCAGTGGCCCGCAACGTCTTGACCGCGACCGCCCGCCCCAGACTCTCGTCGTGAGCCCGGTACACCTCCCCGAACCCACCCCGCCCGATGCGCTCCACCAGCCGGTAGCGATCGCCGAGCGCCATTCCGGGGGCCAGTTCCATGGGGAGATGGTACTGACCGGTCCTCAGCAGCGATCACCTGGTTGGCGCCGCCGATCTCGCTAGCAGGTGACCGGCCGCTCTACTTCTTCGCAGACTTGCCGGACTTGCCAGACTTGGCTGTCTTAGACGCCTTAGTTGCCTTCGCCGTCTTCCCAGGCTTCGCAGTCTTCTTCGCGGTGGTCTTCGACGTGCCGGTCTTGGCCGCACCCTGCGCCGACTTGCCGGGCTTCTTCTCGACCGCTGCCTTGGCCTTCTTGGCGGTGGCCTTCTTGACCGTGGCCTTCTCAGCGACCTCCTTCTTGGCGGCGTCCTTCTTCGCAGCGTCCTTCTTCGCGACGTCCTTCTTTGCCGCGCCCTTCTTGGCGGCACCCTTCTTCGCGGGCTTCGGCGCCTCGGCGCTCACCACCTGCTCCACCGCCGCAGCAGCATCCGCACCGCTCGACGCCCCCTCCGCAACCTGCGTCCGGAACGTCTGCCCGGCCTGGAACCGCGGCGTGACGCTGGGCGCGATCTGGATCGCCGCGCCCGTGCGAGGGTTGCGGCCGACGCGGGCTGCGCGGTGGGCGCCGTCGAACGTGCCGAAGCCGACCACTTGGACGCGGTCACCTGCTGCGACGCGGGTCATGATCACGTCGAAGAGGGCGTCGATGTGGGCGCGGGCTTCGGTTTCGGTGCCGTGGACTTGCTCGGCCACCGCGGCGGCCAGTTCCGCTTTGTTCATAACGGGTTCCCCTCCTGTATTTCCGGATTCCACCTGTGATGCGGCACCGTAGCATCCCAAAGTGTCCAAACCCGGTGAGCGCGTTCGGTCACCCGGCCAGGTGCGGGCTGTAGAGCGCGGACAGGAAGCGGTTGGCCATCAGCTCGCGGCCCGCCACCGGAAGGGCGTCGAGCAAGCGGTTGACACCGGCCATGCGGCCTGCGGATTCGCCGGTCAGGTCGATGCCGGCCAGGGGTAGCAGGCTTGCGAAGCCGGCGTCGTCCAGGGTGGTGAAGTCGAGCTCTGATACCAGGGCCACGAGTTCGGCCGGTGCGGTGCCCGGGCCCAGTGGACGTACGGTGTCGGCGGCGGTCCGCAGGATGGCGAGCATGTCTTCGATGCCTGATTCGCTGACGCCGGTCAGGGTCACGTGCAGGCTCGGTGGGAGGCCGGCCACGCTGAGCTGTGGTTGCAGGAAGAAGCCGCGGGCGCGTGACTCGTCGGCCAGGGCCCACAGGTCCAGCGGTGCGGCCGGGTCGGTGCCGAGGGCCACCAGCGCGGCTTCCGGCTTGCCGAGGACGACCAGGCCTTCGATGCCGTCGACGCCCTCGACCAGGCGGCGCGTCGCGGCCAGGACCGAGCGGCCGAGGGTGCGGTAGCCGTCGGCGCCGAGCGCCTGCATCGTCGCCCACGCCCCGGCCAGCGGGCCCGCGCCCTTGCTGCTCTGCACCGTGGAGTTGACCACCGGGTAGCCGGGCCAGGACGCGCACACGTAGTACGCGTGGCGGCGCATGGTCTCGTCGCGGAACAGCAGCACCGAGGCGCCCTTGGGGGCGTAGCCGAACTTGTGCAGGTCTGCGGACAGGGAGGTGACGCCGGGCACTGACAAGTCGAAGGGTGGGATGTCGGCTCCGGCCTCGGCCAGCCAGGGCAGCAGGCAGCCGCCGACGCAGGCGTCGACGTGGCAGGGGATGCCGCGCGCGGCGGCGTCGGCGGCGATGCGCTCGACCGGGTCGATGACGCCCTGCGCGTAGGACGGTGCCGAGGCGACCACGAGCACTGTCTCGCTGTCGCATGCGGCGGCCACGGCCTGCGGGTCGGCCTTGAACGTGGCCGGGTCGACCGGCACGGTGACCACCCGGACCCGCAGGTAGGCGCCGGCCTTGTGGAACGCTGCGTGGGCGGTGATCGGGACGACGATCTGCGGGTCACGGACGTCCGGCCGGGCGTCGCGCGCCGCCTTCACCGCCAGCAGGATGGACTCGGTGCCGCCGCTGGTGAAGATGCCGGGGGTGGCGTCGGAGCCGCCGAGGAGAGTGGCCATGGCGCCGACCACCTGCCGCTCCAGGGCCACCACGCTCGGAAAGGCGGTCGGGTCCAGGCCGTTGACCTCGAGCATCTGTGCGTACGCCGCGTGGCCCGCCTCCCGCACGCCGGGGCGGCCGCTGTCGTATACGTAGGCTGAGACACGTTCGCCGCGGGTGGGCAGGTCGCCGGCGGTCAGCGCGGTCAGTTCGGTCAGCAGTTCGGCGGTGGGGCGGCCGGTGGCGGGCAGGCCGGGGTGTGGTGCGCTCATCAGGCGTTCTCCGTTTCCAGCTGCGGGTTCGGATCGGTGTCGGGCAGCGTCCTCAGGCGGCGCCGACGTCCGTAGGCGCGCAGCGCCGGCAGCGAGGCGAGCATCAGCACGGCCGGCACGACGCTGAAGCCCAGCAGCACCCCGGCGCGCGCGGTCGCAGTCTGCGCCACCGGATGGTCGTGGGTGGAGGAGACGAACCCGGCCAGCGCCAACGCCAGGGAGAACAGCCCCGGTCCGGCGGCCAGTCCGGCGGTCTCGCCCGCGGTCCAGAGCCCGGTGAACGCTCCGGACTGGAGGCGTCCGGTGCGTGCGGCGTCGGCGTGCACGGTATCCGGCAGCAGCGACAGCGGCAGGACCTGAAGCGCGGCGTAGCAGACCCCGAGTACGCCGCACAGCGTCAGCGACGCCGTGATGTGCGCCGCGCCCCTGCCCGCGGCGGGCCACAACAACACGGCGGCCAGGGCGAACACGCCGGTCGCCGCCGTCAGGCACCGGAGCCGGCCCCAGCGGATGGCGGCGCGGCCCCACAGCGGCACGGCGACCGCACTGGGCGCGACCAGACACACGAACAGCACCGACGTCAGGCCGCGGCTGCCGAGCTGGTAAGTGGCCACGTAGGGAGCGGCAGCGAGCATGATCGCCACCGCGGCGGCTTGCAGGACGAAAGCCGCGAGCAGCGCGAAGAACGCGCGGTTGCCCAGGGCCGTGCGGAACGCCGCGACCAGCCCCAGCGGCTCCGGGCCGGGCCGCGCCGGGATGCGGCGGCTGCCGAGCGCTGGGACGAGCAGCGCGACGGCCAGCACCGCGCCGACGGTCAGGCCCATGATTCCGTAGCCGCGCCGGCCGTCGCCGCCCAGCGTCACCACGGCCGGGGCCAGGCCGCCGGCGACCAGGATCCCCAGCGTCAGGAACACGATGCGCCACACCATGATCCGCGTGCGCACCTCGGGCCGGTCGGACATCTCGGCGGGCAGGGCGACGTACGGGACCTGGAACAGGGCGAACGCGCTGGTGGCCAGCACGAATGCGCAGATGACCCAGAGCACGGCCCCGGCGCCGGTTCCCGGCGACAGGAACATCACGGCGAACGCCGGGGGCAGCGCGATCGTGCCGGCTATCAGAAGTCTGGTACGCCGCCCGGTGCGCACCGCTTCCCGGTCGCTGGCGGCGCCGACCAGCGGGTTGAAGAAGGCGTCCCAGGCTTTCGGCAGGGTGACGACGAGGCCTGCCACACCGGCCGCGACGCCGAGCGTGTCGGTCATGAAGTACAGCAGGAGCAGGCCGGGGACGGTGGAGTAGATGCCGGTGCCGATGGACCCGACGGCGTACGTGGCCAGGTCGCGGCGCGTCACGTCGGCGGGGACGCCGGGGCCGGCTTCGGTCCTCCCGGTCACGATATGTCCGCGGTGGCGCTCAGACCGAGTTGGCTGAGGACCAGCCGCCGCAGATGCGTGCGGAACCGGGGCACCTGCGCGCGGATCGCCGAGCGGCAGAAGCCGTGCGTGGTCCACAGGACCGTGTAGACGGCGAGTTCCGCCTCGTCTGCCGAGAGCGCCGCGGGGCGTGCGGCCGAACCGCCGGGCAGCGCCGCGACGAGCGCGTCGCGGACCGCCTCGATCAGCGGCCGGGCATAGAGGTCCTCCAGGTCGGCGAACTCCGCGGCGTCGGCCAGCCACCGCCGCATCCACAACGCCGGGATGTGCGGCTGTTCCAGACAGAAGTCGAGGTAGCGGTCGGCGAAAGCGGCGACGGCACCGACCGGGTCCGCCGCGGCGTCGCGCGCGAAGGCGGCCAGCGCCTCCTCCACGACCGCCCGCTCGGCCTCATGAGCCCGCCGCATGACCTCCCGGTACAGGTCGGCCTTGCCGCCGACGTGGTAGTTGACCGTGGCCATGTTGAGCCCGGCCTCGGCGGCGATCTGCCGAGTCGTGGTCCCGTCGTACCCGTGCTCGGCGAACAGCACGGTCGCGGCGCCGACGATGCGGTCCCGGCTCTCACCCGGAGGCTGCGATGCGGACATGCAGGGAGGCTACGCGCCGCCGGGCTCTCCATCAAGCGATTGAACGAAGTAAATCGCCGCGCGCTCTCCGCCGAACGGCGCACCCGGACCCCGTGGGCCGACCGCCGAGATGTTCGACTGGAAAGGTTTCGACACCAAGGGTGTTCGACAAGCGCACGGCGAGAGGAGAAGCCATGTCTGTGCTCATGACGCTGCAGGTGGCCGGGGATCCGAAGGCGATGGAGCAGTACGCCCAGGAACACCCGGACCAGATGCAGGAAGTGCTCGGAACGGCGAAACGCCACGGTCTCATCGCCCACCGGTTCTACGGCTCCTCGGACGGCGAGAACGTGTTGGTCGTCGACGAGTGGCCCGACCGCGAGAGCTTCGAGTCCTTCTTCCAGGAGGCTCAGTCCACGATCGGCCCCATGTTCGAAGCCGCGCAGGGCAAGGGCGAGCCGACCCCCATGTACTGGAAGGAACTGGCGACCGGGGACGCGTACGGCTGGGGCGCCTGACCCCGCAGGGCTAGCGAATGATCGAGGCGGGTGCCGGCCGCGGCAATGACGCTGTGGTCGGCACCCGCTGTTGCTACACCAAGCTGTCGTGCAAGACGCGGTCGAGCGCCGCGCGGCCCGCGGGACCCCAGAGCGGCTTGCCGCCGGGCAGGCCCCGGTCGCCGTTCTGGCCCATCAGCATCAAGAACAGGCTTTTCATCACGGCCAGCCCGCGCGCCCGCGTGAACGTCGCCTCGTCCACTCGGCCGTAACCGTCGAAGAACCGCGAGGCGGCTCCTGAGGGAAGCAGCACCCAGGCGGCAGCCAGGTCCCAGGCCGGGTCGCCGGCACAGACGGCCTCGAAGTCGACGACGCCCGCCAGGGTGCCCTCGGCGACGACGACGTTCGCGGGGTGCAGGTCGCCGTGCACCCACACCGGCGGGCCCGGCCAGTCGACGGCCGCCACCGCGTCGTCCCACACCGCGCGGATGTCCTTCTCGGCGAAGTCGCCGGAACCGCCGGAATCGCCGAGATCCAGGGAGCCCAGGAAGTGTTCGAACCCGTCCGTGCACTCCCTGGGGTGGACGCCGAAGACCGAGGCGTCCGGAGCGTCGGCGGGCGCCTCCACATGCAGCGCCTTGAGAAAGTCCGCCAGTTTGTCGGCCGCGTGGTCGCCGCGGGTGATCGAGCCCTGATCCAGGGGTGTGCCTTGGACCCAGGTCATGACCGTCCACATCTTGGGAAAGCGTTCGGACGGTGTCCCGCTGCGCACCGGAGTCGGGATCGGAAGCGGCAGGCGGGGAGCCAGCAGCGGCAGCCAGCGGCGTTCCTTGAGCTGCGGAACCGGACTGTCGCCCATCCGCTGCATCCGGACAGCCAAGTCGTCGCCGAGGCGCCACATCTGGTTCCCCCAGCCGCCCTCCACCTCGCGGATGGGGAGCCCGGCCAGGTCCGGATGCTGCTCCCGCAGCAGGTCGCGGACCAGGTCTGGCGTCATCTCGATCTCTGAGCCGGTCATGCGAGACCACATTACTGTCGATGACCGTCGCCCGGCCTCCCACGGGCGGTGACGCTCACGGGAGACCGGGCGCCGCGACGATCAGCCGGTACCGGCCGCCGTCACCGCCGTCACGCCGGCTTCCACTGGTAGGTGGCGATGCCGTGGCTGGGCAGTGTGTCGCTGAACTGCTGGCCGCCCCAACTCGTGCTGAACTGCTGAGCCGAGCCGGAGGTGTTGTCGACGATCAGCACCAGGGTGCCGTCGGGGTTCTGGAACGCCACGTCGTCGAGGTTCGCGGTGGTGGTCGAGGCGATGCGCTTCGCGCCCGGGAGGACGAACTTGCTGAAGTGGCCGACGGAGTAGAAGCCGGCGTCGTACGTCACGTTCCCGGTGCTCTGGTTGATCGTGACGAGCGGCGTGCAGGTGTTGCAGCCGCCGGGGATCACCGGGCCGTTGTTCTGGTCCTGGGCGATATTCCACATGGTGGCGGTCCGCGCCCAGTTCCGCGTGCTCTGGATGAAGGTCTCGATCGCGTTCTGCGGGTCGATCCCGTCGGAGCACTCGGTCTCGTAGTTGTCCTTGGCCGGGAACGCCGCGTGCATGGTGCTGATGGCGGCCAGGTTGCCCGCGTAGCAGTGCCAGGACGTGCCGGCCAGGTACTTGCTCGCGCCGGCGTCCTGCATCAGCGGTTCGGCGTAGCTGCTGAGCACGTTGGTGTTGAAGTCCGTGCCGAGCACCGCCGGGGACAGGCCCGCCTGGGCCAGCGCGGGGCCGAGGTTGTTCGCGATGAAGGCGGCCTCGTTCTGCTCGCTGAACTGCATCCCCGGGTAGGCGGTGGCGTAGGACGGCTCATTCTGCGGTGTGATCGCGGAGATCGGGATGCCCTGCGCGGCGTAGCCCTGGAGGAACTTCACGAAGTACTGCGCCAGCGGACCGTAGCTCGAAGGGAGCAGTGATCCGGCGTTGTTGAGGTTGTTCATCTGGCCGTTGGTCTTCATCCAGCCCGGCGGGCTCCACGGGTTGGCCATCAGCTTCAGGCCCGGGTTGAGCGTGAGCGCTTCCTTGAGGTCGGGCACGATGTAGCCGAGGTCGTGCGCGATCGAGAAGTTCGCGAGCGTCGGGTCGGGCCGGGTCCACCGCTGGTTGGTGCCGCTGCCGCAGCTCCACAGCTGCACCAGCGAGCCGTTGGCGGTGGCCGCCCCGGAGACGTCCAGGCACAGCCCGGACTGCACGCCGGTGACCGTGCCGTTGACGTTGAGCTTCCACTGCTGGTTGTTCTGCCCGTTGCACGTCCACAGGATCACCTTGGTCCCGTTGGTCGTGCCCTGGCCGTTGGCGTCCAGGCACTTGCCGGCGATCTGCAACTGGTTGGCGCTGGTGTAGGTGAACTGCTGGTTCGCGTTGCCGCTGGTGCAGTCCCAGATGTCGAGCTGCACGCCGTTGGCCGGGTTGCCGGTGTCGTCCAGGCAGCGGCCGGAGCCGACGCCGACCGTCGTGCCGGTGGAGGCCGAGAGGTTGTCGTCGTAGGAGTACGGCTGCGCCGTGGCGGAGAAGTCGGAGGAGGCCATCGGAACCCGGAGCCAGCTCACGCCGATGCCCTGGGTCGGGCTGAACAACGCGTTCATCAGGTTGGTGTGCGCCGTGCTGCTCAGCTTGGTGGACAGCAACCAGGCCGAGCTGTCCGTCATCGCGGCGCCGAAGCCCACCATGCTCTGGAACGTCTGGGTGGCGTCGACGCTGATGACGCCGGAGCCGGACGAACCGGAGAAGGCGAGGTCGGTCTGCTGGGTCAGGTGCTGGCTCAGATCCGAGGTGGTCAGCCACTTGTGGACCACCTCGTTCGTGGCCGACGCCGGCGCCGCCGGCAGTACGGCCAGTGAGACTCCGACCAGGCCGGCCAGTGCGCCGGCCAGGCCTACGCGGCGTATAGCTCGTGACATCGGTGTCGAACCTCTCAGTTGGCGAGAAAGAGGAGGAGAAAGAGGTAGAGGAGCCCGGACAGAATCAGTCGGCACGCGGGGACGTCAGCAGCGTCAGAAGGCTGTGAAGTCCCATCTCGGGTTCGGTTAGACGAACCGCCACAGGTGGTCGTTCGTACCGTTGTCATCCCACAAGACCATCTGCGCCCCCTGCGCTGTCGATGCGCCGGAGACCCCGAGGACGCGGCCGCTCGCGGTGTTCTGGATGCGGAAGTAGCCGTTGGCCCCGTACCGCAGCCGCCACAGGTGATCAGCGGTGCCGTTGTCAGTCCACTGGATCACCTGGGAGCCGTTGGCGGTGGCGGCGTTGAGCACAGCCAGGACCTTGCCGCTGTTGGAGTTCTTCAGCCGCAGGTTGCCGCTGCTGTCGATGACGGCTGTCCACAGGTGGTCGGGCGTGCCGTTGTCGCCCCATTGCAGGACCACGCCGCCGTCGGACGTCGACTCGTTCTGGACGCCGAGGAACAGCCCGCTGTTCAGGTTCTGGATGCGGCGGGCGCCGTTGGGGACGAAGCGCCACAGGTTGTCCGAGGCGCCGTTGTCGGTGTGCTGTACGGCTTGGGCGCCGTTGGCGGTGGAGTCGTTGAGAGTGCCCAGCAGCAGGGCCGTGTAGGCGTTGTGGAGTTTGTGGGTGCCGTCGCCGACGTCGATGACGGTCCAGCGGTGGTCGGCGCTGCCGTTGTCCGTCCATTGCAGGACCGGGGCGTTGACCGCGCTGGACATGTTCTGTACGCCGAGGACCTTGGCGCTGTTGGCATTGCTGAGACGGACCGCGTTGCCGTCGACGACCAGTGCCCAGTTGTGGTCGGCGGTCCCGGAATCGGTCCACTGGAGCGCCAGGGCGCCGTCCGCGGTGGAGGCGTTCTGAATGCCGAGCACGAGCCCTGAGGCGGCGTTGACCAGCCGGAAGCTGGCGGTCCCGGTACCGCCTCCGCCGCCGGAGCCGTCGGCGTTCCAGTAGGTGGTCGCGTTGAAGCCCTGCGCGTCGTAGAACGGCACGAGGTTGACCGTCGAGCCGTTCGCGGTGCCGGTGAACGTCAGCGCCGTGGTGCTGGTCCGGGTGACCGAGGCGGTCGTCAGGGTGGGGAGTCCCGACAGGGTGCTGCTTCCGTAGTTACCGGACAGCACCACCGGGCCATAGCTGACCGCGACGACCTTGGGATTGTCGTTGGTCGCCGGGAAAGCGGGTTGCATGGGCAAGGTGACGGTGACGGTGTCGCCGGCGGCCCACGAGCGGGTGATCGTGGCATAGGTTCCGGGCGTGGTCGCGATGTTCTGCGTCGTGCCGTTGACCGCCACCGTGGCGCCGGAGGTCCAGGCGGGGATGCGGACGCGGATCGACCATGTGCCCGCGACGCTGCCGGTCACGGTGAGCGTGGTGGTGTCGGCGACCGGGTACGACGTGGTCTGCGTGACCGTGATCCCGCGTTGCGACCAGTTCAGCACCGAGGGCAGGAACAGGTTCACCGTCAAGGTGTCGCCGTTGTAGAAGTAGATCGAGTCCACCAGCTTGGTGTACGTCTCGAGCCCGGTGCCCTGGCAGCACCAGAAGCTGGCGTAGTCGGTGCTCCAGGTGCCCCCGCCCCACGCCGGGCCCAGCCCGCGCTTCCCGCCGGGGTTGAGCGAGGTGAAGTACGTGATGCCGCCGTGGGCGTCAGCCGTGTTCTGGGCGCCGATCAGATGGTTGAGCAGCGTGCGCTCGTAGTAGTCGAAGTACGAGGCCTGATCCGGGGTGAGCAGCCACAGCTCGCGCGTGAGCTTGAGCATGTTGTAGCTGACGCACAGCTCGCAGGTGTCGCTGGTGAGGTAGCCGGAGATGGCGTTGGGGGCGTGGAAGTGCTCAGCCTGGCTGATCCCGCCGATGACGTAGGCGTGCGCGGAGGTGGAGATGTTCCACGCGTTGCCGGCGATGTCGCGGTACCGCGTGGTGCCGGTGGCCTTGTACTCGCGGGCCGCGCCGATCCACTTGGGGACCTGGGTGTTCGTGTGCAGACCGTTGAGCTGGTCCTGGTCGGAGGCCAGCGGATTGAACACCGCGGCGTGGTCGAACCGCTGCGCGACCGTGAGCCAGCGGCCGTCACCGGTCTGCTGGTACAAGTCGGTGAGCACCGCGTTCATGCCGCCGAACTCGGTGTTCAGGACGGACTGCATCGTGGAGTAGCTGAGCCGGCTGGTGCGCACGTCCACCCAGCCCGCCAGCGCGAGCACCACGTCGCGGGCCTGGGTGTTGCCGACGTAGCGCCACACGTCCAGCAGCCCGGCCAGCATCTTGTGCAGGCAGTAGTACGGCACGTTGCCGTTGCTCAACGTGCCCGATTCCAGGCTGGTGAAGTCCGACTCCGGGAAGCCGGACAGGTAGCCGGTGGCGAAACCGGCCGCCGCGTTGTTGGCCTGGCATTTGGCCAGCTCGGCGACCATGTAGTTCGCCTTGTCGCGGCAGGTGGTGTCCCCGAGTACGGCGTAGGCCTGAGCCCAGGCGGTGAGTACGTGTCCTTGTACGTGCCCGCGGAAGGGGAACGACGGGGCGTCCCAGCCGCCGCCGGCCGTGGCGCCGTTGGTCGACAGCCGGTGGTTGGCGCGGTGGTTGTACAGCAACCGGTCGGCGTCGACGAAGCGCAGATAGGTGAGCGTCCGGTTCTGGTTGTCCAGCCACCGGCTCGCGGTCAGCTGCACCTGGCCGAGGTCGAACCCGTACGCGGACACACCGATGTCCGCCCGGGCGGGCGGCACGACCGCGGCCGCGACGGCCGGAGCGGCCGCAGCGCCCTGGGCGTGGGAGGCGGTGCCAGCGGTGACAGCCGCCGCGGCTCCGGTCACCTGCAACAGGCGGCGACGACTGAGGTACGACGAGGACAACACGGCCTCCTGAGAAGAAAGGGAAACTCAGGGTCCGGGGTCGTGCCGCATCGGTTGGTGATGCTGCCTATACGCTGACGCCCTGTCAAGGGCAGCATCCAGGCTCGCGCGAAGAACACACCGAACGCGCCGGTCGGCCGCGCACGTCGCCGCAGGATGATCTGGAAGTTTCACCGAAACACTCGACACATCCCATGTATCCAAGGCGAGGCGAGCACGTTCGCCGAGTAAATCTTCCCACCTCTGGACATAGATCGAGTTCTACGATAGAAATCATCCCATGTGTTCGTGATCGTGTCGCATCCACGGATCATGAGACTGTCTCGGGCCTTCTCAAGCTTCAGCCACGCCGCGGCGTCCACCTCGGGCTCCGGGATATTCAGTTGTGCAGGGGCCCAGTCCTCGCCACCGTTGCCGAGTGACATCACAAGACGCAGAACTGATCGAGCTCCGCCGGGAGATCCACCGCCGCCCCGAACTCGCCGGCGAGGAGCGCCAGACGGCCGGGCTGGTCGCGGAGCGGCTCCGCGCGGCCGGGCTCGAGGTGACCACGGGCGTCGGCGGACACGGCGTCATCGCAGTGCTCGACGGTTCCGCGGACGGCCCGACGGTGGCCTACCGGGCGGACATGGACGCCGTCGACGCGACCACCAACGTGCTCCCTTTCCCGCCTCCGGACCGGGCTTTCGACGAGGGCTTCGCCTCGCGCGTCCCCGGCGTCGCGCACCTGTGCGGGCACGACCTGCACACCGCGATCGGGGTCGGCATCGCACAGACCCTGGCTCAAAGCTCCGAGTCGGTACGCGGTCGGCTGGTCTTCGTCTTCCAACCGGCGGAGGAGCCCCTGCAAGGTGCGCGCCGGGTGCTTGAGACCGGCCTGGTGCAAAGGCTCGCGCCGCGCGAATTCTACGCACTGCATTGCAGTCCGCTCCCCTGCGGCACCATCGGGGTGTCGCCGGGATATGGCCTGCCCGGGCTCGATCACATCAAGATCGTGCTGCCGGGTGGTGACGACGCTGCGGTCGCCGCCGTGGCGGCCGAAGTAGCGGAGTTGGGCACCGTCGGGTTCCCGCGGTCCATCGACGAGTACCACACGCACTTCAACGCGCTGCTGGAACCCGAGCTCGCCGCGTCGATCCAGGAATCCGTGTGCATCGCCCAGTGGACCGAGCAGACGCCCGAGGCGCACCCCGTCGCCAACGCGCTGCTGCGGGTGTGGCCCCAGGAGCGGATCGCGGAGCTGCGCGGCCAGATCGAACGACTGGCGGCGGCCGCAGGCGGACACGTCGAGTTCGCAGGCGCGTTCCCCGCCCTGGTGAACTCCGCCGAGCTCAGCACGGCGGCCGGCCGGTACTTCAGCTCGGCGCTGGGGCCGGAGTCCGTCGCATGGGCCCGGGCGTCTTGGCCTTTCAACTGCGAGGACTTCGCACTGTTCCTCAACGAGGCGCCGGGTGCGCAGTTCTATCTCGGTGTCGCGGACCCGGAATCGGGGATGAACGGCGCGCCGCACGCTCCCGACTTCGCGGCCGACGAGCGGGCGATCGGCCACGGCGTGCGCGCCATGGCCGGTCTGCTGACCGACCGGCTGGCAGCCCGTCCGGAGGACGCAGCGAGCTGATTCCCATCGGCACGACCGGCCGGCCCGGCGGATCACCGGATCAGCGGCTCACTTCCGAGTCCGCTCCCGGTAGGTCCCGCCGTTGCCGGCCGGCATGTGTCTGCCCTCTCGTCTCGTGGCCTTGCCGCCACGACCCCGTCGCAGGAGTCTGACCAGTCTGGCCACGAGTACTGAACGTGCAACCAGGCCTCCCGGATGCCCTCCCACCGACCTCCGGGAAGCCTGGGCCCTCACCGTGTCAGGAGCACACCCCTCCGTTGACGGTGAAGCTTGTCGGCGAGCTGTCGTTCGCCGTGAAGGTGCCCTGGAAGCCGAACGATGTGTTCGCTCCGGGGGCGATCGTGCCGTTGTAGGCGACGTTGACCGCGCTGACAGCGGCGCCGGTCTGGGTGGTGGTGGCGCTCCAGGCGTTGGTGATCTTCTGGTCGCCGGGGAAGGTCCAGCCCGCGGTCCAGCCGTTGATGGCCGTCGTCCCGGTGTTGGTGATGGTGACGTTCGCGGTGAAGCCGCCGGGCCATTCGTTGGTTCTGGTGTAGTCCACGTGGCAGCCGCTCGGGTTGGTGCCGCCGCCGCTGATCGTCCAGCTGAACGTGGCCGATCCGGTCGCGCCGGTGCCGTCGGTCGCGGTCACCGTCGTGGTGGAGGTGCCGGCGGTCGTCGGGGTGCCGGAGATCAGGCCGGAGGAGGAGATCGACAGGCCGGGCGGCAGACCGGTGGCCGAGTAGGTCAGGGTCTGGCCCGCGGCGGAGTCGGTCGCCTGGATCTGCGGGCCGGTGACCGCCGTTCCGACCGTCCCGGTCTGGTCGCCGGGACCGGTGACCGTCACGGTGTTCCCGCCGGTACCGGAGCCGGAGGTGGCGAGGGCGAAAATGTGCAGAGCGGCGCTGCCGGAAGCGGCGGGGTTGCCTGCGGGCAGCTGCACCGAGGCGAGCGTCTTACCGGCCGTCAGAGGCACGGTCTCGGAGAAGATGTTGCTGCTCTGAGTGGCCGTGGTGTTGCCCTGCCGGTTCTGGTACGGCGTACTCACCGCGAGTGCGCTGCCGCTGGCCGGAGTGGCCGACCACCAGTCCGCCGAACTCAGGGTGTAGCTCTGTTTGGTGCCGTCGGTATAGGTGATGGTCCCCGTTCCGGACACCGGTCCGTAGCTGGAGTTCAAGAGGAAGCCCAAGGTGCCGGAGCCGGACATGGTGATGATCTGGTTTTCGGCCACCGTGTTGTCCTTCACCCCGGCCGCGACGTTCGGGAAGGTGTAGGTCACTCCGGACGACGTGATGGAAGCTCCCGGAGCCGCTTTGGCGGTGGTCAGCGCCGTCTCGGAGAAGCTGTAGCCGTTGCCGTCGAAGTCGCCGGGCGCGGTGTCGGTGTCCGCTGTGATCCCGACGTTGTTGAACGACGACGCGAGATCGGGGTACGTCACCGGCGGCGTCGCACCGTATCCGGCGGCGACGATGTTGGCCTGGACGGAGTTCTCGGTGGCGTCGGAGGGGTAGCCGGAGGTCATGACGCCTTCATAGAAGG
>JABFXP010000856.1 GCA_013361685.1 Catenulispora sp.
ACCGGCCCGAGCCGCCGCCCGCACCCGAGCGGCCCCGCCTCGTCCCGCCGCGACCTGGGCGGCGTCGGCCACAACCCCCTGCCCCCTGCCCCTACCGGCTCCCCCACCCCACACAGCCCGAACCCCAGCGGCCAACTGCTAGCTGCTGGGGTTCGGGCTGCCCTCGACGACTCAGCTATATCGAGCACGTAGAAAGTGGGCTGTTTCGTTGTCACGGCCTTCACTCGGATGGCCGCAGAGTTGCCGCTGGCGGTTCGCGCACCGCTGTTCACCTGGTGCGCGATGTGGCCGGTGGGTCAGAGCTTGATGACCTGGCCCGGGAAGATCAGGTTCGGGTTCGAGATCTGGCTCTTGTTCAGCTGGTACAGGTTCTGCCAGCCGCCGGTGACGTGGTGGGTCAGGGCGATCTGCGACAGGGTGTCGCCGGTCTTGATCGTGTAGGTCTGGCCGGTCGGCTGGGTGGTGGTCGGCTGCTGCTGGGGGGCCGGGGCCGGCTGGGTCTGCTTCTTCGGGGTCTGGGCCTTCGGGGTCTGTGTGACCGGCTTCGGCTGGGTCTGGGTCTTGGGCTGCGGCTGCGTCTGCTTCTGGGTGGTCGCCGACGACGTGCTCGAGGTGCTGCCGGTGTTCACGGTCGCGGCGGCGCCGCTGGCGCTGAGGCCGGCGCGGGGGCCGCAGACGGGCCAGGCGCCGGGGCCCTGCATGTGGAGGAGGTTCTCGGCGACGGCTATCTGCTGGTCCTTGGTGGCCAGGTCGGCTCGGGGGGCGTACTTGCCGCCGCCGGCGCCGAGCCAGGAGCTGGTGGAGAACTGGAGGCCGCCGTAGTAGCCGTTGCCGGTGTTGATGGCCCAGTTGCCGCCGCTTTCGCAGGCTGCGACCTTGTCCCAGGTGGACACGGTGGCCGCGCTGGCGGTGGTGGCCGTGATGGCCGGGAGGACGACGGCGGCGCCGGCCATGGTGGCCACGACGATGCCGGTCTTCTTGCGGGTGGACAGCTTGGACTGCTTGAACAGCATCTGGGAAGCGCACTCTCTCCGCCACGCCGGTGGGTGGGCCTGAGCTCCCACTCTCCATGTCCTCTAACGGGGGTCGGGTCCGGGATGTGCTCGCCGCCGGGGACAGGAGATGGCGTGCCGGTCGGCGAGGACCCCGAATCGCTGCGGGGCTCAAGCACCGTAAGCACAGAGCTGAGCAAATCACAAGAACGATGACATGTAGTTGATATAGGTCGTACTGGTCGTGACGATTTCTTGTGATCTGGACTGGGTTTTTCACGTCTTGTGGCGTCGGTGTCACGGTCCGTCGAACGCCGACGGGAAGGGCCTGATCTCTTCTTGGGCCCTTCCCGCCTATACGCAGCGTTGTTGCGTCACTTCGTCCTGCGACGATGCCCCGGCTCCTGGTGCGGCACCGTCTGCACGGTCGGCGGCACCGGTGCGGGCAGCGTCGCGACCTCGTCCAGCTCCTTCTGGTACAGCGCCGCCGTGTCCGGCAGCGTCGGCATCGACGGGTCGAGCTTGTTCAGACGCAGCGTGCCCGTCAGGTCACCGACCGTGCAGCGGCGCCACTGGCTGATGTTCGGCTCCAGCACGCCGAAGCGGCGTTCCAGGAAGCGCAGGGTGGAGGTGTGGTCGAAGACCTCGGAGCACACGTAGCCTCCTGCGCTCCAGGGCGACACCACCAGCGCCGGTACGCGGAAGCCCAGGCCGGACGGGCCGGCGATGCCGTTGCACTCGGCCGGCAGCGGGTTCACCGTGATCCACTCCCCCGGTGTGCCGGGCGGGGCGGTCGGGGGCGGTACGTGGTCGAACAGGCCGTCGTTCTCGTCGTAGGTGATGAACAACACCGTCTTGCGCCACACCTCGGGGTGCTGACCCAGGGCGTCCAGCACGTCCCAGATGTACTGCGCCCCGGCTCCGGGCAGGGCCGGCGGGTGCTCGCTGGCCTCCGGCAGGCCGATCGAGGGCAGGTACTGCGAGTTCAGCCAGCTGACGGCCGGCAGGTCGCCGTTGGCGATGTCGTCGGCGATGGCCTGCGGTGGCCGGGGCTGCATGCCGTTGACCCAGAGTGGGGAGTTCTGCGGCGCCTGCTGGAAGTTCTGGAACCAGCCCAGATCCGAGCCCTTGGTGTTGGCGACGTAGTAGCGCCAGCTGATGCCCGCCGCTTCGAGGCGTTCGGCGTAGGTGGTCCAGCGGAACGGTGCCGGGTTGGAGTTGCTCACCACCGGGCCGCCGGCCAGGCCGTCGGGGTCGTTGGTGCCGCTGATCGCGAAGAGGCGGTTGGCGTGGGTGGGGCCGAAAGCCGAGCAGTGGTAACGGTCGCAGACGGTGAAGGCGTCGGCGAGGGCGTAGTGGAAGGGCACGTCCTCGCGGGTGTGGTAGCCCATCGTCCACGGGCCGTTGTCGGGGCCGCGGTGCGCGGCCAGCCAGCCGTCCATCGCGCCGTGGTTCCAGGACGTGTGCTGGCCGTACCAGCTGTGGTCGGTGCTGGGGTACTTGGCGCCGCTGGTCGTGGTGGTGTCGATGCGGAACGGCAGGGTGTAGCCGTCGGGGTTGGCGGTGTCCGGCTGGTAGAACACCGAGCGGCCGTCGGGCAGGCGGATCGCGTCGCGGTCGTCGAAGCCCCGCACGCCGGACAGGGCGCCGAAGTAGTGGTCGAAGCTGCGGTTCTCCTGCATCAGGATCATGACATGCTCGATCTGGTCCAGCGAGTGCAGCCGGTTGTCCGGTCCGGAGGCGGCCACGGCGCGGGCGAGTGAGGGCGGCAGCACGGTCAGCGCCGAGGCGGCGGCGCCGGTGGTGAGAAGGCGGCGGCGGGTCAACGACATGCCTGGTCTCCCATCGAAAGCAGTGCATTGAGATGTCTGCTCCCTTGAACGTAGCCGCGGATGGTGGATTCGGGGAGAACCCCGAACGGCGCCGCGGTGGCCGGATCCGCCGTCTCCGCGCCCGATGCCAGGCGGTTGATGTCGTCTGCGCCACACTGCCGGCGTCTTTACCGGGACTTTAAGTGGCAAGCCTTGGATTCGGGGAGGGGTCCTGGAGACCGTGCGGTAGCGTGGCGGACGCACACAGCACCACGGGTTTTCCAACAATGGGGGTTCCACCATGTCCACCACGCGTGGCATACGAACGACGATCGGCGTGGCGCTGGCCTCGTCGGTCTTCCTGCTCGCCGGCTGCTCCTCGTCAGGCAGTGTCGGTGGCAAGTCGGCGGCCGGCAGCGACAAGAGCAGCAGCGCGCCCGCGGCCGACAGCTCCTCGTCCAAGAGCTCCGGCGGCGACTCCTCGCCTTCGTCGGACTCGTCTTCGTCGGCGTCGGACTCGTCCTCTTCCTCCGATGACAGCCTCGGCGGGCTCGGCGGCGAAGACCCGGGCTGCCAGGCCGCCCTGGAGGCCGCGTCGAACGCCATGAAGAACCTGAATCCGAGCGACCCGGCCGGCGCCAAGAAGGCCATCCAGGACATCGCCACGCAGATGCACGCGGCCGCCGGCAAGTCGAAGAAGCCGGAAGCAGCCGCTGCCATCAACAAGCTCGCGGACGACTACTCGAACTTCGCCAACCAGCTCGGCAAGGGCATGCCGGACACGTCCGCGCTGCAGGCCGACGGCACGGCGTTGGGGAACGCCTGCGCCTGACGGCTCGCGGCACGGGGTGACGCGAACGCCACGGCCCGGCCGGGACACCTCCCGGCCGGGCCGTCCGGCGTTCAGGTCACTCCTTTCCCCGCGGCTTGTCAGACCTCAGAAACACCCGTGGATGTCGCTGGTCGACGAGGCCACCGTGGTGTCCAGCAGGCCCGGCACGATCACGTGCACCGCGTTGACCGTCAGCGTGTGATCGGTCGCGGTGTCGGTCGGGAGCTGCTCGTTCAGGATCAGCTTGACCCCCAGAATGTTCACCACGGTGTTCGGGCCGGGGTGCAGGCTCACCGGGACCGCGATGCCGCCGACGGTGATCGAGGCGACGGTCGCGTCGCCGCTGCCGCCGGTGCACGACTCGTGCGAGGTGGAGGTCACCGCGCCGATCTGGATCGCGGGCACGCCCAGGACCCCGATGCCGACGTGCTGCACCGAGGCGTTCGCGGTGGAGGCGTTCGGGCTGATCGCGGTGGACACGTTCGCGCACAGCGTGGCCGCGCTGATCAGGCCGCTGATACTCAGCACGCACGGCGGGCTGCTGTTGCCGGCCACCGTGGTGGAGACCGGACCGGCCTCCGGGGTCGGGGTGATGCCCACCAGGCCGGAGGACTTCAGGCCGTAGGCGTGGCCGGTCATCGAGGTGAAGACCACCCCGCCGCTGAGCGACGCGGACGCCGGGACGTAGTACGCGTCGCCCGCGAAGACCGCGGTGGCTGGGATGGTGGGGGCGTTCGGCTGGTTCACCGAGGCCAGGGTGCACGAGGCGTTGCCCGCGGCGTCGGTGGTGCCGGTGCAGCTCTGCGCCGAGGCGCCGCTGCCGAGGGTGAAGGCGACCTGCCGGCCGGCGATCGGCGTGGTGCCGTCCTCCTTCAGCGTGCCGGACAGCGTGTACGGACGGCCGTTCGCCGCGTGCGCGCTGCCGGTGTAGACGAGCGTGGTCTCCTCGCGGGTGACCGTGAACGTCCCGCTGGCGCTCGCCGGGTTGTCCGTCGCCGACCCGCCGTATGACGCGGTCAGCGGGTAGGGTCCGGACGCCTCCTGCGGAGTGAGGGAACAGGACACTGATCCGTTGGCCGCCGTGGTGCCGGTGCAGGTCTCCGCACCGTTCAGGGTGAACGTCACCGAGGCTCCGGCGATCGGACCCGCGCTGTCGGTCAACGTGCCGGAGACGGTCGCCGGGTCGTTGAAGTCGCTGGTGGCCGAGGCCGGATCGATGGTGAGGACCGCGTCCCGCTTGACCCACGCCACGGAGACGTTGTTCGAGGTGATGACGCCCACGGCGTTGGTCACCGAGGAGCCGACCGTGTCGGTGCCCACGGCCGCGCCGGTATAGCTGAACTTGGCTTGCCCGCTCTGATCCGTGACGGCGCTGCCGGTGACCCCGCTGTTCGGTCCGGCCGAGACAGCGAAGTCGACCTTCACGCCCTGCAGAGGATCGCCGCAGGTGTTGGTCAGGGTCGCGGTGACGGCGGCCGACGAACCGACGGCGTCGGTCTGGGTCGCCGGGGCCAGCCCCAGCAGCGTCCCCACGCACGGCACGCTGCCGGCCGGCGCCCACTGCTGCGACTCGTTGCCCATCCCGCACACCGCGCCGTCGACGCCCTTGGTGTTCAGGATCTGACCGCTGTCCTGCACGGTGCCGGGCTGACCGTCGATGGAGAACTCGATGGTCGGGAACACGCCGGACTGGTCACAGTGGCCCGCCCAGTTCGCGCCGTTCGGCCCGGCGTCGGAGGTGTCGAAGGTGCCGTCGGCCGGGCACCCCGCGGACGCGCCGCTGATCGTCTGTGTGTAGATCGCCGACTGGTCGGCGGGCACGGGCACGTTCTTGTTCCACAGGTCGAAGGTGCAGGTGCCGAAGTGCACCTTCACGTAGTCGATGTGGACTTGGACACCGGTGTTGTTGACGAAGCGGATCGCGCCGGCGTCGAAGCTGCACGAACCCGCGCAGCCCTCGAACACCACGCCCGACGCGCCGCTCCACGGTGTCGGGAAGTGCGACGGATCGGCCCGGATGTTGTCGGCGTAGCCGAGCTCCACCGCGACGTTGGCGGCGGCGCGTGCCTTCGCGGCCGGCCCTAAGGCCACCGCGGACAGCATGAGCACCAGCATTCCGAGGAACGCCACCGCCCGCCGCGTGCTTCTTGAGGTTGCTGACATTGCACACCCCTTCTGAACCCGAATTGGGACTCCTCGCGCGTCAGCAGCCATCCGGACGCCGCCGGTGGCAGTGCCGCGCCGGGGTGAACTTATTCGAGCTCTGATTCCCTGTCTCGTTGGCGCGCCACAGGTGACTCATGGCGCGCCCGCGTGGGCGCACGCCAGGCCAGCACGCATATATGCGTACTGCGACAGTGTGAACGCGCGCAGCCGGGATGGATCGCGTGGTGTCGCTCACGGCCGGGCTCGGTCCGGATTCAGTGCGGATCCGGCGTCAGGACCGCCTCGGACAGCCCCAAGCGGGCGCCGAGCAGTTCGCGGCCGGCGGGCGTGACGATCACGGCGCGGGTGGTGCCGACGCGGCGGATCCAGCCTGCTTTCAGGGCGTGGGCGCACAGCGCGGCGCCGATCGCGCCGGCCAGGTGCGGGCGGCGTTCGGTCCAGTCCAGGCAGGGGCGCAGGGCCGGGCGTTTGGTGGTCGGGGGGATGGCGATCGCCAGGTCGGCCAGCCATTGCTCGCCGGCCGGGGTGAGGTGCAGGCCGCGGTTCCAGTCGACGAGGTCGCGGGCGGTCATGGCGTCGGCGATCGCCACGCCGACCTGGCCGGCGAGGTGGTCGTAGCAGGTGCGGGCGTGGGCCAGGGCGCGGCGGCGGTTGTCGGCGGACAGGGTGCGGGCGGCGGTGGCCGGGCGGGGCGGCGCGACGGCGGCCAGGTTCTCGATCAGTTCGGCGATCTGCTGGTCGGCCAGGCGTACGTAGCGGTGCCGGCCCTGCCGCTCCTCGGCGAGCAGGCCTCCGGTGACGAGCGCGTTGAGGTGCTCCGTCGCGGTGGACGGCGCCACGCCCGCGTGCCGGGCCAGCTCGGTCGGGGTCCATGCGCGGCCGTCGAGCAGCGCCAGGCAGAATGTGGCGCGGGTGCCGTCGGCCAGCAGGCGGGCGACCGAGGCGAGCCCCGGGCCTTCCTGGTCGGCGCGGGAGGCGGCGGGGCGGCGTGCCGGGCGGGCCATCGAGGTCGGGCGCTCCGCGGTCGGGCGCTCCGCAGTCAGACGGCCCGCGGCCGGGCGAGCTGTCGTAGAGCGAGATGTGGTCGGCCGGGCTGTGGGACGGCGCGGAGTGGTGCTCATAGCGTGATTATCACCTGCGATCGCTTCGGCCGCCGCCGAAGTGACCGGCGCTTACGGTCGGGCTATGACCAGCACAGTCACGATCGCTCCTTCCATTCTGTACTTCGGCACGCCGGTGGTGTTGCTGACCACGGAGAACGACGACGGTTCGCCCAACCTGGCGCCGATGTCCTCGGCGTGGGCGCTGGGGCAGACGATCGTCCTGGGTCTGGGTGCGGACGGCCAGACCGGGTACAACCTGCGGCGGCGGACGGATCTGACGATCAGCGTGCCGGGGCCGGGCCTGTGGCGGCAGGTGGAGCGGCTCGCGGGGGTGACGGGGCGGTTCCCGGTGCCGGAGTCGAAGCCTGCCGGGTTCACGTTCGTGAGTGACAAGTTCGGGCGGGCCGGGTTGACGCCGCAGGACTCTGATCTGGTGCGGGTGCCGCGGGTCGCCGAATGCGGCTTGCAGTTCGAGGCACGCGCGGTTCAAGTGCGCTTGGACAGCGGAAAGGACTTCTTGATCGTCGAAGCGGAAGTGCTGAAGGTCCACGCTGATCCGGCACTCGTGGTGCCGGGGACCGATCACGTCGATCCTGGCGCCTGGAATCCGTTGATCTACAACTTCCGGCATTACTTCGGGCTCGGGCCGGAGCTGGGGTACTCGTATCGGAGTCAGACTCCTTCGAAGGGGCAGCCGCGCTGATGATCGGAGTTTGCCGGTGTTCAGTCGGGTGCCGGCATGGCGTGTGCAACCGTGCTGCCATGCCGGCCCCCTCACGCGTGCAGCGTGCGTCAGCCCCGCTTCAGCAGACGGTTCCGCTCGCCGGCGGCGTCCCCGTGACCAGGTAGTCGTCGATGTCGGTGTCGATGCAGTCGTTGCCTCGTTCATACGCGGTGTGGCCGTGGTCCTGGAACGTCAGCAGCACACCGTGCTCGAAGGTCCGCGCGGCGTCGACGCCCCACTGGTACGGCGTCGACGGGTCGCCGGTGGTCGACACCACGAGGATCGGCGGCGAGCCGGCCGCGGTCAGCGGCAGCGGGAAGGCGGTCGGCGGGTTCCATCCCGTGCACGGCAGCCCCGACTCCGCCAGCAGTGCGCCGACGTGCGGGCTCGCGGCCTCCGCGGCGGATCGCATGGCCGCGTAACCGGTCTGCGTCGTCGGCCACACGTGGTCGGTGCACCAGATCCCCTGGCCCTGATAGATGCGCGGGACGTGGGTGCCGTCCGGGTGCCTGCCGCTCCATCCGTCCTGGAAACCGAGCAGTCCGGTGCCGTCCCCGGCGGCGGCCTGCGCCAGTGCCTGGTCGACGATCGGCCAGGTGTTGGCGGGGTCCTCGACGGCGACCGCCAGGGCCGCGGCGAGGCCTTCGGGGCCCACGGTTCGCGTGCTGCCGGGAACCGGCAGCGGCGTGGTGCGGAGCTTCGCGGCCAAGCTGTCGATCAGAGCTCTGTTTCCCTTGACGCTCTCGTAGTACTGCACTTCCTTCTCAGCCGCCGCGGCCTGTGCGGTGACCGCCTGCTGCCCTGTCACGGCGGGGCTGAACATGCCGTCCAAGACGAGCGCTCGCAGGTGCGTCGGGAACAGTTGGGCGTACCAGGCGGCCGGGAAGGTGCCGTAGGACGTGCCGAAGTAGTTGATCTTCGCCTCGCCCAGCGCCGAGCGGAGCACGTCGGTGTCGAACGCGCCCGCGATGGAGCCCATCCGCGAGGTCAGGCCGGGCGCCGAGTTCGCGCGGCACGCGGCGGCGTAGGTTCGGCCGGCCCGCACCAAAGTCGCGGCGTCGGTCGCTGCCGGATCCAGGCCGTAGTAGGCGTCGAGCCCGGCGTCGTCCTGGCAGTGCAGCGCCGGGTCCGAGCCCGCGACGCCGCGCGTGTCCCAGGCCACGACGTCGAAGTCGGCCGTCAGCGTGGGCGAGAGCGCATAAGGCAGGTAGTTCCGTAGGAACTCGACGCCCGAGATCGCCGGACCGCCCGGGTTCACGAGCAGGGTGCCGGCCCGGTGCGCCGGATCGCCTGCCGGCGCCTTGATGACCGGCAGGTGGAAGACGGGGCCGGTCGGGTTCAGGTAGTCCTGCGGGACGGTGAGCGTGGCGCACTGGAACGTGCCGCACGGAGCCCAGGTCAGGGTCTGACGGCCGAAGCCGGCGAGCGGATCGGTGCTCTGCGCCGGCGCGGCCGGGGCCGCGGCCACCACGAGCGCGGCGGTCGCCGCGAAGGCGGCAAGCCTGGATCTCAGTCTCGTCACAGCATCTCCTTCGCCTGATGCGCCGTTTCGGCGCGTCGGAGTGAATCAGACTTCTGTTGTCTTCACTCGACGACTCGGCGTGCCGCGTACGTTGCGGGTGGCGGCGCCGTGATCGGATCGTTGTCCGACCGCCGGCATCCCGGCCCCGGCTCCCGGCCCGACGCTCCCGCCGCATCTCAGAAGGCGCATACCTAATCGGCACGGTTCACCTGGGAGTTTCCATCTGACATCCCGTTATATTACTTGTCAGTAATCGCGTGACTTCTCACGCCGGCGGTAGTAGAACAAGTTCTCAAATTCCGCCCTGTGTGAGGAGCGTCACATGAGCGCAACATCAAGGCGAGGACCGGAGACACGGAGCCTGTCACGACGTGGCTTCCTGGCGGGAACAGGTTCCGTTCTGGGCGCGGCCGCACTGGGCGGCCTGTCCCCCTCCCGCGCCACCGCCGCGACCCCGTACAGCACCCCCATCGGCAACGGCGCGCACGCCCAGGCGCTGGTCATCGGCACCGGCTACGGCGGCTCGGTGGCGGCGCTGCGGCTGGCCCAGGCCGGGGTGAGCGTCGAGATGGTCGAGATGGGCATGGCCTGGGACACCCCCGGCTCGGACGGGAAGATCTTCTGCAGCCTCACCAGCCCGGACTACCGCTCCTACTGGCTGCGCACGCAGACCAAGGCGCCGGTGAACTACTTCCTCGGGTTCCCGATCGACCGCAGCATCCCGAAGTACACCGGCATCCTGGACGCCGAGGACTTCAGTGGCATCACGGTGTATCAGGGCCGTGGCATCGGCGGCGGGTCGCTGGTCAACGGCGGCATGGCCGTCACGCCCAAGCGGGAGAACTTCGGCATGATCCTGCCGTCGGTCAACGCCGACGAGATGTACAACGTGTACTACCCGCGCGCCAACGCCGGCCTGGGCGCCGCGGTGGTGGACCCGACGTGGTTCAACAACACCGCGTGGTACCAGTTCGCGCGCGTGGGCCGCAAACAGGCCGGGCGATCCGGGTTCCCGTTCGTGTTCGTGCCGGACGTCTACGACTGGAACTACATGCAGCAGGAGGACGCCGGGACGGTGCCGAAGTCGGCGCTGGGGCAGGAACTGCTGTACGGGAACAACTACGGCAAGAAGTCCTTGCAGAAGACGTACATCCCGGCCGCGCTGGCCACCGGGAAGGTGAACATCTCGCCGCTGCACAAGGTGACGTCGGTGTCCCCGGCTCCGGGCGGCGGATACACGGTGCTGATGGACCAGCTGGACACGGCGGGGAATGTGATCACCAGCAAGCAGGTGACGGCGGACAAGGTGTTCTTCGCTGCGGGCAGCGTCGGGACCAGCAAGCTGCTGGTGCGGCTGCGCGACACCGGGCAGTTGCCGAACCTGAACGGGCAGGTCGGGCAGGGCTGGGGCGACAACGGCAACATCATGGTGGGCCGCGCCAACCAGATCTGGGATCCCACCGGATCCAAGCAGTCGACGGTGCCCTGCGGCGGCATCGACAACTGGACCGCGGGCGGGGCGTTCGCCGAGGTGGCCCCGCTGCCCACCGGGATCGAGACGTGGGCGTCGCTGTACCTGGCGATCACGAACAACCAGCACCGGGCGCAGTTCACCTGGAACACAAGCACCCAGCAGGTGGACCTGAGCTGGCAGCAGACGTGGAAGCAGGACGGCATCACGATGGCGAAGTCCATCTTCGACAAGATCAACTCGACGGAGGGGACGATCTACCGGACCGACCTGTTCGGGGTCTACAAGACGTGGAACGACACGTTGACGTACCACCCGCTGGGCGGCGCGGTACTGAACAAGGCCACTGACAACTACGGCCGGCTGGCCGGGTACCGGGGCCTGTACGTGATGGACGGGGCCTTGATCCCCGGCAACACGACGGTCAATCCGTTCGTCACGATCACCGCGCTGGCGGAACGGAACATCGAGAACATCATCGCGAACGGCGGCTGAGTGGGGCACGTGAAGATCTCGACTGTTGTCTGGGGCACCGGCAACATCGGGCGCGCGGCGATCCGGGCGGTCGCCGCGCATCCCGGGTTGGAGCTGAGTGCCGTGATCGTGCGGAATCCGGCGAAGGCGGGCCGGGACGCCGGGGACCTGGCCGGGCTGGAACGGGACCTCGGCGTGGCGGCCACGGACGACGTGGCGGCGGCGCTCGCGGGCGCCCGCGCCGTGGTCTACGCCGCGTCGGGGGACGTGCGCCCGCAGGAGGCGCTGGACGACGTGACACGCGCGATCCGCGGCGGGGCGGTCGTGGTCACGCCGGCCTTGTACGCGTTCTACGATCCGCCGAGCGCGCCGCCCGAACAACGGGAGCAGGTGACGGCGGCGGTCGCGGAAGGCGGCGGGGCACTGTTCGTCTCCGGGATCGATCCGGGGTGGGGGAACGATGTGCTGCCGTTGCTGATGAGTGGACTGGGGTCGGAGATCGAGGCGGTGCGCTGCCAGGAGATCTTCGACTATTCGACCTATGACCAGCAGGACGCGGTCCGGTACCTGGTCGGTATGGGACAGCCGATGGAGTACGAGCCGCCGATGACCGCCGCCACGGTGCCGACGATGGTGTGGGGCGGGCAGATCCGGCTGATGGCGCGGGCCTTGGGGCTGGACGTCGGCGAGGTTCAGATCGTGGAGCAGGTGGAGCGGGCGGCGTTGGCGGAGTCCGTGGACACGAAGACCATGGGGCGGTTCGAGGCCGGGACGCAAGGCGGCGTGCGGTTCGAGGTGCAGGGGGTGGTGGGAGGCGTGGCGCGGATCGTCATCGAGCACGTGACGCGGATCCACGCCTCGGTGGCACCGCAGTGGCCGCAGGCGCCCGACGGCGTGGGGGCCCATCGCGTGGTGATCGAGGGACGGCCGCGGATCGAGGTCACGGTCGAAGCCGCGGACGAGGGTGGGAACCGGTCGGCCGGGGGAAATGCGACCGCTGTGGGGCGGTTGGTGAACGCCATCGGATGGCTGGCTGAGCAAAAGCCGGGGATCTACGACGCGTTGGACGTGCCGGTGCGGGCAGCGGACGGGGCCGGACTGTGGGGAGCCGGGCGGCGAGCGGAAGGGACGGAACAGTGATCATCGACGTGCCGGAAGGCAAGGAACCCATCGGATACGTGTGGGGCGAACTGGTACCCGGCATCGGTCCGGCCGCCGCGAAGTTCTCGATGGCGGTATATGAGCACACGACATTGGGGCTGCGGGAGTTCGAGGCGGCACGACTGCGGACGGCCCAGATCAACGGATGCTTGTTCTGCCTGGACTGGCGGACGGATCGCGACGGGGTGAAGGTCGAGGAGGGATTCGACGCCGCGGTCGCGCAGTGGCGGACCGCGGACGGCTTCGATGAGCGGACGCGGCTGGCTGCGGAGTACGCCGAGCGGTACGCGTTGGATCATCACGGGCTTGATGAAGAATTCTGGGGGCGGATGCTCGCGCAGTACACGGAACGGGAGGTCGTCGAGCTGACCATGTGCCTGGGATCGTGGTTGGCTTTCGGACGGCTGAACCGGGTGCTGGGGATCGACACGGCTTGTGTGCTGCCCGGGCACTGAGATCGAGGGTGCGGGTGCAGGGAATGGATGACAGCGAACTGATCCTCACGATCGACCATCCGATGGGGACGGTCGAAGTCACGCTGCAGGAGTGGATCGCTCGCGGTCCCGGGCCCCGCGGACTGGTACGGCCGGTGGCGGTGCGCAGGGCGGCCGGGGAGGAACTGCCGCTGAGCGTGATCCCCGTCGAGTACCGGAATGACGAGGAGTCGCGGCGGCTGATCGCGGACGGGATCATCGAGAATCCGTGGTGAGGCGGCGGATTCAGCACTGCCTATGCACCGGTCCCCCACGCACCTCAGGCACGGCTTCCCACGTTCCCACGTTCCCACGCAGCCCGCGCACGGGGCTTCCCACGCACCGCGCGCCCGACCGCCCGCCGTCCCTACCGCGACAGCTCCGCCATCGTGTCCTCGAAGTCCGGGAACTCGTCCCGGGCTGCCGCGACCACCTCGCGCGCCGTCATCCGCTCCCCGGTCGCGTGCTTCACCGCGATGGCCGTGAACTCCTGGTGCGGCTGCGATCTGCGGGTCGGGTGCTCCACCGCCTCGTACGGGCCGCTGCCGTCCGCCACCAGCCACAGGAAGGCGGACAGGTCGCAGGCCACCACGCCGGTCTCGCCCTCGGGGCCGAGGAAGACGATCGGCTGCTCCGGCAGGGCGGCGTCTTCGCGGACCAGCCAGAAGGCCGCGTAGCCGCCGGAGGTGGTCTGGCCGAAGATCCGGAACTGGTCGGCTTCGGCTTCGGGGTTGTTGGTCCAGATGCGGAACCAGTCGGTGGCGTCTTCGGGGTCGAGGAACTCCTCGAAGGCTTCGAAGTCGACGGTGGGGTGGGGGTCCTCGCCGGGGTCGGCGTCCGCCGCTTCCGCGTCGTCGGGGGCCGGGCCGAAGCCGAGCGCGGCTATCGCGGCCAGCGCCGGCGGCAGGGCGAGGTCGTCGTCAGATTCGATAGTCACGAGGCGTAGATTAGCCGCGTTATGGCCGTCTTCTCCAGAGTCGTGGAGGGTGCGCGGCTGCGGTGCGCTCCTACGGGGTAAATCCTCTGGTGGTAGTCCCCCTCTAGCTGCTGCAATGGGGATGAGGGCTAGGGAGGGTGTCCGATGAACGCCACTGTGGAACGTGAGCGTCAGGACAACGAGCGGGTTCCGGCGACGATCGTACGTACCTGGGGCGGATGGCCGTGGCGGGCCGAGTGCCAACTGTGCACGACGAACTCCCCCGGGCAGCGCACACGCGAGGAAGCGCGGGAGTGGGCTGACAGCCACTACCACGCGTTCCACGAGATCAGCTGAGCCGGGGACGCCGAAGGCCCGGACCCCGTGGGCGGGGCGCCGGGCCTTGCGGGCACGGATCAGTCACAGCAGCGGCCGCGGTCTCAGCCGCGGTCGACCGACCGCGGGACTAAGACCCCTGCTTCGGCATCACCACCACGGCCAGCGGCGTGCGCTGCGCGCCCTGGCCGAGCGGATTGTCCTTGAACATCTCCGCGATCCGCTCCTCCGAGACGGTCGTGGCCTGCCCCAGGATGTTGCAGCCCAGGTCGTTGGCGTCGATGATGGCCACGCCCTGGAAGGTGTCGGCAGCCTGCTTCGGCAGCACCCGGCGCAGGCGGTCGGCCAGCTCCGCGGCGGCCTTGCCGGGGTCGGCCGGAGCCAGCTTCGCCGAGACGTTCGACGGGTACAGCGAGTACTGCGTCGGCCCGTCGATGGCGCGGACCGCCGGTCCGGCCAGCTGGTAGAACAGGCCCTTGCGGCCGACGACCTTGCCGACGGCGCCGGCGGCCGAGGCCGCGACGATGCGGGCCAGACCCGCCTCCTGGATCGCCAGCTGCATCGTCTCCGGGGAGCCCAGACCGATGCCGGCGGGCGTGCGGACCACGAACTTCTGGAGCTTGCGGGCCGCGAAGGAGGGCTTGATCTCCCACAGGAAGTAGGAGCGGCCCTGGGAGATGGCGACCACCTTCTCGCTGACGGCCAGGAACCAGGGGCTGTTCAGAGCCTCGGCGTGGTCGTCGGACTCCGCGGCGCGGGTGGCGAACTCGGCGCCGTACTCGGAGATCTTGGTGTGGAAGTCGTCGCCCTTGGCGAAGGCGTCGGTCTGGATCGGGTAGCGGAGCACCCGGCCGCTGGAGGCGGTGGTGATCGCGATGTCCTTGCCCGGGTTGGCCGCGAAGTACTCCTTGGCCGCCGAGGTCGTGGAGTCGATGTGGGTGCCGGGCGGGTCGACGAAGGTGCGCAGCCACAGCTCGACGTTCAGCATGCGCCAGAACAGCATGGTGTCGCTGTTCTTGCCGGCGATGAACTCCTCGAACGCCCGCAGCACCGAGGCCTGGTCGAAGTAGGGCCGGGAACCGAAGGAGTCGGAGCGGAAGACCGTGTGGACGTGGTTCTTGATGCGCAGGAACCACTCGCGCTCGGGCGTGGTGAAGCCGATCTTGTTGCGGCGGTCGACGATGGTGTCGGGCAGCAGGCCGCGGACCGAGTCGCGCAGCACCTTCTTGTTCCAGCCCTGCTTGATGATCGCCTCGGGCTCCAGCGTGAACAGGAAGCGCAGCAGGGTGAAGTCCAGGAACGGCACCCGGCCCTCGAGCGAGAACCGCATGGTGTTGCGATCCTCGTAGCGCAGCAGCGAGGGCAGCGAGTTGGCGAAGATGTCCTCGACCAGCCGGGCCCGCAGGTCGTCCGGCACCGGGGAGAAGGTCTCGCCCTTGTGCTGCTTGGCGAAGCCCTTGTCCAGCATCTGGCGGATGTCGACCGGCTTGTCCAGCCCGAGCTTGCCGCGCACGACCTGCTTGCCGTAGCGGGACAGCACGTCGGTGGAGGACACCACCTCACGCATCAGCTTCGCGTACTGCTTCTCCTTGCGGAGCTGGCGCAGATAGACGAAGTAGTACGGCAGATAGCCGGCCATCATCTCGTCGGCGCCCTGGCCGTCGAGCAGCACCGTGACGTGCTTGGTGGCCTCCTGCATCACCTTGTACTGCGCGTAGGGGCCGGTGGAGATCGTCGGCTCCTCCTGCGTGCGCACGAAGTCGGCCAGGTCCTCCAGGAACTCGTCCGGGTTCGGCTTGATCTTGTGGCAGTCGACCGGGCCCTCGGCCTTGGCGATGACGGCGTCGACGTACCGCTCCTCGTCGTTGACGCTGCCGGGGAACACCGCGGAGAAGCTGTTCTGGGTGGAGCCGACCGACTCCACGTCCTGCGCGTGCTGCTTCATCAGCTTGCTGATGACGGCGACGACGGTGGAGGAGTCCAGGCCGCCGGACAGCGCGGTGCCCACCGGCACCTCACCGACCAGGCGCATCCGGATCGCCTCGGTCAGCCGCTCCTTGAACTCCTTGGTGGTGTCCTTGGTGAACGGCGAGCGCGGCCCGTCGGCGAGCAGGTCCTCGCGCAGCGTGGTGAACATCCGGCGCTCGACGGTGCCGTGGTCGACGACGACCAGCTCGCCGGGGCGGACCTTCTCGATGCCGGCGAAGAACGTCCGGTCGGAGTCCTCGTGGATCCGGAAGCGGAGGTAGCGGTAGAGGGTGACCTCGTCCGGCGCCGCCTCGACGAGCCCGGAGGCCAGGACCGCCTTGATCTCCGAACCGAACACCAGGCGGTGGCTGCCGTCCAGGCCGTCCACCGAGGCCAGGTAGATCGGCTTGATGCCGAAGTGGTCGCGGGCCAGGTAGGACTTCCCGGTCTCGGTGTCGTGGATGGCCACCGCGAACATGCCGTTGAACCGGTCGAACGCGCTCTCGCCCCACTCGGCGAAGGCCCGCACCACCACCTCGGTGTCGCACGCCGTCCGGAACGTGTGGCCGAGCGCCTCCAGCTCGGCCATCAGCTCCCGGTAGTTGTAGACCTCGCCGTTGTACACCGCGGCGTAGCGGCCGTCCTCGGTGACGAACGGCTGGTCGCCGTGGGCCCGGTCGATGATGGCCAGGCGGCGGTGGGCGTAGCCGACGTTCGCGCCGTCGCTGTAGATGCCCTCCCCGTCCGGGCCCCGATGGGCGATGGAGTCGCCCATCCGCTTGAGCATCGCCTCGTCATGGGCGCCGAAGACACCCGCGATCCCGCACATGTGCTGTGCCACTCCTCGCCGTATGTAGAACCTGCGCGCTGAGCCAAACCTATACGACGAGCGGGTGACGCCTGTGCGACGCCGAGTAGTGTGATCTTCGAGCGGGCAGGGGAATCGCGTGATCACCGCGCCCGCCCGAGCCGACGTCGCACGTTTCGGCGTTGCTACCATCCTCCTGGGAGGCGGATTCCCAGCGCGGGCCGCACTGCCGGGCGCCGCGGCAACCGATCCGGGGGGACGACGACGATGGCGAATGAGACTGTGACGGACACGCCGCAGCCGCCGGCCGGGAACGGGGCCGGAACCGGAACCGGGGCCGAGACGCGGACGGAGAGCGGGGCCGGGACCGGGACCGACGTGGCCGGGGCGGCCGACACGGCCGATACCGGCGACTCGGCGGGGACAGCCGACACGGCGGGGGCGGCCGGCTTGGCGGGAGCGGCGCAGGCGGCCGGGGCCGGATCGGAGGAGGCACCGGTGCCGGACGGCACGCAGACGGAGACCGGAACCGGGGGCCCGACCGAGGGCACCCCGGCAGCCG
>JABFXP010000834.1 GCA_013361685.1 Catenulispora sp.
CCTTGGCGCCGTCGCCGGCGCCGGCGGTGCCGCCGGAGCTGGTGCTGCTGGAACAGGCCGCGGCGCCGAGCGCGAGCACGATGCCCGCGGCCAGCCCGGCCGAAGTGCGTATGCGCATGGTGATCCTCGTTTTCGAGCGATGGAGCGCGATGGAGAGCGATAGAGCGCGGTGAAGAAGCCGTTCCGTGCGGTCCGCGGACGGTGCGGACGGCGCGGAACGGCGGGACGCCGTTCGGCGTGACCGGACTCTTGCACCTATCCATTGGTAAAGTCAATGCCCCGCCGAGAAGTGGCCGACGGTCCGTAAGGGACCGTGGTGGTGGCGTTACCTGGGCCGCCGAAACTGCCTCTTGACAGACCACTGGCTCCTTCGCATCCTGAACGCCAGCACTCCAAAAAGTTACCTATGGTCAACAAGGAGTTCCCACCATGCGCCACACCCCCACGCCCCACAGCGCCGCGTCCCAGCCGCCCGCGCCCCGCCCCGCACCGGCCCGCCGCCGTTCCGTGGCCGCGCTGGCCGCCGCGAGCCTGGCCGGCGCCTGCGGCCTGAGCGCCGCCGTGTTCTCCACGACGGCGCACGCCACCGGCGCCCCCGCAGCGCTGGCGTACCACGTCGGCTCCAGCGGCTCGGACATGATCGAGCCCTGGTTCACCGTCACCAACACCGGCGGCGCCACCCTGAGCCTGTCGACCGTGAAGATCCGCTACTACTTCACCGCCGACTCCGTGTCCTCCTACCAGTTCGCCTGCGAGTGGGCACAGCTGGGCTGCGGAAACGTCACCGGCACCGTCGGCGCCCTGACCGCCCCGACCGCGACCGCCGACCACTATCTGGAAGTCGGCTTCACCGGCGGCTCCCTGGCCCCCGGCGCCTCCACCGGCGACCTGCAACTGCGCCTGAACGCGGCCGGCTGGGCCCCGGTGAACCAGCAGAACGACTACTCGTTCAACGCCTCGCAGACCTCGTACGGCGCCTCGAACACCATCACCCTGGCGGTGAACGGCGCGATCGTGTCCGGCACGGCCCCCGGCGGCAACCCCACCACGCCGCCGACCACCCCCAGCACCACCCCGACCACCGGCCCGACCTCCAGCCCCTCGACCTCACCGAGCTCCGGCGGCGGCTCCCCGTCGGCGGTCATGTTCGACGACTTCTCCTACACCGGGCCGTCCGACCCGAACCTGGGCAACCACGGCTGGGCGATCCGCACCGGCTCCGGCGGCCCCGGCGTCCAGAACACCTGGGCGGCCGACGCCTTCACCTTCCCGGCCGACTCCACCGCCAAGGGCGGCCACGTGATGAACCTGAAGGCCACCACCGACGGCACCACCGCCGGCACCAAGCAGGCCGAGATCGACACCACCCACCAGAAGTTCTTCGAAGGCACCTACGCCGCGCGCGTCTACTTCAACGACGCCCCGACCACCGGCGCGAACGGCGACCACGTCAACGAGACCTTCTACACGATCACCCCCGACAACTCGCTCTACAGCGAGGACGACTTCGAATACCTCCCCAACGGCGGCTGGGGCGGCCCGGCGAACTCGATGTACACGACCACCTGGTACAGCGCCGACGCCATGGACCGGGTCACCAACGACGCCATCGGCAGTCTCCAGGGCTGGCACACCCTGGTGGCCACGGTCCACGCCGGCACGGTGACGTACTACATCGACGGCAAGCAGGTCTTCTCCAGCACCGGCAAGTACTACCCGCGCCAGGCGATGACGATCGACTTCAACGAGTGGTTCATCGACCTGCCGTTCACCGGCGCGCGCACGTGGGACGAGAAGGTGAACTGGGTGTACTACGCGAAGGATGTCGCTCAGTCGCCGGCCGATGTGCAGGCCGCGGTGGACGGTTACTACAGCGGCGGGACGCACTTCAAGGACACGGTGCCGAACAGCTGAGAAGGGCGCCGAGCAGCGTCTGAGCTGCCGGCGGCCCGGTTCGTGATCCGCCCTGGACCGGCGGTGCGGCCCGCCCTGAGACCGGGCCGCGCCGCCTCGGCATGTCCGGCCAGCCTGTCCGCACGATCGCCCGTGCCGGGCCTCGGACGTCGGACCCCGTGCGTCGGGCCTCGTGTATCGGGCATCGGGCATCGGGCGGCTTCGGCCGACCGGACCTGGCAGAATCATCCGACGTGACAGCCAGCCAGACACGCCCGGCCCGCAAAGTGGCCACCGCCAAACGCGACCGGGTGCGCGACCACGTGCTGCAGCTGATCGACACCGCCGCCCCGGGCACCGGCCTGGACTCCGAACGCGACCTGGCCGCGGCCCTGGGCGTCTCCCGCCCCACGGTCCGCGCCGCCCTCCAGGAACTGGTCGACTCCGGCCACCTGGTCCGCCACCAGGGCCGCGGCACGTTCACCAACCCCCGCAAGATCGACCAGGCCCTCACCGGCGACCCGGCGACCGCCCTGGCCGCACCCTCCGCCGAGGGCGTCTGGACCAGCCAGGTCGTCACCTTCAAGACCTCCCCGGCCGGAGCCTCCCGCGCCACCCGCTTCGCCGTCGCCCCCGACGAGCCGATCCTGCGCGTCGTCCGCGTCCGCGTGGTCGAGGAGGAGCCGATGGCCATCGAACGCATCGACGTCCCGGCGGCGCTCGTCCCCGGCCTGCGCCCGGCCGACATGGAGTCCGGCAACTTCTACCATCTGCTGCGCGACCGGCACGGGATCGTGGTGAGCGAGGCCGTGCAGACGATGGAGCCGACGGTCGCGAACCCCGAGCAGGCTGAGCTGCTCGATGTGGATGTGTACGCGCCGCTGTTGCAGATCGAGCGGACGACCAAGGACGCTGAGGGGCGCGTCGTCGAGTTCGCGCAGTCTGTTTACCGGGGCGATCGGTACCGGATCACTACGCGGCTGCGGTTGGACGACGCTTCGGGCTGATCGGGCTCAGGGTTCATCCACGCTTGCGGCTTTCTTGGTCCAGTAGGCTATGGCTTTCCGCTCGGCGACAACGGTGAGATTGTCCCAGCCGAGGACGCGCTCACAGATCGGCAGCAGGGCGGCGAACTGATCGCGAGCGCCGGCGGCGTCCCCGGCCATACCGGTCCAGTGGGCGAAGTTATACCTGGTGGTGAGGGCGTCGGGGTGCTCCGGCCCGATGACGCGTTGCTGGATCGGCAGCAGGGCGGCGTACAGGTCGCGGGCGCCGGCGGCGTCGCCGGCGTTGCCGACACAGCCGGCCAGCTTGTGCCGGGTGGCCAGCGTGTGGGGATGTTCCGGACCGAGCACACGGTCGCAGATCGGCAGCAGGGCGGCGAACTGGTCGCGGGCGCCGGCGGCGTCCCCGGCTTTGTCTGTCCAGTGGGCGAGGTTGCGGCGGGTGGTCAGGGTGTTGGGGTGTTCCGGGCCGAGGACGCGCTCGTAGATCGACAGTAGTTCGGTGAACTGGTCGCGCGCGCTGTCGGCGTTCTCGACTCTGCCCGTCCAATAGGCGAGGTCGTGGCGGGTGGTCAGGGTGCTGGGATGTTCCGGGCCGAGGATCCGCTCCTCGATGAGGAGCAGATCGACGATCTGGTCGCGGGCGGCGGTGGCGTTGCCGGTTTCTCCCGTCCAAGCGGCGACCCTGTGACGGGCGTCAAGGGCTTCTTCCGAGTCAGGACCGTATACCAGTTCTCTGGCCCGATGGCTGCGGCGCGCCATTGCCAAGGCCGCATGGGCGTTGCCCTTGTATCCGATGCCGTCTGCCGCGGCCAGATAGCAGGCATGCTCGAAAGGCACGACCAACTCGATGTGCGCCAGCAAAACAGCCAAGATCGGCCACGTGCTCGGCAACTCAGGTGCTTTGGGCGTCGCCCGCTCGATAAGCCTCGAGGTCGCTTGTCTCCACTCCGCTCGTTCCCCTTCGTTCAGTGCCTCGAGCGTGGCGGCCTGGACCAGCCGGTGAATCGACACAGTGTCGTCGTCCGTCGGCGAGGTGATCAGACTGAACTCACGCAACGCGATCAAGGCTTCGTCCACCGTGAACTCGTCGACCACCAATGCCGCCAGCCGCTTGGCGACTGCAGGCCGTACGTTTTTTGGAACCGGTGCGTTGTCCGGAAACAGCAGGCGCACCGGAATCGCATCCGGCGCACAGCAGGCCAGCACCCGCAGCAAACTCAGCGCCGCCGAGTCCGTGCCGAGTTGGCCGATCGCGGCGTTCCACGTTTCGGTGACCGCCTTGCCGCGCCCGGGACGCTTCAACAACGCTGACAGCTTGTCCAGATAGAACTGGATCGGCCGTCCGGTCACGCGCAGGTATGCCGCCGCCTGATCCACTGCCAGCGGCAGTCCGCCGAGCGCATCGACCAGACGCCCGGCGGCATCCGCATCTCCGCCATGAGCAGAGGACAGTACATAGTCGATGGCGACATCCCGGTTGAGAATCGGCACATCGCGTACCCGCGCATGTCCGGTCCACGTTGTGCGCTGGCTTGTCACCAGCACATGACCGGGACCGGCGGCCGGTATGAGCCTTTGCACGACTTCGGCGTCCACGACGTTGTCCAGCACCAGCAGCCACGGCCGATCCGCATTGATCAGGTACGACCTGAGCGAACCGGCGACGTCGCCGGCTCCTGGCGTGTCCAACAACCCCAGATGTGCGGCCAGCTCGCCGATCTGTCCATCCAGCGACTCGGCGTGCTCGGCGTTGAACTGCCAGACGATCCCGTAGCTGTCGGCGTACTGGTAGGCGTACTCGACGGCGACGCTCGTCTTGCCCACGCCTCCCAGCCCGCAGAGAACCTGAACCTGCGGAACGCTGCTGGTGGTGAAGGCCGCGGCCACCTGAGCAAGCAGGTCCTCGCGCCCGACAAGGTGCTGAGGCCGGGGTCCGAGGCTGACCGCGCGGCGGTTCGGCGGAGCGCTCGATCCCGCGATCGCGTGGTCGAGTTCGGCGACCAAGGGCCGGTAGTTGAACACGCCGATCGCGTGGCCGCTGTCCTTCGCGGAGACCTTCAGGTCGTTGCCGACCTCGGTCGACTCACCATCCACGAACCCAGACTACTGACTCGGCACCCGCCCCACGGCACACAGTGACCAACCGGCTCGACAAGCTTTATCGCCAACCTGGATTGCCAACCTTGATTGACAACCCAGATTTATCAATCTAGCTTGGCAATATGAGCCCCCGAGACCTGGAGGACGTCTCCACCTCCCTGCTCGCCGCGATCACCACGATGATCCGCCGTATGCGCCAGTCCCCGGCCCCCGGCGAGCTCACCCTCCCCGAGCGCTCCGCCCTCGGCCGCCTGGACCGCAACGGCCCCAGCACCGCCGCCGACCTGGCGCGCATCGAGCAGATCAGCCCGCAGGCCATGGGCATCACGCTCGGCGTCCTGGAGGAGAAGGGCCTCGTGGAGCGCCGTCGCGACGCCGCCGACCGTCGTCGTGCCCTGACGTCCCTCACCGACGCCGGCCGCGAGATGCTCCGCCTCAAGCGCAGCGCCCGCGCGCGCCTCATCGCCGACGCGCTCAGCGACGGCTTCACTCCGGCGGAGTTGCGGACGCTGGCCGCCGCCGCGCCGCTCATACAGCGCCTCGCGGAGAAGATCTGATGGCGGCTGTCGCGACGGCCGTGCAGTCCGAGGCGGACAAGCGCTACCAGTGGGTGGCGCTGACCAACACGACCGCCGCGATGTTCATGTCCGCCCTGGACGGCTCTATTGTGTTGATCGCGCTCCCGCCGATCTTCCGGGGCATCCACCTGGACCCGCTCGCGCCCGGCAACATCGTCTACCTGCTGTGGATGATCATGGGATACCGCCTGGTGCAGGCGGTGTTCGTGGTCTCCCTCGGCCGGCTCGGCGACATGTACGGCCGCGTCCGCACCTACAACGCCGGCTTCATGGTCTTCACCATCGCCTCCGTCCTCCTGTCGTTCGACCCCTTCGTCGGGGCGCACGGCGCCATGTGGCTGATCGGCTGGCGCCTGCTGCAAGCCGTCGGCGGCTCCATGCTGACCGCCAACTCCGCCGCCATCCTCACCGACGCGTTCCCGCCCGACCGGCGCGGCTTCGCCCTCGGCGTCAACCAGGTCGCCGCGCTGGCCGGCATGTTCATCGGGCTGGTGGCCGGCGGGCTGCTGTCGGCCTGGGACTGGCGCGCCGTGTTCTGGGTCAACGTCCCGGTCGGCGTCTTCGGGACCTGGTGGGCCTACCGGCGCCTGCGGGAGACCAGCAGGGCCGGCGGCGGGCGGATCGACTGGTGGGGCAACATCACCTTCGCCCTGGGGCTCGGCGGGGTGCTGGTCGGCGTCACCCAGGGGTTGCAGCCCTACCACGGCCACGCCATGGGCTGGACCAACCCGACCGTGGTCGTGCTGCTCGGCGGCGGGCTGGGGATGCTGGTCGCGTTCTGGGCCGTCGAGCGCCGCAGCGCCGAGCCGATGTTCGACCTGTCGCTGTTCAAGATCCGGGACTTCACCGTGGGGAACGCGGCGGCGCTCGCCGTGTCGATGGCGCGCGGCGGCCTGCAGTTCGTGCTCATCATCTGGCTGCAGGGCATCTGGCTGCCGCTGCACGGCTACGACTACGAGGACACGCCGCTGTGGGCCGGCATCTTCCTGCTGCCGTTGACCATCGGCTTCCTGATATCCGGCCCGGTGTGCGGGCACCTGTCCGACCGCTACGGCTCGCGCGGGCTGGCCATCGGCGGCACCGCGCTGTTCGGCGCCAGCTTCATCGGTCTGATGGTGCTGCCGGTCGATTTCCCTTACTGGGCCTTCGCTTCGCTCATCGCCGTGAACGGCGTCGGCAGCGGCATGTTCGCCGCCCCGAACTCCTCCTCCATCATGTCCAGCGTCCCGGCCGGCCGGCGCGGCGCCGCCTCCGGCATGCGGGCCACCTTCCAGAACTCCGGCACCGCCGTCTCGATCGGCGTGTTCTTCTCGCTGATGATCGCCGGCCTGGCCGGCAGCCTTCCGCACGCCCTCGGCTCGGGCCTGCAGGCCCAGGGTGTCTCCGCGCACGCCGCCGCGCAGGTGGCGCAGCTGCCGCCGGTGTCGTCGCTGTTCGCCGCCGTGCTCGGGGTGAACCCGGTCGGGCACCTGCTGTCCAGCGGCGGTGTCCTCAACACCCTGACGCCCTCGGCACAGGCCACGCTGACCGGCCGCGAGTTCTTCCCGAACCTGCTGTCCGGCCCGTTCCACCAGGGGCTGATCGTGGTGTTCGGGGTGGCCACGGCGCTCGCGGCGCTGGCTACCGTGTTGTGTTCGAGGCGGGGACGCCGCGCAGCGCCGCGGCCAGCGCCTGCGCCTGATCGGCCGTGATGCCCAGGGCCAGCGGCACCCGGCGCGGGCTGAGGTCGGAGGAGCACAGCGGCAGCGGGCTGTCCGCGCCGACCGTCCAGCGCGGTTCGAAGCCGGAGGCGTCCGGGCCGGCTCCGAGGAGTTCCCGGGCGAACGAGTCGGCTACGCCCTCTGATATCCCGCAGCGGACCAGGGCCCGGGCGACGACGGTCCATGCGTCGTGCGGGGTGGCGGCGTCCCCGAGCGCGGGCAGCAGGATCAGCAGCCGCTGGGCCGGATCGAGCAGGCCGTCCTCCGGCGTGGCGTCCGGCGGCACGCTGTCGGCGATCGTCGTCAGCTCCGCCCAGGACAGGCCGGGGCCGGTGCACTCCGGGCCGAAGTCCGCCAGGTAGCCGACGCGGCCCCACGCCGGGTGGCGGACCCGGAACTCGATGTCGTTCTCGTCCTCGTAGTTGGCGTAGACGACCAGCGCCGTGTGCCCGCCGCCGAAGGGCACGCGGATCACCGGCCAGGGCTGCTCGGCATCGCCCAGGCGTTCGGTCATCGCCTCGTACGCCGTCGGGTCGACACCGTACTCGCCGGGGTCGGCGTCCAGGTCGCCCAGCGTCGCCATCAGATGGAAGAACCAGAAGGCCGGTTCGCCGAGCAGGCCCTCGGCCGCCACCAGATCAGTGTCTTCATATTCAGGGATGTCCACGATCCCCGGGGTATCGCTCATACCGCCGAGGTTATCCGGCGGCATGAGCGAGGGAACAGGCTGCTATTCCACTATTTCCAGGACGGTCCCGGCGCCGACGGTCCGGCCGCCCTCGCGGATGGCGAACCCCAGGCCGGGCTCCATGGCCACGCCGTGGCCGAGCTCGACCGTCATCGTCGTCCGGTCGCCGGGCAGCGCGACGGCGCCCTCACCCAGCTCCACCGCTCCGACCACGTCGGTGGTGCGGAAGTGGAACTGCGGACGGTAGCCGGCGCCGAAGCCGGTGTGCCGGCCGCCCTCGGCGGCGGAGAGCACGTACACCTCGGCGCGGAAGCGGCGGTGCGGGCGGATGGTGTGCGGCGCGGCGAGCACCTGCCCGCGCCGGATCTGCTCCCGCCGCACGCCGCGCAGCAGCAGCGCCGCGTTGTCCCCGGCCTGCGCCGCCGTCATCGTGCGCCCGAAGGTCTCGATGCCGGTGACCACCGCCGTGAACGGGACCGCCCCGCCGCTGACCTCGACCTGCGAGCCCAGCGCCAGCGTCCCGCGCTCGACCGCGCCGGTGACGACCGTGCCCCGGCCGGTGATGGTCAGCACGTTCTCCACCGGCATCAGGAACGGCGAGTCCAGGTCGCGGACCGGGTCCGGGACCGTGGTGTCGACGGCCGCCAGCAGGTCCAGGATCCGCTGCGTCCACACCGGGTCGCCCTCCAGCGCCCGCAGCCCGGACACCCGCACCACCGCCACCTCCGCACCGGGGTAGCCCTGCGCGGTCAGCAGCTCCCTGATCTCCAGTTCCACCAGGTCCAGCAGCTCCTCGTCCTGGACCAGGTCGGCCTTGTTCAGCGCGACGACCACGTGCGGGACGCCGACCTGCCGCGCCAGCAGGATGTGCTCCCGCGTCTGCGGCATCGCGCCGTCCTGCGCCGAGACGACCAGGATCGCGCCGTCCACCTGCGCGGCGCCGGTGATCATGTTCTTCACGTAGTCGGCGTGGCCGGGCATGTCGACGTGGGCGTAGTGCCGCAGCTCGGTCTCGTACTCCACGTGCGCGATGTTGATGGTGATGCCGCGACTGACCTCCTCCGGCGCCCGGTCGATGCGGTCGAAGGCGACGTAGCGGTTGCTGCCGCCCCGCCGCTCGGCCAGGACCTTGGTGATGGCGGCGGTCAGCGTGGTCTTGCCGTGGTCGACGTGGCCCATCGTGCCGATGTTCAGGTGCGGCTTGGTGCGCGCGAAAGCCTGCTTGGACATGGTGGATCGCTCCCCTTGAAGCTGGATGAAGTGAAACGCGGACGTGCGAGAACCGTGAGCGGGGCCGACCCTCCCCGTTCGGTTCCCGCCGGACGCGGGGAGGGTCAGCTTCGGACGCCGGTGACCGCTGCGACAGCGGCTGCGAAGGGGACTGCTGCGACGAAGGCAGCTGCGATCGCCGCGACGACGGCAGCCGGCACCGGCAGGGCGATGCCTGCGGGGGTCGGCGCGAAGGTCGTCGGGGACATGCGTTCATGATGAGCGATGGCGCGCTGGTTGTATAAGGGTTTTAGATCAGGCGGCGGCCGCGGGCGAACGCTACTTCGCGTGGGAGGCGGGGGAGTGGTGGTCGGCTAGATCGGTTCGATCTCGAGTTCTAGGTCGATGCGCAGGCCTTGGGCCGCGCGGAGCGTGAAGGGGTTGTCTGCGCCGACTGCCAACGTGAGCCCGGCGACGGCCAGCCGCCGAAGACCTTCGCTTTCCTTGGTATCGCCGTTGGATGCGCGTTCGGCGATGGCGGCGTTGGAGCCGACCGCCAGCGTGTAGGGGTGGCGTTCACCCAGGACGCGGCGCAGAGCAGCGTAGGTCGCCCGTTCGAGGTGCGCGGTTTCGGGCGGGCTGCGATGCCGTGAAACGCTGCCGCTGACGTTGGCGGCGGCCACCAACGTGTACGGGTGTTCCGGGCCGCAGCAGTCATAGAGCAGGTTGTAGGCGCGCTCGGCCTGTTCCTGAGCGCCGGGCCGGTTTTGGCGGCGCAGGTAGATCGCCAAGTTGTTCCAACACACCCCGGTGAACGGATGATTGGTCCCGAACAGGCGCTCCACACCCTCGAGCGCTTGCTCGGCATAGGTCACCGCAGAGTCATGGCTGCCCAGCGCAGAAAGGCTCGCGGCGCCGACGAGCAGACAAGCCAATGCGTCGGGTCGTCGACGATCATTGTAATGACTGATGGTCTGCTCGCTGATGTAGAGGGCTTCGTCGACGTCGCCGACCAGCCGCAGCGACGCGCTCAGGCTGGTGCCGGCGCGGAGCGTTCGCGGGTGGTCCTCCCCGATGGTGTCGCGCAGCACGATCCAGGCTTCCCGGAGCGGGTCGATCGATCTAAGGAACCGTCCCAGAAGCCGGTCATCCCGGGCGACGCTCGCCAGGGATTCCGTGGTGAGCGGATGGTCCTCTCCGAGTACACGCCGCCGACGCTCCAGAGTCGTGGTGTCCAGAGAATGTGCGTTGGTGTAGTCGCCGCGCAGGCGATGAGTCGCGGCGAGTTCGGCGGCAGCGGTGAGAGTACGCGGATCTGTCGGACGGAGGGTGCGCTCGAAGGCGTCGTGCGCGGAGATGCTCGCTCGCTTGGCCTCCTCAAGCTTTCCCAGCGCGCGGTAGTCGGCAGCCATGCCGAGCTCGGCTTGCAGCGTCGCAAGGTCGGCTCGCCCGAGGAACCGCTCATGAACGGCGAAGGCATTCTGGTCGAGGTCGAACGCGTCTTGGAAGCGTCCTTCGCTGCGGAGGCGTTCGGCGTCTATCACACGAGCACGCATCACGTCCGCGAACAACTCGTGACGATGCAGGTCGTCGGCGGTGTCGAGAGCTTCGTGACGGCTGAGCCAACGGCCTGTGACCGTCTCGGCGAGTTCCCGGACCTCATCGTGTTCGCCTCGGCTCTGTAGGTACCGCAGCCAGTCGAGGAAAAGCCATCGGGGTATCTGCTGGTCACTGTCGATCGCCTCCGAGGCCATCAGGTGCGGCCAGATCGACGTGTACGTCGGCCGGTTCGCCGGATCGTCGACGTCGGCTGGGTCCGGTCGCATCTCGGCGAGGATCTCGTGCACCAGAAGCTTGGTGGCCCGCTGCTGATCGGGCGCCATCTCGTCCCTGACGAAGGTCTGGAACAGGCGGCGCAGCCGGAAGGTGTCACCATCGCGCGTGACCAGCGAGTGGCGGCTGAGCTCGTCGACCACTTCCAGGACCGCGGTCCTCGATGCGGGGACCGTGGGGCCCGCGGCCCACAGGACTGACGTCGCTGTGGGGGTCAGAAGGAACGCGACAGGGACGTCCTCGGCCATGAACGCCGTCAGCTCCAGAAGCCGCACGGCTGCGGGCGAATCGCGGCGGAGCACCCGGAGCGCCTTGTCCCAGACTGCCCTGATGGGATTGGCGTCCGTTGGAATGTCGGCCGGCACCGGGTGCGCCGCCTGCCGTTCGAGCAGGTCGAGGTAGTCCTTGGCCGAGGTCGCGGTCTCGGCGAGCCAGGTGGCTGACGCGGTCAGCGTCGCGGGACGGTCGTAGAGCAGTGCGGCGATCGCGTTGGCGAGAGCTGTGTCGAGCGTCGGATTGAGGCGTTTGAGAAGGCTGATGCTCTCCTGGCGGACCAGACCGCCGACTTCGAACACCCGCGTGTGGCCGGGCCAGTCGCGAGAGGACGACGTGATGATGGCCTGAATGCCGGGTGGCGCGATATCCAGCAGATCGGGGATCTGGTCCACATCGTCTAAGATCCAGAGCTGGCGGGGAGGATCCATCGGTGGCGGCTGTGCCGTGGCAGTGCCTTGCATCCACCACACGACGTTGTAGTCCGCGCTGAATCGATGCGCGTATTCGAGCGCCACCGCGGACTTGCCGATGCCGGTTTCGCCGACCAGAACGGCGATCGCCTCAGGCGAGTAGATCAGATGATTGCGAAGGCCTTCCAGGAGGGCGTCGCGGCCGGTGAACCACAGATTTCTGGGTCGGATGTTCGATGCCTGTGGCGCGCCTCGCGGACGCGGAACTCTGATGGGCGCTTCCGGGTCGGCCGGACCGGCGCCGAACGACAAGCGCAGCGCGTCCCGCGCGGCGGTCTCGGTCGGAAGCAGGATGTTGATCTGCGGGATCGCGCCCAGCGCGTACGGCGAGGTCCGGGGCCGGGAGGTGAACACATCGATCCGGTGAGCGGACCGGACGCTGAAGCCGATGGGGGCGACAGCCTCGGCGGCTTCCTGCGCCGGTTCGGAATCCCGGAAGGCCTCGGATTCGATGAACAGCCAATGCTCCCTCGGGTGTGGCTGCGGCAGGGGCCGGACGCCGACACAGTGCAGCGTGACGTCGGTCGAGGCATCACGGAACACGTCGGCGGCCCATTCCGCCCACAAGCGATCCACACCGACGTAGATGATGCGTACCGGTCCCAGCTGCGGTGGTTCCGGTGTGTCGCCCAGTTGGACCAGACGGGTCCAGAAGGCTGGGTCGAGCGGAGGGACACCGGAGACCTCGCCGCCGGTGATCCAGGAGGTGAGGGCTTCCAAGTCGGGAAGGGCGTCGTCGTCCATGTAGATCGCGGGGATGTGCCAATACGAGAACCGGGTGGCGAGGACCACTCCGGCCTGGGCCCAGTACTGGTCCCGCTGCTCCTCGGTCATGCCGTTGGGCATACCGGCGAACGCGTTGCGGATGTCGTCCAGAACCCACGGAGCGGTGTCAGAGGTGTGGAACCCGATCGGCACCGGGAGTACTCGCAGGCCGCGTGCGGCCAAGACCGTGCCGGCGCCGGCCATGCCGAAGTTCGCCGTCGGGAAGCAGGCCACGACGAGGTCCGGGATGCGTGCGGCGCCCCGGCGGAGCGGGGAGTCCGGGCCGGAGCCGTCGAGCAGCACATAGTCGGCGGAGTCGAGCAGGTGCCGCCACAGATCCGCTTCGTCCCACTCGGATTCAGGCGAGACCGGCGACTGGCGGTGCGACCGGTCGGTGCGGCGCACGAATTCCAGCGATCCGCCCTCCGGGAAGGGCCAGTCCACGGGGCGGAACTCGAATCCTGAGCCCAGCGGGACCGGACTGCGCAGGTATGGATCCAGGAGGGGCTGTGCCTGTCCGGCGTCCGCGTTCAGGTTCGCGAGGACGACCCGCTTGCCGTTCAAGGCCAGGATGAACGCGACGTTCACCGCGACGGTGGTGGTGCCGATACCGGGGACGTTCGCCTGGAAGTCGATCAGCTTTCCGAGGCCGGTCTCCGCCTCCGTCGCGGACTCGGCGGGTTCGGCCGGCTCCGGCGATCCCGGCAGCTTGATCGGTGGGATCATTCGAGCTGCGTGGGTCGTATGGACCGTGTCGGCAGCCTCGACCGCTCCGACCGCTCCGACCGCTCCGACTGCCTCGACCGGTTCTTCCGGTTCCTCCGGTTCCTCCGGCGGCAGCGCCCCGAGGATCCGCAGCGTGTCCGCCGTCGCCGCCGCGAACGGCCGCAGCTCCGCCGGCAGCCCCACAGCCCCGGCCGGGTCGCGGATCGCGGCCTTCAGCTCCGCGAGCGAACCGGCGTGCCCGGCGATGTAGCGGCTGAGCATGTCATACATCTGCCATGCCTCGTCGGCGCCGAGCAGTTCCGTCAGGGCCTCCTGGACCCCCGCTCGCGGACGGAGCAACGGGGCGTCCGCATGCCCCGCACCGTTGACGGCATCCGTGGCGGCTGCGACGGATGTGTCGAACAGGCCGCTCACCACGACTTCCGCGAGCTCGGCGACCGTCGCCTCCGGGACCATCGTCTGGTGCACCAGGTGCAGCAACGGCATGGTCAGGCTCGTGTAGGGCGCGCACATCACGGCCAGCCGGGCCGCCGGGGTCGAGGCGTTCGCAAAGAAGGCTTCGACCAGTTCGCCGCCGGTCAGCGGCTGGTCCCACGGCTGTCCGGGAACGTCGGAACCGGGCTCGGGGCCGTCGAAGCCGTCCGGGCCGTCGAAGTCGTCCGGATAGCCGTCGTCGGCGAACCGCCCCGTGGCCGGCACCAGCACCGCGTCGCAGCCCGCCAGGTCCGCACCGCCGACCGTGCCGGCCGACATCAGGACCCGGGCCCAGCTCTCGATCGCGTACGGGGTCAGCACCGCGACCGGCAGCGGCGTCAGCGCGGTGTCGGCGTCCGGGCCCAGGCGCAGGTGCCACGGCCGCCGGTACTCCAGGCGGGTGTTGCGGGCCGCCGGGGTGCCGGGGCTCGCCACCCGGACCGCCGGGAGGTCCAGCGCCGTCATCGGCCACAGGCGCGCCGGGAGCGGGTTGACCAGCGCGGTGGGGACCGTCGCGCCCCAGGAGTGCAGCAGGCGCCAGATCGGGTCCTGATACCAGCCGTCGGCCGAGCAGTCGGACAGCAGCAGGATCTGGCTGCGGGGGCCGGTGGGCGGCGGGGCTCCGGGTGTGCTGCCGGACCCGTTCGCTGGACTCAGGCGCGGATCGCCCTGGGCGTCCATCGTCAGATCCCACAGCCGCACCCGCTTGAACGCCCCCAGGCGGCGCAGCACCCCGGCGAACTCGGCCGCCACGTCGCGCCACACCGCCATCGACGGCGAGCGGTCGACCACCAGGGCCAGGTCGAGCCAGCGCTCGTTCTGCGCTTTGAGCACCGGCAACAGCTGGCCGCTGCGCGCGTAGTCCCGGGCGGTCGCCTCCACGTCCAGCACGCGGCGCGGCCCGGGAGCCCAGGCCCGTTTGAAGGGCCGCAGCGCCCGGCCCAGCTCCAGCGGCTTCGGCAGCACGCTGCCCCGGGGCACGGCCACCGGCTTGCCGGAGATCGCCGTGGTCTGCGGTGCGGGAGTGATGTTCTCGTAGACCTCGTTGCGGCGCGGCGACGCGGCCGGATCGTGCCGAGGCGGCTCCACGGCCGGCGTCGGTGCCTGCTCTACTACAGGCGGGGTGACAGAACTCTGTGACGACGACGCCGTGTCCGCAGGCAGAGCCGCAGCGCGATCAATGTCCGAGTCCTGCGACGCCGACGCCGGCTCGTCCACTGTCCGCCGGTCCCGCACGGCCGCCAGGAAGAGCACCTCAGCCAGGCCTACGTCGTCCAGATCCGGCGCCAGCGCGGCCACCGCGTGCAGGGCGCGCTCCAGCGGCCCGGCGCGCGGCCCCTCCTGCGCTTCGGCGCGCGGCGGCCCTTCACGCACGCGACAGCTCCTGCATCAGCAGCGCCGCCAACTCCTCCCGCGCCACGCCCTGCGGCGCGCCCTCCCGCGACAGCAGGAACACCGCGTTCAGCAACTGGTCGATCGCCAGCGCCTCGCCGGCTTCCAGGCGGTCGGCGAAGGCCCGCACGATGTCCGCCACCGGCCCGCCCTCCGGCACGTCCATCCGCAGGTGCGCGCCGACCAGCGCGCGCAGTGCCTCCGGCGACGGCCTGGGCATCGTGAACCGCACGCAGCGGCGCAGGAACGGCGCCGGGAAGATCTGCTCGCCGTTGCTGGTCAGCACGATGAACGGGAACTGGGTGCAGGCGATGCGGCCGCGCACCACCGCCGCCGTGTCGCGGCTCTGATGCAGCCGGACCCGCACCTCGTCCCGCTCGTAGCGCACCAGCTCCGGGATCTCGAACTCGCCGCTCTCCAGCACGTCCAGCAGGTCGCTGGGCAGGTCCAGGTCGCTCTTGTCGATCTCGTCGACCAGCAGCGCGCGGGGCCGGGGCGAGGGGAGCAGCGCCGTGCCCAGCGGGCCCAGCTGGAGGAACGGCGCGATGTCGTCGGCGCCGCCGCCGTCGTCGCCCGCGCCGAGCCGCTGCGCGTGGATCCGGCCCAGCGCGTCGTACTGATACAGCGCGTCGGTCAGGGTGCTGCGCGACGTCACGTGCCAGCGCAGCACCGGGCCGAAGTCCAGCTCCGCGCTCACCTGCTCGATCACCGTCGACTTGCCCGAGCCGGGCAGGCCGGTGATCAGCAGCGGCCGCCGCAGCCACAGCGCGGCGTTCACCGCCTCGCGCAGCCCCGGCGGGGGCTGGAACACCGCGCTCATCGGCTGCCGGGGGAAGGTGCGCCACGGCGGCGCCTCGGGCAGGTCCACCGCCCGCCGGACCCCGTCGCCCCGGTAGTACCCGTCCCACTGCGCACCCGTCACCGCTGACTCCCGTCCCGGGCCGGCCTCGCGCGGCGCCGCGCCGCGCAGAAGTCGAGCCACTCCTCGTCGTCCCACACTCCGCGCAGCCGCGCCACCACATCGCCCGGGTCGTCCGCCGGGGCGTCGCGCCAGCGCCGGCGGCGCGCGTCGATGAGCCCGGTCGGCAGGGTGTGCCAGTAGTCGTTGAACACCAGCTGGCACCGGCTCGGGAAGCCGTCCTGGCCGTCCGGCCACAGCACCACCGGCGAGAACGTCAGCAGCAGGTCCAGCAGGTCCGGCGCGGACATCGGCAGGCCGGGCTCGGGCGGGTGGTCCAGGCCCACGGCGTGCGCGTAGTGCTCGTCGCGCAGCCGGGCCCACAGCTGCGGGTCGCCCGCCTCGTTCCGGCTGAGCCAGTCCACCGGCGCGCTCGGCCCGGGCGAGCCGATCCGCTCCCACCGGTTGCGCACCCCGCGCGCGGCCATCCGCAGCGGCTTCGGCGGGTTCAGCCGCACACTCCAGCGCAGCACCACGTCGTAGTCCATGCCCAGCCGCATGCTCGGCGAGTACTCCTCCGGCCGCCAGCGCAGCAGCAGCGCGCTGGGCGCGGCCACCTCGATCCGGTGCAGCTCGGCGCCCGGTCCCAGCCCCTCGACCAGGTCCTCGGCCCACAACACGGCCTCGGCCAGCGCCTCCTCGGTGCCGGCCTTGTCCGGCTCGGGGCGGTTCGGGAACACCTCGTGCCGCAGCGTCTCCGCGCCGTCCAGCAGCCAGCCGGACAGGGTGGCGGGCCAGTCCCCGGCCACCGAGGCGTGCAGGCTGACCACCAGCCGCAGGCGCCGGCGCGCCGCCCGGCGCCGTGCCTGCTGCCGCGCGTCGTTGAAGAACTGCCCGGCGTCGATCCGCTCGGCCCAGCCGCGCGGCTCCGGCGCGCCGGGGTCCCGCCCGGCCTGCTCGGCCAGCGCCACCACGAACCGGCAGACCCACGTCCGGTAGCCGCAGACCGGTTTGTTCAGCGCCATGTGCTCGACCACGCTCTCGACCCGCTCGAACGCCGCCGGCGGGATGCGCACCAGGCTGCCGGACGGCCCGGGCCGCAGCTGCGCGACAGCCGCCCGCAGGCCGTCGGTGGTCAGTGCCGAACCGAGCCAGCCGCGCAGGAAGCGGGCGGTGAGCAGGGCGACCGAGAGGTCGTCGGCCAGCTGGCGCAGGTGGATGCGGGCCGGATCCCACTCGGGTGTTCCGGCCGCTGTCGCTGTTGTCGGCGCTGTCGCTGTCGC
>JABFXP010000719.1 GCA_013361685.1 Catenulispora sp.
CGGGAGGTCTCCTCGGCCAGGCGCTCCTCGGCACCTTGCGCGACGTCGGCCGCGCCACCGGGCCGCGCGCCGTCGCCGAGCCGCTGCGGGCGTCGGCACGCGTGCTGCGGGACGCGGCGGGACAGGTCGACGGGGAACCCGCGCGGCGGCTGTGGCTGCTGGCCGCGCGCTTCGCCGAGTACGCCGGGTGGATGGCGCAGGAGGCGGGCAACGACGTCGCGGCGCTGCGGTGGACGCGGACCGCGGTGCAGTGGGCCCAGGCCGGGGGTGACGCGTCGATGGACGCGTACGCGCTGGTCCGCAGGGCCCTGATGGCGCAGCACCGGGGCGACGCGGCGGCGGTCGTCGAGTTCGCCCGCCGGGCCGGCGACAGCCCGGTGGCGTCGGGATCGGTGCGGGTGTTCGCGGCGCGGCGTGAGGCTGCGGGGCATGCGCTGCTCGGGGACCACGACGCCTGTATGCGGGCTCTGCAACGGTCGCGCGAGGAGTTGGAGCGGCTCAGCGAGCGGGAGTCCTTCGGCTGGGGCCCCCGGGCCGACCTTGAGACGTCCGCACTGATCGAGGCATCCTGCCTGCTAGGCCTCGGCCGCTACGAGTCGGCCGCCGACCTGTTCGACGGGCTGGACCGCCTGTCGACGACGACCGATTCCGGGACCGGAGCCGGATCAGGGAACTCCCATACTCGTTTCGCCCTGCGCCGGGCCACAGCGCTGCTCGGCTGCGGCGCGGTGGAGCAGGCGTGCGCGGCGGTCGGCGAGCTGCTGCCCGCGGTCGGCCGGCTGGACTCCGCGACCATCCGCGCCGACCTGGCGACCTTCCTGCGCTTGGCCGCCGGCCACGCCGACCGGGGTGCCGTGCGCGAACTGACGGCGCAGGCCAAGCCGGTCCTGCCCGGCCTGACGACAACGGGGTGATGCATGCCAAAGGTGTTTCTGAGCTACCGCAAGGTGGATGCGCAGTGGCTGCGCGAACGCGTCTACGAGGCGGCCGTGGGCCGGTTCGGGGCCGACGCCGTGTTCAAGGCCCGCGAGTCGATCACGCCCGGCGCCGACTATGCCAAGGTGCTGCTCCGCCAGGCCGCCGAGTGCAAACTCATGCTCGCGCTGATCGGCCCGGGCTGGTTCGACGCGGTCGACGACCAGGGGCGGCGGCGGCTGTTCCGGGACGACGACTGGGTCCGGCAGGAGCTGGCGACGGCGTTCGCCAACGGGAACCGGGTGGTCCCGGTGCTGCTGGGCGACACCGTCATGCTGCCCAAGCGCGAGTGGCTGCCGCCGGACATCGCCGATCTGGCGGGCCTGCAGTTCCTGCGGGTGCCGGACACCCATCCCGACGCGGGGCTCGCCGCGTTCGTGGAGCAGCTCGCACGGCTCTTCCCGAGCTTGGTGGCCGCTGACGGCGCCTCGCCCGCCGATACCGGTCCGAACGCGGGCGCCGATACCGCCTCGATCGCTGCCGCCGCTGCCGTCGCCGCTCAAGGCGGCAGGTACTACCACCAGAGCAGCACCGGCAAATACTCCAACAACGTGATCGCCGAGACCGGCGCGAACGTCAAGATCGTCCAGAAGGTGCGCCGGTGGGCGGCGGCGAATCCGGCACTGGCGGTGACGACGGTGGTGGCACTGCTCGGCAGCGGCAGTGTGGCCACTGCGATCGCGTTCTCGACCGGCGACGGTCTGAGCAGCGGGGACTCGAAGCTCTGTCAGGCCGCGTCCTCGGGGACGTCCCAGGACGTCTGGGAAGTCGCGCCCCTGGTGACGAACGCGGACCTGAAGCAGCAGGCCGCGCGGATCCGGATCACCAGTTCCGACGCGGTCGTCGCCGACGCGACAGCCCAGATCCGCAAGCTGTGCTCGGCGGCGGGATGGCGGGCGACCGGGCAGACGCCGGTGAACGCCGGGCAGCTCGTCCCGCGGTCGCCGCAGCCCTCCTACCGCACCGCGGCGTCGCCCTCCGGGCCCGCACCGACACACGGATCCGCGCCGGCCACCAGCTCGACCACGTCTGTCTACTACTCCGGCCCCGAACTCCCCGGTCTGGCCGCGACCCCGATCTGGAGCATCGGCTCCGACTATGCCGACATGTGGACGCTCGGCACCTCATTCGTCACCAGTGGGCAATCCGACGCGAACGGGACGTATGTTCTGACGTTCCGCGCCGCCGCCGACGGTTCGACACGGGCCACGGTGACGATCACCAACCCCACCAACGCCAGCTCAAATGTCGGCGACTACAACGGCAAGCCTGTCCTGTATGTGGCCACGACCAGGACGACCGTCTCGGACGGGCTGAGCCAACCCGTCACGTATGACGTCTACAACGGCTACGACGAATATGGGAAGGTCGCAGTCCACGGTGAGCATCCAGAAGACAGATCCAGTATCAACTCACCTAACACGACCTGGGTCGACGGCTTCTGGTGCACAACCGGCCGAGACGGTCTGACGGTGGCGGACGCCACGGGGAAGACCTTGTTCACCGATCCGAACAGCAGTGGCACCCCCACCATCGCGAACGGATACGCCTTCGTCAGGCGCTCCTCCCATAGCTCGGCCCCGGACGATTACGACGTTTACAACCTCGCCGCCTCCTCGGCGCCGGCCTGGAAGGCGCTGTCCGCCTCACCCGGAGTCGCCGACGGCATGAGCATCGGCGGCGAGTTCACCATCGTGGGCGACAAGGTCGTCCTGTGGTGGCACAGCAGTAGCCGAGATTCCCTCCAGCTCACCGTCCACGACCTCGCTACCGGCCGGCTCCTCGCCCTCGCCCCCTCGGTCGACTGGCCGGCGCCCGGGGAGGACTCGCACAACTTCAGCATCGTCTACGACGCCCGCACCGACGCGCTGATGTTCAACGGCGGCGACGTCGGCACCCAGGGAGTGTCGGTGGAGCTGTCGACCGGCAAGATCCTGTGGCACCAGACCTCCGGCGAGTACCCGTTCCAGCCGGTCCGCGACGTCGGCGGCGCGATCTACGGCAACGTCGCCGACGGCAGCGGCAACGGCTTCAACGGCCACCTGATCGAACTCGCGATCGACCCGAGCGGCCACGTCCTGGCCAAGAACCTGAACGGCGGTCCGCTCGCGGTCTCCCAGGACGGCTACGCCATCGTCGACGGCCTGGTCTTCAAAGCCCAGTAGGCGAGCCCGAACCCGAGCCGGCGGCGGCCGGGCCCCTCAACCCGGTCGCCGCCGTTGATCGAGCAACTATCACTCAGCACGTGTCACCAAGCGACGGTCACCGATCCGGTTCCAGAACTCGGAACCGTATAGGTGTGGTTCGATCCGCCCTCCCAGACGACGCTGCCGTCGGCCTTCTTGATGAAGAACTTGTACTGGATGCTCGCGCCGGCCGGGACGCTGGCCATCGTGAACCAGGTCGGATAGGCCGGGTCCAGCATCGGGCCGATCGCGACCGCGGTGTCCGTGCTCCAGTTCCCGAGTTCGTCGACGCTGCCGGACAGGTAGATCTCGTCGCCCGGGGACGTCGAGGTGCCGGTGACGGTGAACGTCACAGGGGTCTGTTTCGCGGTTTCGACGTGGTAGGCGATGCCGTTGCTCTTCTGGCCGCCCGATGCGGTCAGCACCACCTGGTCCAGCCCGGCGGCGGCGCCGGAGGGGACGGTCAGGTCCACCTCGGTCGGCGACCAGTGGTCCACCGTCGCGGCCACGCCGCCGACGGTCGCGGTGCCGGCGGTCGAGCCGAAGTCGGCGCCGGTCACCGCAACCACGTCGCCGGCGTGCCCGACGGTCGGGCCGATGTCGCCGACCTGCGGCGTGGACTGCGCCGGGGCCACGTACGACCACACCGCCGCCTGGCCGGCGTTCAGCGTGTAGGCGCCGACCGGGTTGTTGCCGCCGGTGCCGGCGCTGACGGTCAGCGTGCCGCCGCCGAGCTTGCCGCCCAGGACGTCGCTGTAGCTGCCGGCGGGCAGGGCGGTGTTCAGGCCGGTCAGTGCGTAGCCGGTGGTCGTGCTCTTGTTCACCGCGACCAACACGGTGTCGTTGTAGAACTTGCGCTCATACACGTAGACGTCGTTGTTCAGCCACCGCTGGCCCGAGGAGCCGTAGCGCAGCGCCGGGTTGGTCTTGCGCAGCCCGGACAGGGCCCGCACGACTCCGAAGTTGCGCGAGGTCTCAGAGAACGACGACATCATCGGCCGGTTGTAGGGGTCGCCGCCGACCTGGCCGAAGGAGTTGGTGGTGTCGTTGTGCAGGTACTGCTCGTCGCCGTAGTAGATCGACGGGATGCCCGGCACGGTCATGTCCACCACGGTCGCCTGGTCCAGCAGCGTCGTGTTGTTCTTCACCGACAGGAAGCGGGTCACGTCCTGGCTGTCGACGAAGTTCACCAGCTGGTTCGACCAGTTGAACGAGCTCTGCTGCCGGCTCAGCTCGGCGTCGAGCTCCGACATGTTCGCGTTGTTGGCGAACACGTCCCGCTCGGCGGTGTTCAGGTCGAAGTTCTGGAGCGACTGTCCGTCGGTGTTGGCGAACTTCACCTCGTCCGGGAACAGCGCCGCCCCGTTGGGGTCGGCCCACTCGCCGTAGGTGAAGACGCTGTGCGAGTTGTAGATGTGGTCGACGTAGCCCTTCAGCCAGCCGCCGGGCATGTGCTTGACGGCGTCCATGCGGATGCCGTCGACGCCGTGGCTCAGCCAGCTGTCCACCGCGCCCTGCAAGTAAGTGGTGACCGCCGGGTTCTCCTGCGCGAGGTCGGCGAGGTTGAACAAGTTCTGATATTCGACGTCGTAAAGGCTGTTGTAGTCCGAGACGCCGCCGTTGTGGTGGAAGTAGCCGTTCGGGTCGTTGTCGTAAGTCGACAGCGTGGTCCCGTTCTGCTTCAACGCGCCGCCCGCGCCGTAGTTCGGGTTGTTCACGTCCTCGGGGTTGGAGTGGTTCGCGGCCCAGTCCATGATCACCTTGATGCCCTTGGCGTGCGCCGCGGACACCATGGCGTCGAAGTCCGCCCACTGGCCGAAGTGCGGTTCGGGGGCGTAGAAGTCCATGCCCCAGTAGCCGTGATAGCCGGCCGTGGTGGCGCCGGTGGTGCCGTCCGGCACCGGGACGTTGACGTTCTGCACCGGCGGCGAGATCCAGATCGCGCCGACCCCGAGGTCGGACAGGTACTGCATCTTGGCGGTGACGCCGGCGAAGTCGCCGCCCCAGTACTCCTGCCAGTTGCTCTTGTCGGCGCTGTAGAGGTTCGGCGCCGAGGACGGATTGTCGTTGCCGGTGTCGCCGTCGTAGAAGCGGTCGGTCAGCAGTTGGTAGATGACGTCATTGGTCATGTCCCCGGTACTGACCGGGGTGGAGCTGAGCGCGGCGGCGGTCGCGGGTACCGCTGCGAGGCGGGCCGGGGCGGCGGAGCCGGGGGCCGCGGCCAAGGTCACCACGGTCGCGGCGGCCAGGCTCACAGCCGTTCCCGCTAAAGCGAATCTCCGGCGTCTGTGCATGGTGCATCTCCTATCAACCCTTGACGGCGCCTGCCGTCAAGCCCTTGACGAGGAACTTCTGCAGATACAGGTAGATCAGGACCACCGGGAGGCCGGCCAGCAGCGAACCGGCGGCGAACTCGCCGTAGTCGGTGTTGTGGTTGCCGGAGACCATCCCGAACAGGCCGACGGCCAGGGTCTTGTGCGAGGTGTCGGTGAGGAACACGCCGGCGAGCAGGATCTCGTTGAGCAGGCTCACGAACGAGAACAACCCGACCACCACGAGCATCGGAGTAGCCAGCGGCAGCGTGATCCGGAAGAACACCTGCGCCTCGGAGGCGCCGTCGATGCGGGCGGACTCGTCCAGCTCCTTCGGGATGGTGTCCAGATAGCCCTTGAGCAGCCAGGTGTTCACGCCCATCGCGCCGCCGAGGTAGACCAGGACCAAGCCCAGCGAGGTGTTCAGGCCGGCGGCCGGCACCACGTCGCCGATGTTGATGAACGTCAGGTACAACGCGGCGAGAGAGATGAAGTTCGGGAACATCTGCACCAACAGGATGCCTGTGAGCCCGGCACGGCGGCCACGGAAGCGCAGCCGGGCGAACGCATAGGCGCCGCTGACACCGATCAGAGCGTTGAAAAGCGCCGAACTGCCGCAGATCACCAGCGTATTGGCATACCAGCGGACGTAGGGCGAGTTCTCGTCCTGGAACAACTTGGTGAAGTTGTGCAGACTCGCGCCCTTGGGGATCAGCGAAGTCGTCGACAAGGTACCGGTCGGGTTCAGCGCCGCCGAGACCAGGAACAAGATCGGGACGAGCGCGAACACCAGCGCGGCCAGGCCTATCAGATGGCGCCACCACAGCCGTTCTTTCATCGGGCGTACACCTCCTCCAGCGCGCGGGTCTGCCGGAAGCCGGTGTAGGAGATCAGGCCGACCAGGATGAAGATCAAGAATGAGATCGCCGAAGACAGTCCGTATTGCGCACCCTGCGCGCCGAACGCGAGCCGGTAGGTGTAGCTGATCAGGATGTCGGTCTGGCCGGCGGTCGCACTGCCGCTGGGGTACGGGCCGCCCTTGGTCAGCAGCTGGATCACGTTGAAGTTGTTGAAGTTGTAGCCGAACGACGCGATCAGCAGCGGCATCACACCGATCAGCACGGTCGGCATCGTCACCGAGCGGAACACCCGCAGTGGCGAGGCGCCGTCGACGCGCGCGACCTCCTTCAGCTCCTGCGGCACCGCCTGAAGCAGGCCGGAGCAGACGAGGAACATGTAGGGGAAGCCGAGCCACAGGTTGGTAAGCAAGACCGAGCCGCGCGCGGCCCAGGCGCCGCCGAGCCAGTCGACGTGCGTGCCGAACAGCTTGTTCAACAGACCGAAGTCCTTGTTGTACATGCTCTGCCAGACCAGCGTGGAGATGAACGCGGGCAGTGCGTAGGGCAAGAGCAGCAGTGAGCTGTAGATACGCCGGCCGCGCAGTTTGGGATGGTCCATGACGACGGCGAGCAGGAGCCCGAGGCCGAATGTGGTGGCCACGGACAGGAACGCGAAGGCGAGGGTCCATGCCAGAACCCTGAAGAAGGGTCCGCGTATCGCGCCGTCAGTGACGACGGCGCCGAAGTTCTTCAGGCCGACACCCACCTTCCAGCCGATCGGCAGCGTCTTGCCGGAGCCGTCGGCGGCCTTGAAGTCGCCGTCCGACTCCTTGTAGACCGTGCCGGTCTGGGTATCGGTCATGGTGTGCGCCGCGGCGTCGTACTTCATCGTGAACTGGCCGACGTAGGCCTGCGACAAGCCCACCGACTTGATGAACCCGTCCTTCGTCGGCACCGCGAACGACTTCAGCCGCTCACCCAGGCCGTTCACCTGGATACCGGTCAGGACGTGCCAGCCCTGCACGGTGATCACCTTGCCGGTGATCGGGTCCTTCGTCACCTCCGCATCCGGCACCGGCGTCAGACCGGCGGTGTCACCGCGCTGGACCTTCCCGTCGGCGTCGGTGAGGAAGAACACGAACGAGCCGGACGCGTCAGCACCCTTGGTCGCCACCGACAGCTCGTAGCGCTTGGCGCCGGGCTGCTCGACGACCGAGTCGGCCTGGATCTGCGCCACCGCCTCGGACCGGCTGAGCCGGTGGCCGTCGCCGTAGTCGGTGAACGCGGTGTTGATCGTGTAGGCGACCGGGAACACCTGGAACGCCAGCAGCAACAACGTGCCCGGCACCAGGAACCGGGCGGCGATCCGCCGCGGGCTCAGATAGACGTACGCCAGGATCGCGGTCACCGCCACGGCGATCGCCACCCCGGTCCACGAGTGCCGGTCGACCAGCGCCGGGATCGTGACCACCGCGAACGCCGCGACCAGTCCGACGAAGACGACCCGCGGCCACGACAAGCGTGCGAGACGCTCTGAAGGCATGGCCACTCCCCTGCTTTCTCTCGGCTCCGGCGGAGCGGCAGCCCGGGGGGACTGGGCCGCCGCGCCGCCGGAGGCTTGCGGTTGTTCGGTGGGACAGCTCGGGGAAGGGACTAGCCCTTGGCGATCGCGGCCTTGATCTGGGTGGCGGCGTCACTCATCGCGGTGTTCGGATCGGCCCCGCCGACGATCGCCGCCTCGGCGATCCCCAGCGGACCCCACACCGCCGACATCGCCGGGATCTGCGGCAGCACCACGCCGTGCGCGGCGGCGGCCTGGAACGCCGCGATGTCCGGGTCGGTCTTGGACACGTCGTTGTACGCCTCGGTCAGCGCCGGCGCCCGCGGGTCGACCTTGTACAGCGCCTCCTCGACGTCCTTGCGCGTCAGGTAGTTCAGCGTGAACTCCTGCGCCAGCGCGGTGTTCTTGGCCTTGGCCGAGACGTAGAAGGCCTGCACCCCGACGAACGGCTTGGCCGGACCCTGGCCGGCGAACCCGGGAACCGGGCTGATCGCGTACTTGATGCCGGCCTTGCGGACCTGCTCCAGCGCCCACGGCCCGGACACCAGATACGGCGCCTTGCCGGAGGTGAACAGCGACACCGCGTTGTTGGGGTCGATGGAGCGCTTCAAGACGTTCGCGCCCTTCTCCCCGTACTTCGCCAACTGCGCACCGAACGCCTTGGCGCCGGCGCTGTCCACCCCGACCTGCGAGGGGTCATACGTGCCGTCGGCCTTGGTGCCGAAGATGAAGCCGCCGGCCGAACCCAGCAGCGGCTGCATCGTGTACGCGTCGCCCTGCTGGCTGATCTGCAACGACAGCGCCTCGGAGGCCTTGCCCGCCTTCACCGCGTCCTGGCCGTTCTTCACCATGTCCTCGAACGTCGCCGGACTCGCCGGCGCCTCCGCGGTGTTCGTGATCAGCGCCAGGTTCTCCGTCGCGTACGGCACCCCGTACACCTGGCCGTTGTAGGTGACGGCGGTCAGGGCCGTGGCCTGGAACGCGCCCTTCTGGTCGGCGGTCAGCGGCAGCGGCGAGATGGTGCCGTTCTGCACCAGGTTGCCGATCCAGTCGGTGGCGCCCACGACGATGTCCGGCCCCTTGCCGGCGGCGGTGGCGGTCACATACGCCGACTGCAGATCGTTGGCGACGGCCTGCACGCTCACGGATATGCCGTTGCTGGCGGCGAAGCTCTTGGCGAAGTCCTGCAACACCGGCGCGCGCTGGGCGTCGGTCCAGATCACCAGGTCGGTGTTGGGGTCGCGGACCGGTGCGGCGCTGGAGGAGGACGAGGCCGCGGCCGGGGCGCTGGAGGAGTCCGAACCCGAGGGGGTCGCGGCCGAGGAGGCGGAGGCGCCGGTGGAGGACGGGTTCGACGCGGCGCTCGGCTTGGAGGAGGAGCTGGAGCAGCCGGCGAGGGAAAGCGTTGCCGCGGCGACCGCGAGCGCGGCGGTCGCGACAGTCGGCAGGGAGGGACGGTGTCTCACCATGACCCCTTCGGTCAGTGGTTGCGGAAATACGTACGGACGTTTCTGCGCGCGCCGCCGAACGGGCGGCGCGGGTGGCAGCCTGCGCACGGACCCTGAATCCTGGGACAGGGTCTGGATACCGGCGACGTCCGATCGAGACTCGCCGTTAACACCGCCGACCATAACCGGAAACGCGCACCGGGCAATCTGTTGCGGGTTCTTGCGTCGCTGTTTCAGAACTGTGCGCCGCTGTTTCTACGTTTCTGCAAGCGGCGCCGTGGACGCCCGCACGACGAGCTCGGGGAAGAACAGCGACTCGGTCTTGCGGATGGTGACCCCGCGGATCTGGTCGATCAGCGTCCGGGCTGCGGCGACGCCCATCGACAGCACCGGCTGGCGGACCGTGGTCAGCGGCGGGTCGGTGTAGCCCATGAGGACCGAATCGTCGTATCCGATCACGGAAACGTCCTCCGGGACGCGTTTGTGATGCTGCTTCAGGGCCCGGATCGCGCCGAGCGCCATCATGTCCGAGCCGCAGACGATCGCCGTGACGTTGCGCTGGATGAGGCGGGAGGCCCCGGCGTACCCGCCCTCCACGCCCGGGAAGGAGATGTCGACGAGGTCCGGATCGAAGCCGCCGGCGCCGAAGCGCGTCTCCATCGCGGTCCGGTACCCGGTGAGCTGGCGCCGGGCCGGGATGTGCCGGTCGGAGGCGACGAGCAGCCCGATGCGGCGGTGGCCGAGCTCGGCGAGGTGCGCGACGGCCAGCTCCCCGGCCGCGCGGTCGTCGCAGGAGATGAACGGCGCTTCCAGGTTGGGGATGAAGCCGTTGACGAAGACCAGCGGGAGCCGCTGCGCGACCAGATCGCGGTACCGGGAGTGGTCCTGGCCGGTGTCGGCGTGCAGCCCGGAGACGAAGATGACGCCGGAGACGCCGCGGTCGAGCAGCATGCCGACGTACTCGTCCTCGCCGGCGCCCTCGGGGGTCTGGGAACACAGGACCGGGGTGAAGCCCTGGCGGGACAGATTGGTCTCGATGACCTGCGCGGCCAACGGGTAGATCGGACTTTCGAGTTCGGGCAGCAGCAGGCCCACCAGGCCCGCGCTGCGCGGCCGGAGACGGGAGGGACGTTCATAGCCCAGGACGTCCAAGGCGGTGAGGACCGCCTTGCGCAGCTGCGGACTGACGCCGGGCCGCTCGTTCAGGACACGGGAGACCGTGGCCTTGCTGACGCCGGCCTGGCGGGCTATGTCGTCTAGGCGGGAGGACATGGCGGCAGTTTAGGGGCGCCGTTGCGAAACATGGAAGCAAAAGAGTGAAACTCTGCGGCAAACATCGGCAACCCCTTACGGATCACGAGACGGGTGCTTAGCGTCTGGCGCATGCTCACGAGTCGCCCTGTCCTCGGACCCTTGGCCCACCACGATGGTTCATCTCTGTATGTCACCGATCCGGCACCCCGTATCGGGGACAAAGTGGATGTCTTCGTGCGGACCGCGAAGCAGGCCGATGCCGCACGCGTCCACGTGCGGTCGACGCCGGACGGGGAGCCGGCATACGTCGAGGCCCAGGTGGACCGGGAGGATGCGAACGGCGTCTGGTGGCGGGCCAGTGTTCCGGTCGTCAACGCCGAGCTCAACTACCGCTTCCTGCTGTCGGGCAAGGGGCGGCGCACGTGGCTCAACGGGCGCGGGCTGAGCTCCGGCGACGTCACCGACGCCGCCGACTTCCGGATCTCGACCTGCGACCCGCCGCCGGCGTGGGCCGAGGGTTCGGTGCTGTACGAGATCTTCCCGGACCGGTTCGCACGGTCCGCGGCGCATCCGGTGACCTCCCTTCCCGACTGGGCTGTTCCGGCCGAGTGGGATGAGCCGGTCGCCTTCGGCACGCCCAACGGGACGCGGCAGGTCTACGGCGGGACGCTGTGGGGAGTCGCCGAGAAGCTCGACTATCTGCGGGATCTCGGCATCGACGCCCTGTGGCTGACGCCGTTCTTCCCCGCGCGGTCGAACCACCGGTACGACGCTTCGTCGTTCGACGTCGTCGATCCGCTGCTCGGCGGGGACGCGGCGCTCAAGGAGCTGACGGCGCAGGCGCATCGGCGCGGGATGCGGGTGATCGGGGACATCACGCTGAACCACACCGGCGACGCGCATCCGTGGTTCCGGCGGGCCCAGGCCGACGCTTCGAGCGCCGAGGCCGGGTTCTACTACTTCGAGGCTGATCGGACGCGGTATGCGTCGTTCTACGGCGTGCCTTCGATGCCGAAGCTGAACCACGGGTCGCAGGAGCTGCGCCGTCGACTCTATGAGGGTCCTGACTCGGTGGTGGCGCGGTACCTGACCGAGTTCGGGCTGGACGGCTGGCGCGTCGACGTGGCGCAGTCGGCGGGCCGGTACGGCGCGGCGGATCGCAACCTGGAGATGGCGCGCGCGGTGCGCAAGACCTTGCGTGAGGTCGCGCCGGAGTCGTGGTTGGTGGCCGAGCACCAATTCGACGCGTCGGGAACGCTTCGGGGCGACGGGTGGCACGGGACGATGGCGTATGCCGGGTTCACGCGGCCGGTGTTGTCGTGGCTCGGCGGGGAGGACACGCCGGAGTTGTGGGGTACTCCCGGTCAGCCGCCGGTGTACGGGGGCGCGGAGATGGCGGCGGTGATGCGGGAGTTCGCCGCGGCTATTCCGTGGCGGTCTTTCACGCACAACATGACGTTGCTGGATTCGCATGACATGCCGCGGTTCCGGTCGCTGGTGGGGAGCGGTCGGCAGCGACTGGGGGTCGCGCTGCTGCTGACGATGCCGGGGATTCCGATGGTGTTCGCCGGTGACGAGGTCGGCGTGCAGGGGGCTTTGCACAACGAGGACGGGCGGCGCGCTTTCCCGTGGGACGAAAGTGTGTGGGATCAGGACACGTATGCGCTGTACCGGTCGCTGATCGCGTTGCGGAGGGCACATCCGGCGCTGCGGACGGGCGGGCTGCGGTGGTTGCACGCGGCGGCCGATGTCGTGGTCTTTGAACGGGCGGTTCGCGGTGAGACGGTGGTGGTGCAGGTGAGCCGGGCCGCGCATGAACCGTTGGTCGCGCCGTTCGCCGCGTCGTCTCTGCTGGACGGGCCGGATCTGGTTCCCGGCGCGGCGATGCCCTCCGACGGTCCGGCGTTCCATGTCTGGCGCGTCGAGAACTCCTGAGCCCTGAGCCGCTACTCCTTCCCGCTGGAGGTCTCCCCGTGAGCAATCAAGCTTCTGCGACGCGTTCTTGGTGGCGCGACGCAGTGATTTATCAGGTCTACATACGCAGCTTCGCCGACGGGAACGGGGACGGGGTCGGCGACGTCGCCGGACTGCGCTCGCGGTTGCCGTATCTGGCGGCGCTGGGGGTCGATGCGCTGTGGTTGAACCCTTGGTACGCGTCGCCCCAGGTCGACGCCGGGTATGACGTCAGCGACTATCGTCAGCTCGATCCCCTGTTCGGGACGCTTGAGGAGGCCGAAGCTCTGATCGCGGAAGCCCACGAACATGGGTTGCGGGTGATTCTGGACATCGTTCCGAACCACACGTCGGATCAGCATCCTTGGTTTCAGGAGGCTCTGGCCGCAGAGCCGGATTCCGCGGCCCGGTCCCGGTACCACTTCCGTCCGGGGCGCGGGGTGGACGGCGCGGAGCCGCCGAGCGACTGGCCGTCGATCTTCGGCGGGCCGGCCTGGACGCGCACGGTTGACGCCGACGGCAAGCCCGGCGACTGGTATCTGCATCTGTTCGCACCGGAGCAGCCGGATCTGAACTGGTCGAACGCCGAGGTGCACAAGGAGTTCGAGGACATCCTGCGGTTCTGGCTGGACCTGGGGGCCGACGGCTTCCGGATCGACGTCGCGCAAGGACTGACGAAGGATCCCGCGTTCCCCGATCTCGCCGGCCGGAACGCCGGCGGGATGCTCGATCTGGCGACGGCCGACCATCCGTACTTCGACCGGGACGAGACGCTCGCCGTGTACGAGGAGTGGCGGCGGGTCCTGGACGCGTATGACGGCGACCGGGTGTTCGTCGCCGAGGCCTGGGTCGCGGACGCGTCGCGGATCGCCCGGTATCTGGCGCCCGCGCGGTTGCACACGGCGTTCAACTTCGGGCTGTTGAGCTGCCCATGGGAGGCCGACGCGCTGCGGAGCGAGATCGACGCGACGCTCGAGGTGCTGGCCGCGGCCGGCGCCCCCGCCACGTGGGTCCTGTCGAACCACGACGTGATACGCCACGCCACGCGGTACGGACGCGAACGGACGTCGCTGGGTGCTGCGAAGCGGTCGTACGGGATGCCGGTGGACCGTGCGGTCGGCGGGCGCCGGGCGCGCGCCGCGGTGCAGTTGATCAACGCGCTGCCGGGTGGGACTTACCTGTACCAGGGCGAGGAGCTCGGGCTTTTCGAGGTCGAGGATCTGGCGCCGGAGGTGTGGCAGGACCCGAATCGGCGGTACGCGGATCATGTGGGGCCGGTGCGGGACGGGTGCCGGGTGCCGTTGCCGTGGTCGGGCGGCGGGGCGTCGTTCGGGTTCTCGCCGCGGGAGGCGGCGGCGCCGTGGCTGCCGCAGCCTGCCGGCTGGGGTGACTTCAGCGTTGCCGCGCAGGAACAGGATCCGCAGTCGACGCTGTCGCACTACCGAGCTCTGCTGCAGATCCGCAAGGAATGGCTCGACCGGGGTCTCGGCGACGGAACGCCTCTGGAGTGGATCGAAGCCCCGCCGGAGGTGCTGGCCTTCCGACGCGGCGAAGTCGTCTGCTACGCGAATCTGTCCGGGATGCCCGTGGAGCTGCCGAGCGGGTATCGGGTCCTGATCTCCTCGGAGCCGGTCGTGGGCAGGCGGCTTCCGGCGGATGTGACGGTCTGGCTGGTCGCCGAGTAGGGGTCGGGGCTCGGGGAGCGCCGGTCAGCGAAGGCCGGTCGCTGGTCGGGGGCAGCGACTGGCGACCGGCGACCAGCGACCGGTACTCAAGACCATCGCTCAGCAGTAGGGCGCCTGATTCGTCAGGGCGGTGGCCACCCGCATCCAGACCCCGAACTGCCGGAACAGCTCCGGCGGCGTGGCGGTGGTCTGCACGGTGCGGGTGTCGACCTGCGTCACGCCCGGGATGCCGAGCAGCGTCTCGGCCACGGCGGACGACTGCCAGCGCACGGCGAGCGTGGCCGTCCCCGTGGTGGGCTCGATGCTCTGGACGGTCGCCAGCGCCGTCGCGACCGTGTCGGCGATCGCGGCGCGGGCCTCGGGGTCGGGGCGCAGGTGGGCGGCGAAGCGGCTGCGGACGTACTTCACCGGGACGGTGGCGATCGCCGGGTCCCAGGCGGCGGCCTCGTCGCAGGCCGCGTCGTCGCCGGTGAGCGCGGCCAGCGGGACGCCGAACGCGGCGGCGCAGGCGTGCACCAGGCCGATCTCGCCGGTGGGCACGGTGTCCAGCCACATGTCCTCGATCTCGTGGCCCATGAAGCTGTGGCTCAGCACGCCGTGGGCGCCGGCCCGGGAGTGGTAGCCGACGCAGACCATGGCGTCGAAGTCCGCGGTGAGGCCCTCGACCATGCCCATGAGCTTGGGTTTTCCGCGGATGAGGCGGGCTTTGGGGTCCAGGGCGTCGGCGGTGAGGTTGCGCATCGGGCCGTGGGCGTCGTTCACGACCACCTCGGTGGCGCCGGCCCGCAGCGCGCCGCAGACGGCGGCGTTGACGTCCTCGGTCATCGCGCGCCGTCCGCGCTCGTAGTCGCGGCCCCCGGGCTGGACGTCGTCGGCGTCGACGAGCCCGGTGATCCCCTCCATGTCCGCGCTGATGTAGATCCGCATACGGACCGTTGTAGCACGACCTACTTTTGGGCGAGCTTGTCGACGACGAGCTGGCCGCCGGCGGCGTAGTCCTCGGTGGTGACCTCCTGGAACCAGACGTGGACGGTGTCGGCCGGGGCCTTGTAGACGTCGACCATGGCGTCGGTGATGCGGGCGACCAGTTCGCGCTTCTGCTCGACGGTCTTGGGCATCTGCTGGATGGTGATGTTCGGCATGGTGGGCTCCTCGGTGAGTTGATCGGTTCGCCTTGCGAGATCAAGTTCACCGCGGATGCGGCGGCCGAACCAGACGAGCCCGGCACTGGCTGCGATCACGATTCGTGATCGCAAGCCTGCATCAGGAGGCTGAAGTGCGGGGTGGGGGCGGAGCGGCGGACCACCAGGTGGGTCATCAGGCTCAGTCCCGGGGGTTCGAAGGGGAGGAAGGCGACGCGGCGGTTGTTGATCTGTGCGGCGTGGGCGGCGTAGACGACGGTGTAGCTGGCGCCGTCGGTGCCGATCGCGGCGAGGGTGTCGGCCAGACGGGTGTAAGGGCTCGACGACGTCGGTTCGTGGCCGGCCGCGTGGAAGGCGCCGACGACCAGGTCGACCAGGGCCGGGTTGGTGCGGCGCGGGGTCAGGCGCAGGCCGAGCGGGGCCAGGTCGGCGTAGCCGGCGTGCTCGGCCTGGGCGATGGGGTGCCGGGCCGGGACGGCGGCGACCAGTTCGTCCGGCCACAGCGGCACCACGCGCAGGCCGCGGCCTTCGTCGGGGACGGCGCCGCGGACGAAGGCGGCGTCCAGGGAGCCGTCGGCGACGCGGTCCAGGCGTTCGGAGGTGGTGCCGGTGGTGGCCAGTTCCACGGCGAGGTCCGGGGCCAGGCGCCGCAGGTCGTCCAGGACTTGTTCCAGCCGCTCCCCCAGCCCGGAGCTGGTGCCGATGCGCAGCGGGCCGTGGCCGGCGCCGGAGGCGGCGCTCACCGCGGTACGGGCCCGGGCCACGGCGGTGAGCACGTCGCGGGCCTGGGGCAGCAGGGCCTGGCCGGCCGGGGTGAGGCGGACGTGGCGGGGCGAGCGGTCGAACAGTTCGGCCCCGAGCTCCCGTTCCAGGCGGCGCAGCTGCTGGCTGACGGCGGGCTGGCCGATGTGCAGCCGTTCGGCGGCGCGGCCGAAGTGCAGTTCCTCGGCGACGGCGACGAAGTACTCCAGCTGGCGCAGTTCCATGCCGATCAAGGTATCGCCGGGTGCGGCGCACACCGAAAAAGGTTCTTGGGACGGCGGCGATGAGTTCCGGGCAGACGGCTCGTCTTACCGGGTGAAGCCCCTAGCGAGAGGATGACGAGGATGAGCTACGCCGAGGTCAACGGCCTGAACCTGTACTACGAGGAGCACGGTGAGGCTGCGGTCACCGCTGAGCGGCCGGCGCTGGTGCTGCTGCACGGCGGGCTGGGCGGCGGCGACATGTTCGCGCCGGTGCTGCCGGCGCTGGCGGCAAACCGCCGGGTGATCACGGTGGACCTGCAGGCGCACTCCCACACGGCGGACATCGACCGGCCGATCCGGCTGGAGACCAGCGGCGACGACGTCGCGGCCCTGATCGGGCAGCTGGGAGTGGGGCCGGCGGACGTGGTGGGCTACAGCTTCGGCGCCGGGGTGGCGCTGCGCTGCGCGATCCAGCACCCGGAGGCGGTGCGCAAGCTGGTCGTGGTCTCGTTCCCGTTCCGCCGGGACGGTTTCTACGCCGACGTCCTCAAGCAGCAGGAGCAGATGTCGCCGGAGGCGGCGCCGTTCATGAAGCAGACGCCGATGTGGGAGCTGTATGAGCGCACCGCGCCGCGTCCGGAGGATTTCGGGACGCTGATCGGCAAGATGGGCGAGCTGCTGAAGATCCCGTTCGACTACTCGGCGGAGATCCGCGAGCTCCGGATGCCCACCGAGCTGGTGTTCGCCGACGCCGACACCTACAGCCTGCAGCACATCAGCGACTTCTGGGCGCTGCTCGGCGGCGGGCAGCAGGACGCGGGATGGGACGGCGCGGGGCGGCCGGGCGCGCACCGGCTGGCGGTCCTGCCGAACACCACGCACTACACCATCTTCGAGTCGCCGACGCTGGTGACGGTGGTCGAGGA
>JABFXP010000147.1 GCA_013361685.1 Catenulispora sp.
CCGACCTGGCCGTCGACGCCGATCCCCGCGGAGGTCTGGAACGCCTCGACCGCTGCGAACGTCTGCTGGCCGAACTGGCCGTCGACGCCGATGTGCTGTCCGTGCGCGTTCAGCAGGCTCTGCAGGGCGACGACACAGCCGTCGATCTCGCCTTGCATCATGTTCTCCGGACAGGTCGGGGAGAAGAGGTTGGCGACGCCCTGCTGCGCGCCGGTCCCGTACAGCGCGGCCTTGGTCTGTGGTCCGACCTGGCCGTCGACGCCGATCCCCGCGGAGGTCTGGAACGCCTCGACCGCTGCGAACGTCTGCTGGCCGAACTGGCCGTCGACGATGATGTGCTGTCCGTGCTCGTCGAGAAGGTTCTGCAGCTCGACGACGCAGCCGTCCTTCTCGTTCTCCATCATGTTCGCCGGGCAGGCCGAGGAGGTGAGTTTGATCGGCGTCGGGACCCGGCCGGACGACCCGTACAACGCGGCCTTGGTCTGCGGTCCGACCTGGCCGTCGACGCCGATCCCGGCCTCGGACTGGAACTGCCGGACCGCTGCCAGGGTCTGCGGCCCGAACTGGCCGTCGACGCCGATCCCGGCGTTGTGGATGTTGAGCAGTTCCTGAAGCTCGGTGACGCAGCCGTCGGTCTCGTACTCGACGATGTTGGTCGGGCACGAGGCCGAGTCCAGGTTGATCGGTGCCGCGGCGGAGGCTCGCGCGGCGGCGGCCGTGCCGCCCGCGACGAGCGCCGCCATCGCGACGACGGCCGTCAGCCGGAGCGTCCGGCCCCTGACTCGTCGCCGGCGCGGGTGATGCGTCGGGGGGAGGAAAGCGGTCATAGCTGGCTCCAGTCGGCAGCGATAGGCGTCGAAACAGTGACGGGAACCAGGCTGACCGTGGCGGCTCACAACCGGCTCGCACCGCCCGCATCGCAGGTCGCAAGTGCTTCTCGCGCCACCCGGCGGCATATCAGGGATCGATGGGGAGTGGGCTGTTAGGGCTTTGTGAGGGTGCGGTGTCCGCCATGTGAATCTTCCGGGCCGTGGCAGATCCGTGCGCCTAGAATCATCGCGTCGCCTCCCCTCGGATCTGACGGGACGTGGTTGTGCGCTTTGCCGTGCTGGGGCCGCTGGCCGTCGCCGATGACGACGCAGGTGTGGTCGATCTGCCCGGCGCACTCCCCCGCGCGGTGCTGGCGGCCCTGATTCTGCACGCCAACCAGCCGGTCTCCGTCGACCGGCTCGTGCACGCGGTGTGGGGCGACACCGCGCCGGCCACGGTCGGGGCGGCGCTGCGCAATCATGTCGGGCGGCTGCGGCACGCCCTGGGCGACCCGGACGGCCGGCGGATCCGGACGGACGCCGGCGCGTACCGGATCCGCCTCGATCCGGGCGAGCTCGACCTCGACGACTTCGAGCAGTGGCGCTCCGACGGGCTGCGCGCCGCCCGTCAGAGCCGGTGGGATCAGGCTTCGGATTCGCTGGCACGCGCGCTCGCGTTGTGGCGCGGCGAGCCGTTCGCCGACGTGCCCGCGCTGGTCTTCGACGAGCGGGTCCGCCGCCTGCGCGAGGACCGCAGGCTCGTGCACGAGGCGCGCATGGATGCGGATCTGCACCTCGGCCTGCACCGCGAGGTGAGCGGCGAGTTGCAGGCGCTGGTCGGCGCGGAGCCGCTCCATGAGCCGTTCCATCGGCAGCTGATGCTGGCGCTCTATCGCTCGGGGCGTCAGGCCGAGGCGCTGGAGACATACCGGTCGCTGCGGCGGATGCTCGTCGACGAGCTCGGCATCGAGCCGTCGTCCGATATCCGGGAGCTGCATCGGCGGATCCTGAGCGCTGATCCCGCTCTCGACTTCGTGGCGCCGGGTGCTCAGCCGCGCCCGACGGCTCGCACACACTCCGGTGCCCGGGAAGCCACCGACGGCCCGGACGGCGGCGGCAGCGGCTACGCAAACCACGGCGCGGCCTCCGGAACGTTCCGGCCCGTCGCCCAACTCCCCTTCGTCGCCACCGGATTCGTCGGTCGCGAGACGCACCTCGCGGCGATCCGGCGGAACCTGGCCCCGGACAGGCCCCGGACCTCCGGCACTCCGGTCGTCGCGCTCAGCGGCTACGGCGGCGTCGGCAAGACCGCGCTCGCCGTGACCGCCGCACACCGGCTGGCCTCGTCGTTCCCGGACGGTCGCCTCTACGCCGGGCTGCTGGGCTCGGGGGACCGTCCACGGGACCCGCACGAGGTCATCGGCCGTTGGCTGGCCGATCTGGGCGACGACCCCGCCGCGATCCCGGCCGACGCCGAGGCGCGCGAGCACCGGTTCCGGTCCTTGCTGACCCACCGGCGCGTCCTGCTCGTCCTCGACGACGCCCGCGACGCCGCCCAGGTCCGGCCGCTGATCCCGGGCGGCGGCGGGTGCGCGGTGCTGGTGACGAGCCGCTCCCGGCTGCCGTCACTGCTCGGCGCGGTACACGTCGAGGTCGGTTCGCTCCCGGCCGACGAGGCCCTCGAACTGTTCACCACGGTCGTCGGAGTGGGGCGGGTCACTGCGGAGCCGCAGGCCGTCGGCGCCATCCTGGCGCACTGCGCCGGTATGCCGTTGGCACTGCACGTGGCCGGCGCGCGGCTCGCCAACCGGCCGTCGTGGACCATCCACACGCTCGCCGAGCGCCTCGACGTCGAGCGCCGTCGGCTGGACGAGCTGGCCGTCGGGGACGTGGCGGTCCGCGCTGTCTTCCGGACCGGGTATGCCAACGTCCAGAGCGAGGACGCGGCATGCGCGCGGGCCTTCACGCTGCTGGGGTTGCTGCCCGGCGCGGACGTCGGTGTCCGCTCGGCCGCCGCGCTGTTCGAGGTGCCGGTCGATCGTGCTGAAGCGGCTCTGGAAGGATTGGTCGACGCGCACTTGGTGCAGTCACGGGGTGCGGATCGCTATGGCGTCCACGACTTGTTGCGGTTGTATGCGGCCGAACTCGCGGAGGAACAGCTGTCGGCGGCGGATCGTGTGCGTGCCGCTGAACGGATCGTGCTGCACGCGGCTGCGGCTGCGCTGGCGGCCGGTGAGCTCCAGGTCCCGGGCCGGCTGTGTGTCGGGCTGCCGGAGTTGGTCGGTGTCCCGCCCCACCCGGCCTTCGCAGACCTCGACGACGCGGCGGCCTGGTACGAGGCCGAGCGCGTGAACCTGCGGGCGCTGGCCTCGCTCGGCGGCGCGTCGCCCGTGGTGGACGATGTGCTGGCGCGGTTGCCGTGGATGCTGCGCGGGTTCTTCGGGCTGCGGATCAGCTGGGACGACTGGTCGGCGTTCGCGCAGACCGGCTTGGCGGCGGCGGAACGCCTGGGCTCTGGCCGGCACCAGTGCCTGGTGCATTCGATCCTCGCCTTCCTGCACTTCGAGCGCGGCGACCTCGACCAGGCGGAGCACTGGATCCGCACCGCGAAGTCGACGGCGTCCGCGCACGGCGACCCCGATGCCAGGGGCTTGCTTCTGGAACCGGAGGCGTTCATCGCCTTCGGCCGCGGCGACCCCGAGACCGGCCGGGTGCTGGTCGAACGGCTACTCGTGCTGCAAGAGCAGCGAGGCTACGTCTTCGGTCAGTCCGCCTGCCACAACAACCTGGGCAACGCGTACTTGATGATGGGCGAGGCGGGCAGGGCACGAGCGCATTTCGAACGGGGTCTGGCGTTGTGCGCGAACGGCGTCGACCGCTTCAACGAGAGCTACCTGCGCTGTAGCCTCGGCGAACTCCATCTCGGCGCGCACGAGCCCGACGCGGCTTTGGAGCAGTTCGCAGCCGCTCTGGGCATCATGCGCGACATCCGGGACGAGCGGACCGAGGCGTACACGCTCGACTGCATGGGCCAGGCGTATGCGCTCATCGGGGACAACGTCGCGGCGCGTGCGTCCTGGGAGGCGGCGGTGGAGATCCTGCAACGGCTCAACCATCCGCTGCTGAAGCCGGTACTCGAGCGCATGGCGGAGGTCGAGACGGCGACCGGTGCCGAAGGCCGCTGATCATCGTCGGCGACAGTCGCTCCGCCGTTCCCCCACCTGCGCGTTGACAGGCCTCTGTTAGGCCTCTGACAGGCCGCCGGGGAACGCTGGCCACAGTCGCGCCGGCCCCGGGCCGGCCACGCTGGCGCCGACCGAGTAGCACCGGCGTCCGCGCAACCTGTGAACAAGAAGGAACAAGATGATGCGACTTCGTGCCCTGACCAGCGCCGCCGCCATCGCCGCCGCACTGGTGGTGTTTCCGGCCACCGCGCAGGCCTCCTCCGTCCCCGCTCCGATCCTGTGGGACGGACCGAACTGCGGCACCATCCAATACGGGCAGATCAACGGCTGCGTCACCAGCCTGCAGATGGAGCTCAACAAATTCGACTTCGGCCTGTCGGTGGACGGCGACTTCGGCGGCCACACCCTGGACGCCGTGAAGTGGGTGCAGACCAAGGCCCATCTACAGGACCCGTCGGTGGCGGTCGACGGCAACGTCGGCCCGGTCACCAAGACGTGGATCCGCACCTTCGAGAACCTTTCCTATCTGCCGCTCGGCGTCGTCGTATACACCGGAAGCGCCGAATGCACCGTTCAGCTCGACCCCCACCCGAACGCCGGAACCGCCTCGGGAGTCATCTCCTGGGACGGCGGCACGTGTTCGGGGGCGATGTACCTGTCCAACGACGGCGGCCGCAGCCGCGTACAGTCGTCGGGCTACCACAGCATCACGAGCGGCTACGTGCCCTTCTACCCCTACACCGACACGGCGAGCCAGTTGGAAGAGGTCTGCGTCACCGCGACCGACGCCACGCACTCCAGCGGTGAAGTCTGCACGCCCTGGTTCTAGCGTCGACACCGTCGAAAAGAGGTGCTTATGACGGGTGTGTGGGTGTGCACTGACGCCTTCG
>JABFXP010000027.1 GCA_013361685.1 Catenulispora sp.
ATCCCGGTGAAGTCGAAGTCGTCGTTGGCGCCGATGGTCAGCACCACCAGCTTGACGTTGTTCGCCTTGGCGATGGCCGCCAGCTGCTGGTCCTGCTTGGCCTCGCCGTAGTCGCCGCCGCCGCTGCCGGTGACGGCCGCGTACTGCGGGATGGAGGCGATGTCGCCGGTCTGCGCGCCGGAGCAGGCGATGTCGAAGGGCGTGACGCCGCTGAGCCCGGTGTCGAAGATCTCGGACTGGGCGCTGCGATGGCACCAGTCGGTCGGCCCGTCGGTCGGCGCTATGTAGTCGTCGCTGGTGTCCGTGCCCGCGCCCTCGCCGGAGATGGCGCTGTCCCCCATGGCGACGATCGCCGAGGGGCCCGAATGAGTGACGGCGGGGGTGACGGCCTGGGCGGTGCCGGACCACGCCGACACCACCGTCCCGGTGAGCGTCGCGGCGGCCAGCAGCGCGGTCAGGGGTCTGCGTCCGGGTCTGTTCACAGAGTGCTCCTAAGCAGGTGGGAGGTGCTGCGGAGAATGGAACATGACGATCTCTCATATATTACTGACCCGTCGGTAACGAACAAGGGGCCCGGCCGAAAAGCCGCGGCGGACGGAGCGCCACCGGCGAGATCAAGCACCCATTCCGGTCACAATGGTGCGAACCACAATGAATGGACTGATGCCGTGACCGAGAACTCGAACACCCCGTCGGACCCGAACGCCGGGCCGCCGGCGGGCAGTGCGCCCGGGACGCCCGAGACGCCGCCGATTCCGCAGAGCCCGCAGACGCCGTCTGAGCCGGCGCCTGTGCCGCCGGCTCAGACCCCGCAGACCCCGCTGACCCCGCAGACCCCGGCCTCCTCCCCTGGGGTCGCGGGTACCGCAGGCGCCGCGGGCGCCACCACCGGTGCCACCGAAGCCACTGCGGAAGACGCCTGGGCCACCACCCCCGCGGGCGCCGACGAAACCCTCGGCGCCGACTACGGCGAGCCGGCCGACCCGAACGCCCCGAACACCGGCGTCGCGGCCACCTTCCTGCCCGGCATCGAGGCGGCCTCGGTCCTGGCGCTGCTGACCAGCCTGCTCGCGGCCGGCGCCTACCTGCTGGTCTACCCGCTGGTGCAGGCGCACGGCGCGGCCCGCACCTGGTCGGACTTCAAGAACAACGTCCCGCGCGCCCGCCAGGATCCGTTCGGCACCGAGCGCGACTGGATCCAGTACCAGTCCTGGGCGCACATCATCCTGGGGCTGGTGGCGATCCTGCTGGCGCTGTTCGTCCTCGGGCTGTGGACGGCACGTCGGCACCGGCTCTACTCGCGGGCCTTCGCCCAGGCCGCGCTGGTACTGGGGCTGGCCGTGGTGCTCTACGGCATCCTGCTGAAGACCGGCGTCGTCGGGTCGGAGATCCCGAGCATGAGGGAGATCGGCGGGGCCCTGAGTTCCCAGCAGTAGCCGTTCCCTCTCGTAGCCGCTACAACTCGCGAAGCGTGCGACACCCTGCGGCATCCCGCGATACCCGAGTTGCACCATAAAGGCCCGGAACCGCCGAAGACCGGTGGCACCGGGCCTTTATATGCATACTTCGACTATTTCTGATCCGGGCCCTGCTAGTTCTGATCCGGGTCCTCGGTCCAGTTCGCCACCATCGCGATCGTCCCGCCCTGGCGGCGCAGCACCCGCCGCCACAGCTCGTCGGGCTCGGTGGTGAACACGTCGCCGAGCTCCGGCTCCAGCACGTACCAGGCGCGCTGCACCAGTTCGGCGGCCAGCTGCCCGGGGCCCCAGCCGGCGTACCCGGCGAAGATCCGCAGCGCGGTCAGGTCCGGGGCCAGCACCTCCGGCGGCGCGTCCAGGTCCACCAGGCCCAGCCGGCCGGAGAACTGGCGCCAGCCCAACGGCTCCTCGCCCGGCAGCGCGGCCTCCGGGCGCACGCACGCGATGCCCAGCGCCGAGTCCAGCGCCACCGGCCCGCCGAGGAACACCGTGGGCGGCTCGGCGGCCAGCGGCGCCCAGGGCTCCAGCACGTCCCCGACCTCCAGCGAGCCGGGACGGTTGAGGACGACGCCCAGGGTGCCGTCGTCGTCGTGGTCGACGACCAGCACCACGGTGCGGTCGAAGTTGGGATCGACCAGGACCGTGGTGGCGACCAGCAGTTTGCCGGTCAGCCGTTCCAGCGGCGTGCGGCCGCCGTCCTGCTCCCCCGCGTCGCGCCCTGCGTCCGTCATGGCAGACATGATCCCGCACCCGGCGGCCCGCTGGCGCCTTTTGCCTGAGGACCGCGCGTCCGCGACGCGGTCCGTCCCCTTCGCCGACCGCCGCCCGGCACCGGATTCACCCGATATCGGCAACCCTCGGCATTCGGGTCGGCACACGCGGGTAACCGCACCGGCCGGGGCGGTGCGCCGGTTCGCGCGCTTCGGCCGCCACGCCTCGGTGTTCGAGTACCCTGGATCGGCCGCCGCATCGCCCGCCCCGGCCACCCCCGAGCACCGACCATCAGGAGAGCCATGGACCCGAGCACCGCCTCTGACGTGCTGACAGTGCACGGCGGAACCGCCCTGTCCGGCGAGGTGCTGGTGCGGGGCGCGAAGAACCTGGTGCCGAAGGCGATGGTCGCCGCGCTGCTCGGCCACGGCACGTCAGTGCTGCACAACGTGCCGGACATCTCCGACGTCCGCATCGTCACCGGGCTGCTGGAGGCGCACGGCGTCTCGGTCACCCGCGGCGCCGCCGGACCGGACGGGAAACCGGGCGACACGCTGATCCTGGACCCGGCCTCGGTCGAGGCCGCCAGCGACGCCGCGGTCGAGGCGCACGCCGGCACCAGCCGCATCCCGGTGCTGTTCTGCGGCCCGCTGCTGCACCGCCTGGGCCGCGCCTTCATCCCGGACCTGGGCGGCTGCAAGATCGGCGACCGGCCGATCGACTTCCACCTGGACGCGCTGCGCGCCTTCGGCGCGGTGGTGGAGAAGCGGCCCGAGGGCCTGCTGATCCTGGCCCCGGAGCGGCTGCGCGGCACCCACATCCGGCTGCCGTACCCGAGCGTCGGCGCCACCGAGCAGGTGCTGCTGACCGCGGTGCTGGCCGAGGGCGTCACCGAGTTGTCCAACGCGGCCACCGAGCCGGAGATCGTGGACCTGATCGCGGTGCTGCAGAAGATGGGCGCCATAATCTCCGTCCACAACGACCGGGTGGTCCGGATCATCGGCGTGGACCGGCTGGACGGGTTCACGCACCGCGCGCTGCCGGACCGGCTGGAGACCGCCTCGTGGGCCTGCGCGGCGCTGGCCACCGGCGGCGACATCCGCGTGATCGGGGCCCAGCAGGGCGAGATGATGACCTTCCTCAACGTCTTCCGCCGCATAGGGGGAGACTTCGAGGTCGACGACACACCGGGTCAGGAGTCGATCCGCTTCTGGCACTCCGGCGGGCAGATGCGCGCGCTGGCGCTGGAGACGGACGTCCACCCGGGCCTGTCCACCGACTGGCAGCAGCCGCTGGTGGTGGCGCTGACCCAGGCGCACGGGCTGTCGATCGTCCACGAGACCGTGTACGAGCAGCGGCTGGGCTTCACCGAGGCGCTGAACCGGATGGGGGCGCAGATCCAGCTGTACCGGGAGTGCCTGGGCGGCAGCGCCTGCCGCTTCGGGCAGCGCAACTTCCAGCACTCGGCGGTCATCTCCGGCCCGACGAAGCTGCACGGCGCCGAGCTGACGATCCCGGACCTGCGGGCCGGATTCAGCTACCTGATCGCGGCGCTGGCCGCCCAGGGCACCTCGACGGTGCACGGCATCAGCCTGATCCACCGCGGCTACGAGGACTTCGAGGCGAAGCTGTCCGCCCTGGGCGCGGACGTGGAACTCGGGGCCGCGGCCGCCGCCGGCTGACCACCGATCCCGCCGGCCGGCATCGGCTGTCACAGTATGGAAAAACCCTGTGACGGCCGGAGCCGCCGCCGCCCATACTGGGCCGATCGAAAATCAGTCGGGGTGATGACGGGGGTGGCCATGAAGGTGGCTGAAGCACTGGCGCTGCGCGCGGACGCGGTACGGCGGGTGGAACAGCTCAAGGCGCGGATCGTCGCCAACGCGCGCTACCAGGAGGGCGAGGAGCCGTCCGAGAACGCCGCGGAGCTGCTGCTCGAGGCCGACACGGCGCTCGAGGAGTTCCAGGTGCTGGTCCGCCGCATCAACCGCACCAACTCCGCGGCGGTGATCGGGCCGGACGGCACCCTCACCGACGCCCTGGCCGCCCGCGACACGCTGCGCCTGCGGCACTCGATCGTCGCCTCGGCCGCCGACGCCGCTTCCGGCAAGAGCTCGCAGACCAGCTACGGACGCCAGCTGCGCTCGGAGCTGAAGATGCTCTCCGCGCTGCCGGTCGCCGACCTGCGGACGCGGGCCGACGAGCTGGCGCGGCAGATCCGGGAACTCGACATCCGGATCCAGAGGGCCAACTGGGAGGTCGACCTGCTGGACTGAGATCCGGCCGCGAACAGCCGGGTGGAGACGGTAACCGCAGCGGAAGCGTGCACAGCCCGATGGCGACGGGTAATTCGCCAGCTCTGGTGCGCTGAGGGCGGCGCGTGGGGGTTCAACTCCTCCGGATGACAACTGACGCCCATCAGAATCCACAAGTGACGAAGCATCGAGCACTGCTCACTACCACGTGCAGGTCCGCAGCGGTGAGGGTGGGACAGGGGAACTCCATCCGGTGGAAGCCTGGTGTTCCGTGGATTTCGGTCCGCGGGGCACTGGGCTTTTCTGGCGCTTGGTGGGGGTGGTTGGGTTGGGTTGTGAGGTCGGCCGGCGGTTGGCGTGGGGTTTAAAGTCAAAGGCTTTATTTACGGCCTTCGGCACGGTGTGGGTGGTCCCGGGGTTCGGGGCTGTGGGTTGGGTG
>JABFXP010000862.1 GCA_013361685.1 Catenulispora sp.
GCCGCGCCGCCACCCCGGAGGCGGCGGTCGCCGCCGCCCGCGCCGTCCGCCGCCGCGAGCTGTTCCGCATCGCCGCCGCCGACATCCTGGGGATGCTCACCGTCGAGCAGATCGGCGACGGGCTCAGCGCGGTCACCGCCGCGACCCTGGCCGGCGCGCTGCAAGCCGCGACGACCGCCGTCGAGACCAAGATCGGCGGACCGCTGCCGACCCGCTTCGCGATCATCGCCGCGGGCCGCTTCGGCGGACGCGAGCTCGGGTACGGCAGCGACGCCGACGTGCTGTTCGTGCACGATCCGCTGCCGGAGGGGGCGGGCGATGACGAGGGGGATGCGGAGCAGGCTTGGGGCGCTGCCGCCGACTCGGCCGCCGCGAGCTCCGCCGCCACCGACCCCGCCACCGACTCGACGGCCGCACCCGCACCCGGCTCCCTGGCCAGCGCCATCAAGGACATCGACGGCGCCTCCCCGCGCCCGATCTCCCCCGACCGCGAACGCGCCGCCACCGACGCCGCCCACGCCGTCGCCAACGAGCTGCGCCGCCTCCTCCAGCTCCCGACCCCCGACCCGGCCCTGATCATCGACGCCGACCTGCGCCCCGAGGGCAAGCAGGGCCCGCTGGTCCGCTCCCTGGCCTCCTACGCCGAGTACTACCGCCGCTGGTCGGTCCAGTGGGAGTCGCAGGCGCTGCTGCGCGCCGAACCCGTCGCCGGCGACCCGGACCTGGGCCGCCGGTTCATCGGCCTGATCGACCCGCTGCGCCGCCCCGAGGCCGGCCTCGACGAGGACGCCGTCCGCGAGATCCGCCGCATCAAGGCCCGCGTGGAGTCCGAACGCCTGCCGCGCGGCGCCGACAAGGCCCTGCACACCAAACTCGGCCCCGGCGGCCTGTCAGACGTCGAATGGACGATCCAGCTCTTACAGCTCTGCCACGCCCACGCCGTCCCGGCCCTGCGGACCACCCGCACCCGCCAGGCCCTGTCCGCCGCCGTCGAGGCCGGACTGCTCACCGCCGCCGACGCCGAGATCCTCGACGAGGCCTGGATCGAGGCCACCCGCGTCCGCAACGGCATCGTCCTGGTCCGCGGCCGGCCCGGCGACTCCATCCCCACCGACGTGAAGGAACGCGCGAGCATCGCGGTCTACCTCGACGCCCTCAACAGCGAGGAGTTCGTCGACGAGTACCGCCGGCTCGCGCGGCGGGCGCGCGCCGTGGTGGAGCGGGTCTTCTACGGCTGGACCAGCGACTCCGCGCACGGCGCGCACGGCGCCCCCGGCGGCTGAGCGCCGCCGGCCCTCACGAACTGCGGCCGAACACCCGCCCCGCCAGGTCGATCCCGACCACGACGCCGTCCTCGTCCCGCGAGAAGTACCCGCGCTGTCCCTTCAATTCGCCCTCGGTGACGATGTAGTCGTCGCCGTCCTCGGCCAGGAACCCCATGGCCGACGCGGGGAGGTCCGGCGGCATCTCGACGTCGGCGCCGGCCCGGATCTCCGGCTTGATCTGCACCGCCAGCGTCAGCCGCGCGCCGTCGTCGGCGACGTCCAGGTTCATCGCGTCGATCTCGTACCGTCCGACCACGGCGGCGTTGCGCGCCGCGTCGTAGGCCACCGGCTCGGGGTCGGGCTCGGCCAGTCCGAGGCAGTGCTCCAGCGCCCACTTCACGATCGCTTGGTTGAGCTGGTAGCCCTCGGGGCCGTTGCTCGCGACCGCGATCGCGAAGCCGTGCTCGGGGACCACCAGCACCTCGGCGAACTGGCCGTTGCCCGAGCCGCCGTGGCCGAAGGTGGCGGTGCCGGCGATCTCCTTGAGGAACCAGCCGAATCCGAACGCGTCGCCCAGGCTGGAGCCCCGCAGTTCGGCCGACGGCGTGCGCATCAGCCGACGGTCCTCGGCGGACAGCACCGCGGCGCCGCCGTCCAGGTCCTCCCCGAGGTGGAACCGGGCCCAGCGCAGCAGGTCCCGCGCGTTCGACACCCCGCCGCCGCCGGGGTTGTTGCCCCGCGCACCCGCCGGGTAGGCCTTCCACGGCGTCGCGGTGCGCAGCGCACCGTCGTCGGTACGGACGTGCCCGATCGCGAACTTGCGCCGGACCACCTCGTCGAGGTCGTACACGGTGTCGTCCAGCCCGAGCGGAGTCAGCACCAGTTCGGCCATGGCCTTCTCGTACGGCAGTCCGGTGACCTTCTCGATCACGCGCCCGAGGACGTTGTATCCGGCCTGGCTGTACGAGGCCCGCGCGCCCGGCTCGGCCACCAGCGACAACGCGGACAGCTTCGCCACGAACGCGGCCAGCGACCCGTCGCCCTCGTCGCCGTCGACCAGGTTCCAGTCCAGCCCGCCGGTGTGGTTCAGCAGATTCCGGACGGTGATCCGCTCGGCGTGTTCCTCGTCGGCGAGCGTCAGCTCCGGCAGATACCGGCGGACCGGCGCGTCCAGCTCGATCTTCCCGGCGGTCACCAGGTTCACCACGGCGGCGGCGGTGAACGACTTGGAGGCGGAGGCGATGTGGAACAGCGTCCGCTCGTCCACCGGCACCGGGTAGTCGACGTTGGTCACGCCGTACGCCGCGTAGATCTCAGTACCCTCATGCAGTATCCCGACGCTGACGCCGGGTACTTCGTAGGCCTTCGCCGCTCCGCTGACAAACTCGGCCAGATCCTGCTCGAACCCCTGCGGCGCCATCCCGGTCTCCCCATCCGTCAGTTGTGCTGTGTTCACGCGCAACCGTAGCCGCTAGCGACTTCAATACTCTGATGCGTCCGAGGAAACTACTTACCTGGTGCATCCCTGACGAACACCACCCCGTCGTATCCGCCCAGGTGATCAGGATCCAGCGGCGCGTAGCCGAACCACTCCGACACCCGCGGAACAAACGCCGCTTCGCCCCGCAGCTGATCCAGCCGCCGCGAGTCGACGACGCACCGTTCCTCAGACAGTGCGTAGAGGAGCCCTTCCACAGTGTTCGAAGGCGGGGTCTCCACGCCCTGATGGCGGATCGTGCCGAGCGCCGTGGCGAAGAAGGCGTAGTCCGCACCCATCTCCGTCTCCACGATCGCGCCCGCGCTCCACCAGTCCATCGGCATACCGCCCATCCGGATCCGGCTCTTGGCCCGCTGAAGATGGGCGTTGTGGGCATGGAACAGCACCGGTCCACGCCTCGCGGCCGCCAGCACGTTGCCGGCCATCATCGACGCCCGCACGCCCAGCAACTGCGCGATCCGCCCCGGCGACTCGTCGGCCGTCCACGAGTGGTAGCGCAGCAGCCCGCGAGCCGTGCGCGCATACAGCCGCGCCCGCTCCCATTCGTCCGCTGACGAGGCCTGGACCAGCTGCGGCGCCAGCATGTCCAGCGCCGCCGCCAGATCATCGGCGATCAGCCGCAATCGTTCAGCCTCCGGCGTCCGCCCCACAGACCGGGCCGGATCCATCATCGCCGCGGGTTCCGTCCACTGGTCGTCGGCACCGAGCAGCGCTTCCACCGTCTGCATGCTCCACGGCACCGACTCCACCCCGGCCCGCTCGGTGACGAACGCGTACAGCGCGGTCAGCGCCTGCCGGGGACTCGCTCCACCGGCCATCTCCAACGGCCCGTCGAACCCGGCGAACCGCACCCGCTGTGCCAAGGGCCGTCCTTCGTTGTACTCGCGCATCCACCGCACCAGCTCACGGTTGCCGGGCGCCGACCCGAACCCGTGGCTGAAGCCGCGCTCCATGACCTCGTCGAGCTCGCCCCGCCCGGCCACGACGTAGTCGTCCACGGCCAACCCCATCAGGCAGTCGCTCTCCAGCCCGATGGTCAGATAGCCCTCGTCCTCGACCAGCCCCCGGAACACCTCGTTCCGGACTTCGAGCAGAACGTCCTCGCCGTGGGTGGGCTCGCCCAAGGCCAGCACGCGCGGCCGGCGGCCCGCCAGCAGCCCCAGGACGGCACCGGCATCGACAGGGTGGACAGCGTCTTTCATATCGGCAGCCATGCCTTAAACGCTATCGTTGAACTCCCGGTTGAAACTTTTCCCATGATCCGGCAGGACGATGCCCGAAAACCCTCAACCCGGCGTCCACCTGAGGCCGGTCGACCTGGCCCGCGCGCACCGCCTGTCGACCCAGGCGATCAGGAACTACGAAGACGCCGGCATCCTCCCGGCGGCCGAACGCACCCGCCACGGCTACCGCACCTACACCCCGCTCCACGCCCGGGCCCTCAGCACCTTCCTGGCCCTGGTCCCCGGCCACGGCCACGCCACGGCCACCTCGATCATGCAGGCCCTCACCCGCGGCGCCACCGACCGCGCCCTCCGCCTCGTCGACGAGAGCCACGTCCGTTTGCTCGAGGACCGCCGCACTCTGGAAGCCGTCGAGCTCGCCTTGCGCGATCTGGCGCCGCAACCGCTGCTCGCCGACGACCGCTCTGATCGGGCCGACCGCTCCGGCCGGGCCGACTGGGCCTACCGCGCCGACCGCGCCGACCAAGCTGAGCCGACCGCCCGCGCCAGCCGCACCGCTCGCGCTGACCGGGCCGACCGCACTGATCGGGCCGACCGTGCCGACACCTTCATCGGCCCCCTGTCCCGCAAGCTCGGCCTCCGCGCCGCCACCCTCCGCAAATGGGAGCAGGCCGGCCTCCTCCACCCCCGCCGCGACCCCCAGACCGGCTACCGCGTCTACAGCCCCGCCGACGTCCGCGACGCCCAGCTGATCCACCAACTCCGCCGCGGCGGCTACCTCCTGGACCAGATCGCCCCGGTGCTCACCCACATCCACGCCGCCGGCGGCATCGCCCCGCTGGAGTCCATGCTCCACGACTGGCACACCCGCCTCACCGACCGCGGCCGCGCCCTGCTCACCGGTGCCGCCGCCCTGGACGCCCACCTCGCCGCCCTGACAGAAAACGGGCCGGACTCCTCAGAGTCCGGCCCGTTTTCCACCTAAGCCTGTGGCGCTATCTCCGGTCTGGAACGTTCTCCGCCGGCCTCGCTGCCATGCTTCGCAGCCTCGGCGGAGCCGGACCCCGGCCCAGCAGAGCCGGACCCGCCGCTCCCGTCCGTCTGCCTCGGCAACGGAGCCGCACCGTCCCGGCCCGCCACCGGCGCGAACACCGGCCGGCCCTGGATGATCCGCTGGAGCAGGAACCCCAGCGCCAGCACCACCAGCCCGCCGACCGCGTCCAGCACGTAGTGGTTGGCCGTGCCCAGGATCACCGCGAACGTCGCGAACGGGTACGCGATGCCCAGCACCTTGACCCACTTGTTCGTCGCCAGATGCGCGATCACCAGGGCGCACCACGTGGACCACCCGATGTGCAGCGACGGCATCGCCGCGAACTCGTTGGTGCCCTTGCCGAGCCCCGCGACCCCGTCCGACGTCGCCGCCGTCTGGCCCCACGGGTTCAGCAGCTTGAACGTGTCGATGAAATTCCCGTCCGGCAGCAGCCGCGGCGGGCACAGCGAGTAGAAGTAGAACCCGAACAGCGCGATCAGCGTCATCGTGCACATCACCGTGCGCACCGCTCTATAGCGGTCCGGGAACTTCACATAAACCCAGATCAACACCGCGATGGGCACGATGAAGTGCAGCGTCGCGTAGTAGACGTTCATGGAGAACGCCAGCCACCGCACGCCGTACACCCAGTGGTTGAAGCTGCGCTCGAAGTTCAGGCCGAGATAGTGCTCGACGTGGAGCAGGTCCCATCCGCGCTGCTGAGCGGTGGCCTCGTGCAACGGGGCCGCCAGCCGGGTCAGCGTGTAGAGCCAGTAGCCGAGCGCGATCAGCCCGATCTCCAGCCACAGCTTCGGCCGGTTCGTCGGACGGAACTTGCGCGGCAGCAACGGGCCGGGGATCCAGCTGCGGCGGTCCGGCGAGCCGGCACCGCGGCCACCGGTCCCGGGGGTCTCAAGAACCCCGCCGGAACCGACCGGCCCACCGGACGCGGTCGCCGCTCCGGTGGTGTTTTCCAGCGGCTGTGTCGTCGTCACGAGTTCACCCCCATGACAGCCAAGTCTGCCAGGGTGCACAAAAGGTGTGCGTCATACCCCGGGTCCACATTCCGCATCACTCCATGGTAGGGGTTCGGCGGCGGTGAGAGGCGTTCCGCCGGACGCTCACCTGCCCGGCGGGGGACCGCCAGCCTAACCGGACGTGATGTTTCCCGCTCGTCCCATGGCAGGTCATCTTCTTTCGCTACGCTCCGCGCCAAGCATCTGTGCATCGGGTCACATCGGGCACAGGGTGATCAATCAGACACGCGAGGAGCCGCCACCCATGTCCATCCCCGTGTACATCCCCGCCAACGGGGGCCGCTGCGACCACCTGGACCAGCTCCGGGACGTCGAGCCGGACTCCGAGGACACCTGCGCCGACTGCCGCGCCGTCGGCGGCCGGTGGCTGCACCTGCGTGAATGCCTGATCTGCGGCCATGTGGGTTGCTGCGACAACTCCCCGAACCGCCACGCCACCGCGCACTGGCGCGCCACCGGCCACGCGCTGATCCGCTCCTACTCCTGCGGCGAGGTCTGGGCGTGGTGCTACCCGGACGAGGCGATGCTGCTGCCGGCCGACGTCTGACCCCGTCCGCCGCCCCAGCCCCGGCCGCCACCGGAGCCCCGTCCGACTCCGGTGGCCCCGCCCTGTGCCCCGGCTTAGCGTGAGTGGACGGGGCCGGGCACAGCCGCCCCGCCACGCAAGGAGTTGAACCGCATGGCCAAGAACAGTCCGGCCAGAGGACGCCACGGCATCGGCGCGCGCGGGCAGGGGAAGCTTCTCTACTTCCACACCCGTGTCGCCCAGACCATCCGGCAGTCCAAGGAACAACTGTTCCGCAAGTACCGCAAACAATCTGAGCAACGGCAGGCCGACGGCCACTGGGCGGCGAATCGCTGAGCCGGAGCTGGACCTATAAAACGCAGAACGCTGAACACAAAACGCTGACTCAGCCCCCGCCCGCTGATGCGCCTCTGGCGGCGATCGACATGATCTGCCAGGGGCGCATCGCTATGTCGCCGTGGCCGTGCGCGGAGCGCACCGTCGCGGTCGTCGGCTCCGGCGTCAGCGCGACGAGCCGCAGCTCCGGACCGTCGCGGCCGACGTCGCGGCAGCTGCTCAGCACCACGCCCCGGCCCCCGACCTCGATGCCGCCCGCCGGGATCACCGGCACTCCGTCGGGGTCTCGGCCATAGCCCGGCACCGCTATGAGGGGATGCCGATACCGCTCGGCCGCGTCCAGCAGTTCCGACTCGTGCCACTCGCCCGCGTACAAGAACAACGCCAGCTCCACCGTCCGCACCCCGCGGCACTGCGCGCCGGGCGTCGGCAGCTGCGGCCCCGCCGGCTCCGCGCGCCAGGCGTTCTCGTTGCGTGACAGGAAGCCCACCGAGCGCAGCAGCGTGAGTGCCAGAGTGCGGCCGTCGTCGACGAGCTCGTACTCGCTGACGTGGTCCAGCAGCACCGCCAGCCCGCCCGCCGCGACCCACCCGTACGCCGGGAACGTCGGCACCGGACGCTCGCCGAAGCCGCCTTCGGCGTCCCGCCCCCGGTCCACCACCGCGAACTGCCCCTCAGCGTGCGAGCGGTCCGCCCGGCGCGGCAGCGGCAGATGCAGCCGGACCCGGTGGTCCTCGCAGCGGTTGTCGAAGCTGACGGTCAGACGCACGAACGGCTCGCCCTGCCGCACCTCGACCCGCGTGACGACCTCCGTGGTGACGGTCTCCTCCGAGCGCCCGCCGGCCTCCGGCACACCGCGCTCCGGCCAGCGGTACCAGCGCACCGACTCCAGCGCCCCGGTCAGCGGGCCGCTCCACCGCACCCGGTTCCAGACCTCGTCGGGCTCGGCCGCCGGCCGGTCGTGCGCGGGCGGCGCGTAGTTGTACTCGTCGCCGAGGTCGCCGCCGTCGACGATCGCGCCCAGCCCCGAAACGTGCGTGCCGTCGGCTCCGAGCACATCGAGCAGGCCGTCGGAGCGCAGCGCCACGTGGATCAGCCCGTTGTCCAGATCGGACAGCGAGCCGCGCCCCGCCGCGATGCCCGGCGGCACCGGCCCGAACGCCGCCTCCTCCGCACCGGTGCCGACCGTCGGCGCGGCGGTGACCGCGGCCAGGGCCAGCGCGTCCACCTCGACCTGCGCGGCCACCGTGTGCCGGGCCTGAGTCCGCACCTTGACCTGCCACAGCTCGACGTTCGTCGCCTCGGCCGCCGCCCGCACATCGGCCACGTCGAAGACGAGATCGGAGGCGGCGGCGAGATCGAACGCGATGACCCTGGTGTCGGCGTCCACCTCCCACCCGGTGATCTGGAGCCCGTAGAGCTCACGGCCGTGGACCTTGCGCAGATACCGGTCCAGCTCGTCCGAGGGCACCATCTCGTCGGCGTAGACGGTCTCCTCCGTCTCCAGCACCTGGCAGGGCACCGCCTCACCGGACGCCGCCACCAACGTCCGGCCGTCCGGGATCTCCACCGTCACCACCTCGGTGCGCCGCCGCGGCGAGGGATTGAACAGCAGATGCCCGCCGTCGGGAACGGTCGCCGCGATCGGGGACAAGACCAGGTCCACCACCCCGCGCCCGAGATCGTCGGCCTCCGCGATCCGCGCCGCGACCTGCTCGGCGGTCGCGTCCACCCCGCAGCCGGTCACACTGTCATGGCACGCCGAGTCGACCAGCCGCTGCCACGCCAACGTCAGGAACGGCTGGCTGGCGAACGGGTGGCCGTACAACGCGACCAACGGCTCGGCGTACCGCTCGACCAGCCGCTCGGCCCGGCTCAGCGCCTGCTTCAGACCGACCCGCGAGGACAGGACCCCCGGCAGGATGTTGGCGCGCGCATGCGAGCGGAGCTCGCCGTGGATCTCGGGAGCGCCGGCGGTGTCAGTATTCGTGGATGATTCGGACGGCTGTGCGCTGTTCCGTTCCTCGGCCGCGATCCCCGCGAAGAACCCGGCCAGCGTGTCCAGCCGCATCCGGGTCTCGCCGTCCGGGCCGGTGTGCGGATGCACGGTCTCGTCCCACGCCGCCAGCCGCGACGCGGCCTCCACCAGGTCCGCCAGGTCGTCCACCGGCGCCGAATGGTCGGTCCCGTACATCCCGAGCAGCCGTCCCTCCGGCTGCCAGCGGCGCAGCGCCCGCGCGTGCTCGGCCGCGCGCCGCCGCACCACCGCCGGGTCGGCCTCGGCGAACACCCCGGCCGCGCCGCCGTAACCGCCCTCCGGCAGGTACCTCGTCCGCACGGCGGTCCCGTCCGGCGCGACCCAGCGGAACCAGGTCCCGTCCACGGCCTCCGGCACGCCGCGCCACACGCAGGCGGCATGGATCCCGGCGATCCGCAGGATCTGCGGCAGCTGGGCGCAGTGGCCGAACTGGTCCGGCAGATACCCGACGCGCATCGCCCCGCCGAGGTCGTCGGCCCGCCGCAGCCCGAGCTCCAGGTTCCGCAGCAGGTTCTCCCCCGAGCACAGGAACGAGTCGGCCAGCACCCGCCACGGCCCCACCGCCAGCTGCCCCTGGCCCACCAGCTCCCGGACCAGGCCGTCCTGCTCCGGGCGGATCGCCAGGTAGTCGTCGACCGCCGCGGTCTGCCCGTCCAGCGTGAACCGGGCCCGCGGATCGTCGGCGAGCTGCGTCAGCAGCCGGTCCAGGACCGTCACCAACCGCAGCCGGAAACGCTGGAACGGCAGGTACCACTCGCGGTCCCAGTGCGTGTGCGGGACGATCACCAGTTCCGGGGTCCGGGTGGACGCGGTGGTCCCGGTGGTCGCGGTGTTCTCGGTGTTCTCGGTGGTCCCGGTCATGCCGCCCTCGCCGGCTTCCCGAGCGCGGCGAGCACCTTCAACCCGGTGCGGATGTCGGCGGCGCCCTCGGCCGTGCCGCTCAGCGCCGCGGCGCCGGTGGTGACCATCGCGTGGAACGCCAGCAGTTCCCGTTCGAACCCGGAGTCGGCACCGAAGAAGTAGGGATTGCCGAAAGACAGGTCGCGAGTGCCGTCCTCGGTGATCACGCGCACGCGTTCCTCGTATTCGGGATAGTCGGGAAGGTAGTGCCAGCGCACCGTGTAGCGGCCGTGGGGGAGCGGACCGGAGAACTCCAGCGACCCCGACTCGCCGTCGCGCGCGCCCCAGGACGCGGCGTGCGCGACGTCGAGCTCTGCGACGCCGGCGATCAGCCGGATCAACGCCACGTCGTGACAGGCGCTGTCCAGCACCGCGCGGTACTCCCAGTGCGTGCGGGCCCCGACGTGCGCTGCCGGACCGGACGGCGCCGGAACCCAGTCGGTGGCCGGGAACCGCTCCGGCGGATGCAGGACGCTGACATCGATGTGGCGGACGTCCGCCGGCTTCAGCGTTTCGAGGGCCTTGGTGACCGCGGGGTCGTACTGCTTCATGTAGCCGAGCATCAGGCGGTCCCCGGCGTTCGCGACGAGCGCCGCCTCCTCCGGGGTGTGCGCGAGCGGCTTCTCACAGAACACCGGATACCCGCGCCGCAGCGCCTCGGCCGCGAGCCCGGCGTGCGACCCGGAGGTCAGCAGCAGCACCGCGTCGAACTCCCCGCAGCCGAACATCGCGTCCGTGTCGCGGAACACCCCCGAGCCCGGCACTCCCAGCTGACGCGCCACCGCGTCGGCGTAGCCGGGCTGCGCGTCGCAGACCGCTGTGACCGCGAAATGCCGGTCCAGCTTCGTCAGCAACGGCAGATGGACGTGCCGCGCCACCCGGCCCAGCCCCACGACCGCGACCCGGACCACTCGCGGGCTGCCACCCGCGTTCGCGTTCACAACCCCAGCCCGGACAGCACATCCCGGTTGTGCCGCAGGTCGCCGATGATCTGCCGCAGGTCCTGGCCGCCGTCCGGCACGTCCTGTTCGACCACGATCCACCCCTCGTAATCCAGCGCGCGCAACGCGTCCAGGAACGCTTCCAGATCCAGATTCCCCGCGCCGAGCCGGCAGAACGTGCCGTCCGGCAGCGCGTCCTTCACATGCACGTGCCGCACCCGGTGGCCCCAGCGCCGCAGCGTCGCCAGCGGATCGCCGCCGGCCGCGATCAGGTGCCCGGTGTCCAGGCACAGTTCCAGCTCCGTCAGCTCCAGCAGCCGGTCGATGTCGTCCGGCGTCTCGATGCTCGTGTCCATGTGGTGGTGGAACACCGGCTCCAACCCGTGCTCCCGGCAGCGCGACGCCGCCCGGTACGCCTGCCGCACCAGCAGCCCCCACCCGGCCGCGTCCAGCGGCCCGGACGGCGGGCAGGCCAGCGTCGGCTTCGGCGCGAAACTGCTCATGTCCGGGAACCGGTTGTTCTCGTGCAACAGCCGCGCGGTGCGGTCCAGCGCCGCCAGATCCTCGGCGAACCCCGCCTCCTGCCCGAACCGCAGATCGTGCCAGCCCCCGGCCAGCGGCGGCCCGGACGGCGTCAGCACCTCGTCCAGATAGCCGAACGGCCCCAGATCCGTGCCCTCATAACCGCAGTCCACTGATATCCGGGCGTACTCCGCGGCGCTGATGAACGGATCACGCACCGAGTAGATCCCGAAGTTCACCGGCGCCGTGGCGATCCGCACCGGCCAGGCCGGGGGCTTCGCAGGCTTGGTCACGCGCACAATGCCACCACCTCGTTCCGCCACGTCTCCAAGCGATACATGCCCTTCTGCGACGCCGGGAACGTCCGCCGCCCGGACCCGGCCGACCCCACCGCCACCCGGGTCTCGTCCGGCCGCGCCAGCACCAGGCCGTCGGCGTCCAGCGCCACCACCTCGTCCCCGCACCGCAGCAGCAGCGGCCCGGTCCGCCCGGCGGACACCGCGGTGCGGCCGGCCCGGATGCCCTCCAGCAGCGCCGGAACCGTGCACTCCTCGGCCAGCACCCACGTCACCGGCTCGCCGAGCCCGGGCGGCGTGCCGCCGGGCGTGTGGAAGTCGCTGCCGCCGACCGGGATCACCCCCGCCGGATGCCGCCGCGCCCACGCCAGCGGCTCACCCCAGGTCCGGTCCAGCCACGACCAGTGCCAGAGCTCTGCGATCGAGGGCTGGGTGGTCAGCTGGTGCCGCCAGGCGCAGTCGCCGGCCAGCGGATGGTTCACCGAGAACAGCGCCCCGGCCTTCTCAGCCTGCTTCATCCACTCCGACGCCGGGCGCCGGAAGTCGATCCAGTTCGGCGCGCCCCACACGTTGGCGTGGCCGAGCTCGGTGGTGACTTCCTGGCCCGGGAGCAGCGTGACGCCGGTCGCCGCCGAGCCTTCCTCCAGGAAGGGATAGTGGCTGATGGTGTTGTGATCGGTGACGGCCAGGAAGTCCAGGCCGGTGCGGGCGGCCAGCGTCGCCAGAGCCCTGACGCTCAAACTGCCGTCGCTGTGCTCGGTGTGGGCGTGCAGGTCGCCGGCGTACCAGCGGCGGCCGTCGACGGTCGGCAGCTCGCGCGCCGGCGGACGGTCCATCGCTTCCTGCTCGCCGTAGTTCAGAACAGTGGAGACCTTGGACGCCTTGGCGGAGAACGTGACCTCCAGCGAGTAGGGGACACCCTCCGGCGGGATCCGGTGCAGGCCCAGCCAGATCTGCCACGTCCCCGGCAGCACCTCGCCGGGGAGGTACCCCGGGGTCGAGGTGTGGGGCCCGATCCGGAACGACGAGCGCGCCCCGCCGGACCAGCCGCGGAACCCTTCAGGGCCCGCACAGCCGAGGTCCAAGACGGCGCCCTTGGAGTTGTCGTAGCCGAGCCGCACGTCGATCTGCGCCGTTCCCGGCGGCACCTCGAACGGCACCGTCCGGAGCTGCTGCCGCAACCGGTCCTCCAGCCACCACACCCCGTCCAGGCGCATCAGCCCACCAACTCCCCATCCACGTAGAGCAGAGTCCGGTCCTGGCGGGGCAACGCCCACAGCATCGCCCCGGGTTCCGGCTCGTCTTCCTCGCCGACCACGGCCTGCACCGCGGTCCCGGCGACGTCGAGGGTGAGCAGCAGGGAGCTGCCGAGGTTCTCGGCGACGGCTACCGTGCCCCCAAACGCCCCCGGGAGCGGATCCGGCGATACGCGGAAGTACTCCGGGCGCGCCCCAAGGACCACCGCGGTGCCGTCGGCCACGGCGCCCGCGGTCCCTTCGGGCAGGGCGATCTCGGAATCTGCGACCAGAACGCGTCGGTCACGGACAGTCCCCTCCAGCAGGTTCATCGGCGTGGAGCCGATGAAGGAAGCCACGAATGTGTTCGCCGGCCGCCGGTACACCTCGCGGGGCGTCCCGAGCTGCCGGATCCGGCCGGACTGCATGACCGCGATGCGGTCGGCCAGGGCCAGCGCCTCGGCCTGGTCGTGGGTGACGAAGACCGTGGTGGTCGCGAGCTCTCGCTGCAGCCGCTTGAGGAACGTCCGCGCCTCAAGCCTGAGACGAGCATCAAGGTTGGACAACGGTTCGTCAAAGAGAAATACGGCCGGGTTCGCCGCCGTGGCCCGGGCCAGGGCCACCCGCTGCTGCTGGCCGCCGGACAGCGCGCCGGGCCGCCGGTCCAGCAGCCCGACGGTGGTCTCGGTGCCGGTCAGGCCCAGCTCGGAGGCCGCGGCCAGCACGGCTTCGTGCTGCTTGGCCTTCGAGACGCCGCGCACCCGCAGCGGGTAGGCGATGTTCTCGGTGACCGTCATGTGCGGGAACAGGGCGTAGTCCTGGAAGACCATGGCGACGCCGCGCTTGCCCGGGGCGGTGCGGGTGACGTCGGCGTCGCCGATGTGCACCGCGCCGCCGGTGGGCGTCTCCAGCCCGGCGAGCGTGCGCAGCAGCGTGGTCTTCCCGCAGCCGGACGGCCCGAGCAGCGCGAAGAATTCACCGTCCTGAACGGTCAGGTTCAGCGAGTCCAGCGCGGTGACGCCGCCGGAGGCGTCGGCGAACGTCTTCGTCAGGTCCACGGTTCGAATCTGTGCCATGTAGCGCGCTCCTCGCGGCAGCTTGTCTGATCAACGCTTGATCCCGCCGTGGAACCGGAAACCGTACCGATGGCTGACGAACAGGTACAAGACGATCACCGGTATCGAGTAAAGCAGGGAGAAGGCCGAGATCAGCGCCAGGTTCGGCTGTCCGCCCTCGGTGTAGAAGGTGTAGAGCACGACGGAGGCCGGGTACTTGTCGGGGTTGCGGACCAGGATGTACGGGATCAGGAAGTTGCCCCAGACGTTGACCACGGCCCACACGGTCACGGTGGCCAGCCCCGGGCGGATCATCGGCAGCACGATGTGCCGGATGATCTGGAACGGGGAGGCCCCGAACACCCGCGCCGACTCCTCGTAGGACTTCGGCGTGTTGTCGGTGAAGTCCTTCAGGATGAAGATCGCGGCCGGCAGCAGCCCGCCGGTGAACACCAGGATCACCCCGAGCCGGGAGTCGATCAGGTGCAGCTTGAACGCCAGCTGGAACAGCGGCACCATCGCGGCGGTGCCGGTCACGATCGAGGACAGGAGCAGCAGCGCGTACAGGATCCCGTCGCGGCCCGGCACCCGCACCCGGCTGAGCGCGTACGCCGCCGCCGCTGCGAACCCCACTGTCAGCAGAGCCGTACCCCCTGCCAGCAGTAGAGAGTTCCACAGCGACGGCAGCGCATAGGGATCCTTCAGCAGGACTGAGAAGTTGTGAAGAGTAAACGAGCTGATGCTCCCGTTCAGGGTGGGGTGCGCGTTGAACGGCGCCGAGGCCAACCACAGCATCGGCAGGGCGAAGAAGCCCAACAGCACCGACAGGAACGTGTAGCGGCCGATCTTGGCCACGACCGCGCCGGGAGCGGAGGACCGAGGGGAGATCTTCATGCCACACGCTCCAGCCGGCGGTCCCGCAGCAGCCGCAGATAGACCAGCGCCACCACCAAGTTGATCACCAGCATCAGCAGCGCGATCGCGGCGCCCAGCCCCATCTGACCGTCGAACAGCGCGGTCTGGTAGATGTACACCGGCAGGATCTGCGACCGGGAGTCCGCACCGCCGGTGATCTGGTACGGCGTGAAGTCGTTGAAGGTCCACAGCGAGATCAGCAGCAGGTTGGTCAGGATGTGGCCGCGGATGTGCGGGAACACCACGTCGCGCAGCTGCTGCCACTGGTTCGCCCCGAACATCCGCGCCGTGGCCAGCTGCGTCGGCGGCACCCCGGTGAGGGCGGCGCTGTACAGCAGCATCGAGAACGCGGTGCCGCGCCAGATGTTGAAGATGATGATGACGGTCATCGGATGCTCGACGATCCAGGCGGTGCCCTGGGTGTGCAGCAGCGCGTTGAAGGTGCCCTGGTCGCGGTCCAGCAGCGCCGACCACAGGAACGCCACCACCGAGCTGGGCAGGATCCAGGCCAGCAGCACCAGCGCCTCGATCACCCGCTTGACCCGGCCGCCGGCGTCGCGCAGCAGCCAGGCGATGACGAAGCCCAGCAGCGCCTGGCCGAGCACCGCCGAGCCGATGACGTACTCGAAGGTCAGCCACAGCGAGTGGTGGAACGCCGGGTCCTTCACCACGGTCGTGTAGTTGTCGACGCCGACACTGCGCGGATGCCGCGCGGCGTGGCCGGTCAGCCGGTAGTTGGTGGTCCCCAGATAGAGCGTCCACAGAGCCGGGAAGACGAGGAAGGCGAGCACGACCAGCAGAGCGGGCGCGGCGATGCCCGCCGCGCGCGCCCTGCCCAGTCCCGCCGGATCCTCAGCTGCCGCCGGCGACGCTGTCCGCGCCAACGCGCGCCTCCAGGGCCTTGCCGTAGGCGGCCGCCGCCTCGTCCGGGCTCTTGCCCCCGACCACGTCCGCGACCGCCTTCTGCACCAGCGCCGACACGTCGTTGTAGGCCTCCAGCGAGGGCCGGAACGAGGTGATCGGCAGCACCTTGTCGTTGACGAACCGCAGCATCGGATCACCGGCCAGCACCTGGGTGTTGACGTCGGAACGGGCGGTGATCTTCGCCGCGCCGCCGATCCGGGACACGGTCTCGGCGTTGGAGTTCATGAACGCCAGGAAGTCCCAGGCCGCCTGCGGGTACTTGGTCTTGGGGTTGATCGACCAGTCCGAACCGCCGGAGTAGGACACGAAGTCCTGGTTGTTGACGCCCGCGCCGGGAGTCTGCGCCGGAATCAGCGCGTAGCCCACATTGGTGTCACGGTCAGCCATCGGCGCGGTGCCGCCCTTGGGGTTCACGACTGAACGCCACATGTAGTCGGACTCGGCGTAGATGCCGATCTTCCCGGCGGCGAACTCGGCGAACGACTTGTCGCGGCCCTTGGCGTCCTGCTGCAAGACCGCGTCGCCGAACCCGCCACCGTAGACCTGCTGGTAGAAGCCGAGCGCGGCCTTGAAAGCCTTGCCGGGCTGCTGCCACTTGCCGTTGCTGTACAGCGAGCCGCCGGCACCGGCCAGCAGCGGCAGGAAGCCCTGGATGGTGGTGGCCTCACCCATCGGCACGCCGCCGTCCCACTGCACCGGCGTCACGCCGGACAGGGTCTTGAGCTTGGCGGCGGCGTCATAAATGTCCTGCCAGCTCTTGGGCTGCCAGTCCGCCGGGAGCCCGGCCTGCGCGAACAGCTGCTTGTTGTAGAAGATGACGCGTCCGTCGGTGCCGTTCGGGACGCCGTAGCGCTTGGACTGGTACTTGCCGAGGGCCTGCACCGCGTCAGGGATCTGCTTCCAGCCGTCCCAGTCGTTGATCTGGGTGCCGGCCACGTCGGACAGCGGCTTGAGGTAGCCGGCGTCCGCGAACTCGCCGACCCAGATGCCGTCCAGGGCGAACACGTCGTCACCGGTGCCGGATTGCAGGTCCAACGCGAGCTTGGACTTGTAGGCGGTGTCGTCGACGCCGTTGGCCCGGAAGGTGACGCTCGCGGTGATGCCCTTGGCGGCCTCGGCCTTGACGAAGTCCGGGATCAGCGTCTTCTGGATCCAGTCCGCCTCGGCGGCGTTCTTCCCACCGCTGATGTCGTTGGCGGTGATCACCAGCGTGGGGTTCTTGGGCTGGTTGGACGGGTTGACGTTCGCCGCGCCGGACGAGGACGCGGAACTGGAGCAGCCGGCGGCCAGCGTCACGGCCGCGGCGCTGATCGCCATCAGGGCTCTGAGGGTGTGGGGGGCTCGGGGGTGGCCGGGACGTGCGGGACGTGCGGAACGTGCTCCCATCGGTGCCTCCGCTGGTGTCGGTCGTGCCGGTGTGTGCCTTTCGTCGGGCCGGGGGGTGCTCGCGCTGGGCGCGGGGTGGGTGGGGCGTGGGTGCGCGGC
>JABFXP010000527.1 GCA_013361685.1 Catenulispora sp.
CGCTACAGCAAGTAGCCCCGCGCTCGTTCCAGCGAGCCGGGGCCAGGACCAGCAGATCCGATCACGTGAAGTCACAGAAAGGACTGGTCGAGACCATGGTACTCACCAGACTCAAGCACCGCGACGAGGCCCCGCCCGTCGTCCGTCCCCGGGCCGCCACGCACCTGTCCGGCTGGCGCGACGACTCGATTTCGTTCGCCGACATCAGGGCGCTCCCCGAGCCCGAGTGGGCCGACACCAACCCGGCGTCCCGCGCCCGCTTCTGGCCCGGCCGCTTCACCGTCGGCGCGCTGGTACCCGCCGGGCAGCTGGCCGCCGTGCCGCTGCCGGACCCGACCGAGACCGTCATCGCTGACATTCGCGCCATCCTGGCCGAGCTGGCGCCGTACACCGCGAAGGCGGGTGCGTGATGACCACCACCACCCTCACCGGCCAGCAGCACGCCGCCGCCGTCCTGGCCGCGATCCTGACCGTGCCCGGCCTGCCCGACGCCACCTGGACCATCTACGCGCCCCAGCAGTCCAGAAAGCTCCCGAAGATCACCGGACAGGTGCAGAGCCGTTCCGTCGCCGACGCCCGCCGCGCCATCGACGCCTACGTCCTCGCGTTCAGCATGCTGAGCTACGACGACGAGCAGCACCTCGCCGGAACGGACTACTGCACGGCGTTCACGGAAGTCAGCGCCTCCGGCGACATCGACGGCGTGAGCGTCACGGTGTGGTGTGCAGGGCGTGATGTCCAGTGACCGCCCTGACGCTCCCCCACATCGCCGCCGAGCTGGACATGTGCTCCGGCGTCTTCTACCTCGCCGAGTCCACCCTGGCCGGCCAGCCCGACGAGCACCTGGCCGTGTGGCTGCCCGAACCGCGGTTCCCCGCCGGCGCCGAGACGCTGTACCGCTGGGCCGAGGACGACAGTCACATCAGCGCCCGCCACATCACACTCACCATGGTCACGCTGGCGAAGCTGCTGTACCTCACGGACGGCGAGCCGCTGGACCTCAACGACGACGAGGCCATGGCCGCGATCGACCAGGCGCTGGCCGATGTTCACTGCGACATGCTGCGCTGTTCGGCGCGTGTGTCTGCCGAACTCGACGAGTACCCCGAGGTGGCGTGCCCGAGGTGGCGCCGCTGCGAGCAGCGTGCGGCGCGGCTGCTGGCGGTGACACCGTGAGCTACGCCGACGCGTACTTCCCCGAGCCGCTGGGCCCCGAGTGGGTCAGCCCCGCCGCCGAGCCGTGCCCGAACTGCCAGTGCTGCACCCGGCGGCTGTGCGAGACGACGGCGGCCAAGCCGGTGCTGCAGCAGAACTGCGCCTACGAGGGCGAGCGCGCCCTGTGGGACCAGCTGATGCCCTGCCCGTGCCCGCGCGTCGGCTGGACGCAGGAGCAGCGCGACGGCACCGCGTGCGTGTTCTGCGCCAAGCCCGTGGACCGTGACGACCGCGCCAAGACGCACCTGATCGGCATGAACTGCGGCCTCGTCGCCGCGTGCGTGCCGTGCCTGAACGCCTGGCGCGCCAGCCTGACCGCGAAGGAGGCGTAGCCGTGGCCGAGTCGAAGACCGCCGAGCGGATCGCCACCGACCGGGCGCTGGCGATCCTGTTCTCGCAGGCGTCCGGTCAGCGCGTCATCGCCACCGAGGTCCACATCGGCGCGAAGGAGCTGGCCGCGAGCCACCACCGCACCGCCGAGCGGCTGAACCAGCTCGCCAAGCGGGCCTCGGAGATCTGGGCCGACGCCGACCGGCTGGCCGCGCTCGCCGCCAACGCCACCGAGGAGGCGCTGTGAAGACCCTGACCGGAGACGCGCTCGTGACCGCGCTGGACGACCAGGCGTGGCAGGCGGCGCGCAAGGAAGACGAGCTGGCCGCCGACCCCATCAAGCGCCGGTACATGCCGCTGCTGACCGCCGCCGTGGCGTTCTGGCGGGAGCTGACCGCCGCCGTCGAGGACGGCGAGCCGCTGACGCGCGAGCAGCAGTACGCCGCCGACGTCGTGGCGTCCGGCGCGCTGCGAGGAGGGCCGAGACGATGACCGCTGACACCTGGACCGCCGAGGTCATCGGACACGAGCGCGTCATGGCGTTCACCCGCGTAGCACTGCGCGGGCCCGAGCTGGACGAGCACGACCGTGACCTCATTGACCGGCTCGCGTCCACCCTGTTCGACGAGTTCTGCGAGTACGTGGCCGCCCGCAACGCCATGAAGATCGCGCTGGAGAAGAACGGCGAGATCGGCCAGTACGAACTGGACCGCGTCGCCACCACGTGGGACGCGCTGGTCGGCGAGATCGACAGCGGGCTGCTGCTGTCGCTGGCCGATGGGCGGCTGGTCGCGCAGGTGCTGGACGAGACTGCGGGGCGCGTCGGGATCGAAGGGCAGGCGGCGTGAACACCACCGCATGGCTCGACCAGCGCGCCGCCATCATCCGCGACGGTCGCGACGGCGCCCCGACATCCCATGGCGCCAAGCGCACCGCCGACATCCTCGCCGACCGGTTCCCCAACCTGTCGCGCGAAACTCTCGGCGCTGTGCTCATGACCTACGGGGCGCTCATGAACGACGCCTGGCGCCAGTTCGAAGAGTCCGGCGAGGAGCCGGAAGTCATCCTGCCGCTGCTGTGCTGCCTGACGGACACCGCCGGAGAGCACCTGTACGCACCCGAGGGCGGTACGACGTGACCGCCACCACAGACGCGCCGGCCGCCTTCCTGGCGGCCCGGCGCCCCACCACCATCAGCGAGCCCGGCGTGTACCCCGATCTCCGATTCGAGGACTACGTGCGCGACCCGGTGCCCGGCGGCTCGCTGTCGAACTCCGAGGCGAAGCACCTGATGCCGCCGGAGGGCTGCCCGGCCCGGTTCCGGTGGGAGAAGGACCACAAGAAGCCGACGAAGCGCGGGTTCGAGATCGGCACTGCCGCTCACGCCCTCGTGCTCGGGACCGGCCCGGAACTGGTCGAGATCCCGGCCGACAACTGGCGCACCGACAAGGCCAAGCAGCAGGCTGAGGACGTTCGCGCCGATGGCATGGTGCCGCTGCTGCCGCACGAGTACCGCATGGTCATGGACATGGCCGCAGCGCTGCGAGCCCACCCGGTCGCCTCGGCGCTGTTCAGCCCGGACCGCGGGGACGCCGAGCAGTCGATGTTCTGGCGCGACGGACCGACCGGCGTTATGCGGCGGGCGCGGCTGGACCACCTGCCGTTCCCAACTGACTCCCGGATGCTGCTCGTCGACTACAAGACGTGCGTCAAGGCCGACGAGGTGTCGTGCGCAAAGGCGGTCCTGAACTACCGCTACCACCATCAGGGCGCGACCTACACCGACGGCGTCATAGCCCTCGGCCACGCCGCCGAGGTTGCCTACCTCGTCTGCTTCCAAGAGAAGCAGGCCCCGTACCTGATCCACATCTTCGAGGTGGACGCGATGTTCCTGGCGATCGCCCGGGACCAGAACCGCGCCGCCCTGGAGACCTACGCCAAGTGCGTCTCCGAAGACCGCTGGCCGGCCTGGGAAGGCATCGACCTGCTCGGTGCCCCGGTGTGGCTGGAGAACCAATACCTGAGGGGGGAGCTGTGACCGCTCTGCTTATCGACTCCGGCGTGGACACCCGCGCCGACCTGCTCGGGCTTCTGCCCGAGGAGGTCCGCGACCAGATCACGCCGCGGATGCTCGAAAGCCCCTGGACCGCCGCGTCGCTGCGGATCCTGGCGACCGTTTCGAACACCGAGTGGCATGCCCACGTCAAGAACGGCTACATCGACTGGCAGCCGATCATCACCTGGGCCCGCGACCGCAAGCGCTGCCGATTCAATTCGCCGCGGGTTGCCCTGGAGATGGCCGCGAGCCTCGGCGGCTACCCGCACGCGCACGTGAACCTGCGCTACGCCATCACGGTCATGCCATACCACCAGTTCATCGCCGTCATGGACGCGCTGCGCATCACGAAGCAAGGGGTTTCGAAGTGACCGCCGAACTCGAACAGCTCATGCCAACAGCTAGCCGTATCAGCCAGGCAACCACGGTGGAGCAGTCCCGCGGCGTAGCCGAGGTGCTCGCCCGAGTCCAGCTGGCCCGCCAGTTCCCGCGCAGCGAGTCTGACGCGATCGCGCGCATGCGGATGGCCTGCTCCCACCGGGCGCTGGCACTGCGCGCCTTCTACCGCTACAACAAGGGCGGCAGCGTCGTCACCGGCGAGACCATCCAGCTCGCCAAGGAGCTTGCCCGCTGCTGGGGCAACATCGCCTACAGCGTGGACGAGATGCGCCGCGACGACGGCTACGACCAGTCCGAGATGCACGCGTGGGCCTGGGACCTGGAGGTCAACGAGCACGTCTCGACCAAGTTCATCGTCCCGCACAAGCGTGATGTCGATGGCGGTTCCAAGGCGCTGAGCAGCATGCGGGACATCTACGAGAACAACGCCAACAACGGGGCCCGCCGGCTGCGCGAGCAGATCTTCTCGGTGCTGCCGGTGTGGTTCATCGAGATGGCCAAGGAGGCCTGCACCGAAACGCTGAAGGGCAAGGGCGACGTGCCTCGGCCGCAGCGTATCGCCGACGCGATCAAGTTCTTCGAGGCGCTCAACGTCCGCGCGGACCAGATGGAGCAGAAGCTCGGGCGCGACCGCGACAAGTGGACCGATCTCGACCTCGGCCAGCTGGAGCTGATCCACGCTTCGATCAACCGCGGCGAGATCACCGTCGACGAGGAGTTCCCGCCCGCGCGCGTCACCGCCGAGGAGATCACCGCCTCGGTGCCGAAGGCCGCGGCCAAGCCGAAGCACACCGGCCACGAGCCCGGCGCGCTCGACAGCAACTGCCCGGCGTGCGCCGCCGAGTCCGCCGCCGCTGACCGGGAGGCGAACCAGTGA
>JABFXP010000724.1 GCA_013361685.1 Catenulispora sp.
GAGCAGCCGCGGCGGGGGCGGCCAGCGGGGCGGGTCGGCGCCGAAGTCGGTGCGCCGCACGCCCGGCAAGGACGGCCCGGAGCAGGTCGCCGGCCGCAACTCGGTGGTCGAGGCGCTGCGCGCGCAGATCCCGGCCAAGGCGCTGTACGTGGCGCAGTACATCGACACCGACGACCGCGTGCGCGAGTCGATGAAGCTGGCCAACGAGCAGGGCGTGCCGCTGCTGGAGGCGCCGCGCCACGAGCTGGACCGGATGACCGGCGGCGCCCTGCACCAGGGGCTGATGCTGGTGGTGCCGGCGTATGAGTACGCCCACCCCGACGACCTGCTGGAAGCGGTCTACGAGGCCGGCGACACCCCGCTGTTCGCGGCCCTGGACGGCGTCACCGACCCGCGCAACCTGGGCGCGGTGCTGCGCTCGGTGGCCGCGTTCGGCGGGCACGGGGTGATCGTGCCGGAGCGGCGCGCGGCGGGGATGACCGCGGGCGCGTGGAAGGCCGCGGCCGGCGCCGGGGCCCGGGTTCCGGTGGCGCGCGCGGGGAACCTGACGCGGGCGCTGGAGGCGTACCAGAAGCAGGGCGTGGTGGTCGCCGGCCTGGCCGCCGACGGCGCGGTGGCGCTGCACGAGCTGGAGGCCGCGACCGAGCCGTTGTGCCTGGTCGTCGGGTCCGAGGGCAAGGGGATGTCGCGGCTGGTGTCCGAGCTCTGTGACGTGACGGTGTCGATCCCGATCGCTTCCTCGACGGAGTCGCTGAACGCCGGTGTCGCGGCTGGGATCGCGCTCTATGAGGTGAACCGGCGGCGCGCTGAGGGACGGGGCTGAGGCTGAATCAGCGCACCGCCTGGCGGCGTCCGGGGACCTCGGGCGCCGCTCGGCACTGTTTGGCATGACCTGGCACGACCTGGCAGGACCTGGCACGACCCAGCACCATCTGGCACCACCTAGCACCGTCAGCAAGGAGAACAGCTCAATGGCGAGCACTGAAGCCGGCAGCACGGAACGCCCGGCGCCGATAGGCCCGGTCGACTCCTCGAAGACCCCGCGCTACGCGGGCTTCACGACGTTCGCGCGGCTGCCGCGCCTGGACCAGCTCCCGGACGGGGAGAAGGCGGACGTGGCGGTCCTGGGGGCGCCGTTCGACTCCGGCGTCTCCTACCGCCCCGGCGCCCGCTTCGCGCCGTCGGCGGTGCGCGAGGCGTCGAAGCTGCTGCGGCCGTACCACCCGGGGCTGGACTTCTCGCCGTTCCAGGCGGTGCAGGTCGCCGACGCCGGCGACATCTCCATCAACCCCTTCCATCTGGAAGAGGCGATGAGCCAGATCGAGGCGCATGCCGAGGAGCTGGTGCGGGCCGGGTCCAAGCTGGTGACGATCGGCGGCGACCACACCATCGCGCTGCCGCTGCTGCGCACCATGGCCCGCGCGCACGGCCCGGTGGCGCTGCTGCACTTCGACGCGCACCTGGACACCTGGGACACGTACTTCGGTGCGCCGTACACGCACGGCACTCCGTTCCGCCGCGCCTTCGAGGAGGGGATCCTCGACTCCTCGGCGGTGTCGCACGTCGGCACCCGGGGTCCGCTGTACAGCAAGCAGGACCTCACGGACGACAAGCGCATGGGCTTCGGGATCGTGACGTCGGCGGATGTGATGCGGCAGGGCGTGGACGCGGTGACGCAGGCGCTGCGGGAACGCGTCGGCTCGCGGCCGCTGTATGTGTCGATCGACATCGACGTGCTCGATCCGGCGCACGCCCCGGGCACCGGGACGCCGGAGGCCGGCGGGATGACCAGCCGCGAGCTGCTGGAGATCCTGCGCGGCCTGAGCGGGATGAACCTGATCGGGGCCGATGTGGTGGAGGTCGCGCCGGCGTACGACCACGCCGAGATCACGTCGGTGGCGGCTTCGCATGTGACGTACGACTTGGTGACGCTGCTGGCGATGCAGGGGCGCTGACGCGGGGCGGTGGCGCGGGGGCGCTGACGCAGAGGCGACGATGCGTTCGAGTTCCGGGTCCGGGAGTAGGACTGGCTGACGCCTCGAGGCCGGCCGGGCCGTCCGGACCCGACCCGATGTCGAGGCGCGCGCACCACCCTCTCCACCACGGCGAGATGCGGCTCAGCGGCGCGGACCTAATGTTGATGGCATGACATTGCGGCTGGCCTGCCTCCAAGCCCCGGCGACCGACCACCCGGACGGCTCGCCGGATCCGGCCGCGGACCGGCGCGCCAACCTGGCCGCGCTGGACGGTGCGGCGGCCCAGGCCGTCGCCGGCGGGGCGCAGCTGCTCGTGACGCCGGAGATGTACCTCACCGGCTACAACCTCGGCGCCGACGTGATCGCCGAAGTCGCCGAGGGGCGGTTCGGAGAGTCGGCGCAGGCCGTGTCCAGCATCGCGGCGAAGCACGGGATCGCGATCCTGTACGGCTATCCGGACCTGGACGGCGACGGCGTCGTCTACAACGCGGTGCAGCTGGTCGGCGCCGACGGGCTGCCGCTGGCGAACTACCGCAAGACGCACCTGTTCGGCGAGGTGGACCGCGCCGCGTTCGCCCCCGGCGACGAGCTGGTGGTGCAGGCCGAGCTGGCCGGGGTCCGGGTGGGGCTGCTGATCTGCTACGACGCCGAGTTCCCCGAGGCCGTGCGGGCGCACGCCGACGCCGGGACGCAGCTGCTGCTGGTGCCGACGGCGCTGATGCGGCCGTACGAGTACGTGCCGCGGCAGATCGTGCCGGCCCGGGCGATCGAGTCGCAGGTGTTCGTGGCGTACGTGAACCGGGTCGGCGTGGAGCGGGACTTCGTCTACGCCGGCGAGTCGCGCGTGGTGGCGCCGGACGGCCGCGAGCTGGCGGTCGCCTCGGACCACGAGGAACTGCTGATCGCCGACGTGGACCTGGCGGACCTGGCCGCCTCCCGTGATGTGAACACCTATCTGCAAGACCGACGAACCGACCTGTACGGAGCGAAGAAGTGACGTCCGCTGTCCCGGCCACCGTCCACGAGGTCACCGACCACGTGCAGTGCGACTCGCACAAGCCGATCACCATGTTCGGGCCCGATTTCCCGTTCGCGTATGACGACTACGTGAAGCATCCGGCGGGTCTGGGGTCGGTGCCGGAGGCGGCGCACGGGACCGAGGTCGCGGTGATCGGCGGTGGGCTGTCCGGGCTGGTGACCGCGTATGAGTTGCTGAAGCTGGGGCTGAAGCCGGTCGTGTATGAGGCCGACGAGTTGGGCGGGCGGATGCGCTCCACGCCGTTTCCCGGGGTTCCGGGCACGGTCGCGGAGATGGGCGCTATGCGGTTTCCGCCGTCGTCCACGACGCTGTTCTCCTACTTCGAGGAGGCCGGGCTGCGGACCGAACCGTTTCCGAACCCGCTGGATGCGACGACGCCGTCGACGGTGATCGACCTGAAGGGGATCAGCCACTACGCGAACACGCTGGAGGACCTGCCGGCGGTGTACCACGAGGTGGCCGACGCGTGGGCTGACGCGCTGGACGACCCGGCGCATGGCGCGGAGTACTCGGCGATGCAGCAGGCGATCCGGGAGCGGGACGTGGCGACGATCCGGGAGATCTGGGGGCGGACGGTCGCGAGGTTGGACGACACTTCGTTCTATGGGTTCCTGGCTGCGAGCCCGGCGTTCAAGTCTTTTCGGCATCGCGAGGTGTTCGGGCAGGTCGGGTTCGGGACCGGGGGGTGGGATACGGACTTTCCGAACTCGATGTTGGAGATTCTGCGGGTGGTTTATACGGGGGCTGATGATCATCACCGGCGGGTGGTGGGTGGGTGTCAGCAGCTGCCGTTGGCGTTGTGGTCGCAGGCGCCGCGGGGGGCTGCGTACTGGGAGGCGGGGACGTCGGTGCGGTCGCTGCATGAGGGGGGTGTGCCGCGGCCGGCGGTGACGCGGATGTATCGGACGGCGCGTGGGATCACTGTCGCTGATGCGAGCGAGGAGATTCGGACTTATTCGGCGGCGGTTTTCACGGCGCAGAGCTGGATGATGTTGTCGAAGATCAAGGTGGATGAGGCGCTGCTGCCGGCTGATGTGTGGACGGCGGTGGAGCGGACGCACTATATGGGTGCTTCGAAGTTGTTCGTTGTTGTGGATCGGCCGTTTTGGCTTGATCCTTCGCCGGTGGATCCGCGGCGTGACACCATGTCGATGACTTTGACGGATCGTATGCCGCGGGGGGTTTATCTGCTGGACGAGGGGCCGGGTAAGCCGGGTGTGATGTGTTTGTCGTATACGTGGGTTGATGATTCGATGAAGTTTGTGCCGTTGTCGCGGGAGGAGCGGTTGGAGGTGGTTTTGGCTTCGTTGGGGGAGATTTATCCGCATGTTGATATTCGGTCGCATATTATTGGGACGCCGTTGAGTGTTTCTTGGGAGACGGAGCCTTATTTTATGGGGGCTTTTAAGGCTAATCTGCCGGGGCAGTATCGGTATCAGCGGCGGTTGTATACGCATTTCATGCAGGAGGGGTTGGCGGAGGCGCAGCGGGGGCTTTTTCTGGCTGGGGATGATGTTTCGTGGACGGCGGGGTGGGCTGAGGGGGCGGTGACTACGGCGCTGAATGCGGTGTGGGGGGTTATGCGGCATTTTGGTGGGGGGACGGATGCGGGGAATCCGGGGCCGGGGGATGTTTTCGAGGAGATCGCGCCGCTGGTGTTGGATGAGGGGTGAGGGGGGCGGGGGTGAGGCGGGGCGGCGAGTGAAGCTGCTGGTCGGCGACGGAGATCACGGTTCGGCATAGTTGGGCAACCGGTGGGCGGGCCGGACGTCGTTGCTGGTGGGGGCAGCGGCTTCGGAAGGATGTTGATGGATCAGCGCGATGAGGATGGTGGGTCGGTTCGGCGGCGGGGTGG
>JABFXP010000209.1 GCA_013361685.1 Catenulispora sp.
ACCGATTCGGTGAGGCGCAGGCGCAGGTCGGCGCCGGGCCATTCGCCGGCCACCACCAGGGCCGCGCCCCGCTGACGGGCCGTGCGGCGGATGCGGGCGCCGATGCGGCGGACGTGCTCGCCGTTCGGCAGCCGCGGCGGGCGCACCAGGAGCAGGTCCACCGCGCCGGCCAGCACTCCCACCGCCTCCGCCCAGCGCTCGCCGGGTTCGTCCACCATCAGGAAGCGGCTGAGGTCGGCGCCCATCCCCGACGCCGCCGCGATCCCGAACGCGGGCAGGCCCACCACGCCGCACCACGCACCGCCCGCCGAAGCCCCGGCCGCCAACGCCAGCGCCAGGTAACTCGGCGCCTCCCCCCAGGCCCGCACGCGGTCCTGCACCGCCACCACCCCGCCCCGGCGCAGCACCCCGCCGGGCAGTACATCGCGCAGCGCCGCCAGCGCCGGGACATCGGGAGCGTCCGAGTCCGCACCGCCGGGCGCGCTCCCGCCGTCCTCACCGAGCAGCCCGACGCCGACCCCGCCCGCCGACCCGCCGAGCAGCACCCGCAGCCGCGCGACCTCCGCCGCCCGCTCAGATTCCGGGCGCGCCCGCACCCCGCGCCCCGCGCCCTCCTCGCCGAACACCTGCGCGATCACTGCCACGCGGCCATACTCGAATTTTTGTTCGAGCGTGTCAACCGGTGAGCGGACAGTCCCCACATCGGAGCGCTCACGACTACCAGTCGTAGTTGACGAGTCCCCGTTTCCGGCAACGAATGGTGCTGATGTTGCTGCTGGGGTTGGTGTGACTGGCGCCGCCCTCCCCCGCCCCCGCACCACCGACCGGCTACCGTTCAAAGATGCGAACTGGCGAACTGATCGGCTCCGGCCTCGACGCGGACGTCTACGCCATCGACGAGTCCTGGGTACTGCGCCGCACCCGGGACCGCCGCTCCCAGCACCGCGAGGCGGCGGTCATGGCTCACCTGCATGCCCACGGCTATCCGGTGCCCGAGATACGGCCCAGCGACAACGCCGAAGATCTGGTGATGCGCCGGGCGGCCGGACCGACCCTGCTGGAGGCGGCGTTCGCCGGCGACCTGGACACCGACCGGGTCGGGGCGATCCTCGCCGAACTGCTCGTGCGGCTGCACGCCGTGCCGGTCCAGGACGAGAAGGACGAGAAGCACAGGGAGGACAGGGAGGAGGGGAAGGACGGGCAGACCGGAAACGGAGACCAGCCCGGCGGCCCGGCCACCGCCATCCTCCACCTCGACCTGCACCCGATGAACGTCATCCTCACCGCCGACGGCCCCGTGGTCATCGACTGGACCAACACCCGCCAGGACCAGCCGAACCTGGACTGGGCCATGTCAGCCCTCATCCTCGCCCAAGTCGCCCTCAACGGCTCCGACCTGTCGCCGGCCGCCGACGACCTCCTGACCGCCCTGCTGGCCCACCGTCCGCCGGCCGTGGTCCTCGACGCCGCCGTCATGGCCCGCGCCCACGCCCAACGCGCCGACAATCCCCACGACGTCCACGATCATCTGGACGAGGCCGTGGCCCTGGTGATCGCCCGGGCGGGGTGAAGGTTCGCATCCGACAGCCGGCCTAGCGTGGGATGCCCGGGGGCGGCGCTGTCTTGCTCGGCCCCGGATAGCTCACGTGCAGATGGAACGACACCGGGTTCGCGCGCATCCGCTCGAACGACCAAGCACCCTGCGCTGCCAGTGCCGCGATCACAGCGACCGCCACCACCGTGCCCGTCACCGCCCGGCCCGAGATCCGCACAAGCAGCCACGCGGCCAGCAGCGCCATCGCGCTGAGGGCCGGGACGTAGAACCGGGCGACGGCCAAAGTCGTCCCCCCGGGTCGCGCGGTCCAGGTGTAGAAGGCGTACAACGCCCACACCGTGAACCAGGACGACGCGAGCGCCAGTGCCACCGCGAAGTCCCGTCGCGCCGACCCTTCCTGTTCGGGGCCGGCCGCGACCGTTGCCAGCCGCCGCCTGCTCCGGACGATCCCGGCCACCGCGGCCAGCGCCGGTACCAGCACCGGCATCGCGTCGAGCAGGTGCAGCGGCATGTACCGGGCGTTGGGCCACAAAGCCGTGGGGCTGAACCTGATCTCGCCCCGACGGTACCCCGACGTCACCGGTCCGCCGTACACCGCGGTGTTGAACGCCGCCACTCCGAGCCCGGCGCAGGCCACGGAACCGAGCCACCACCGCAGCGCTGTGCGCGGCACCCTAGTACCGTCCGCCCGCCATGCCACAAGCACGGCCACCACAGCGCACCCGAGCACCACGATGTCCGTATACCGCACGAACACCGCTGCTTCGAGCGCTGCGAACCCGCCGAGCCCGGTCCAGATCCGCCGCCGATCGGCGGTGTCGTCGGCCAGCACCGCCCAGAGCAGCGCACCCGTCCCCGCCGCGATCAGCGACGCCTCCGTGAACGTCGGCATGTAGCTGCGCCAGGCGAAGAACAGACCCGCACCCGACGTGCAGAACAGGATCACCGCGACGGTCCCCCCGAGCCGGCCCAGCCAGCGCCGCCCGCCGTGATACAGCCCCAGGCATCCCAGAGCCCCGTAGAACAGCGGGGCGATCCGGATCATCCCGAGCCATTGGAACGGCAAGGCCAGGAAGGGGTATCCGGGATCCTTCTCGCTGATCCACCTGCCGTTGGGGAGCTGAACCCACTGGACCACGTTTCCAGGCGCCTGGAAGGCGGGTATCAGGGCACGGGCTCCGGCCGGGATGCCGCCGGCGAACGGCCGAGACGGCATGAACGGCGCCAGGGCCTGCACTTGCGCCGCGGTCAGGGACGCGAAGTGGCCGTGGACCATGGCGACCAACGTGTCGTTGTAGGCGTAGTCGTCGGGTTCGCTGCGCATCAGGGGAAAGGTCAGCGCCACGATGCACAGCGTCGCGAAGGCCGCGAAGGCGGCGCCGGGAAGGAGGACGCTGCCGCGGTCCGGTTCTGCCGCCTTGCCGCGTCGTCCGGTCGTTTCGTCGGTCTCGATCACTCCTCGACCCTGCCGCCGCCGGAGGCGCTCGTCATCGGAGTGCGGAGGGCGCTTTTCCGGTCGGCGGTCTGCCCTGGTTGTACAACCGCAGGCCGATACTCCGTCCGCGAGCAGCGGCTACCATCGGGCCCATGTCCCTGGTGCGGCGTCCGCCGTTGTCCACGCGCCTGCCTCCGGGGGCTTGGACCGCCGCGGCCTGGGGCGTGGCCACCGCCTCGGCGTTCATCAGCTGGGACGCGGCCCATCGGTACACGATCGACGTCGCTCCGATGCCCGGTCTGCCGAACGGGTTCCACCGCGTCGTCCAGACGGGCGGACCGCCGCACGAAGCGCTCCTGATCATTGTCACCACCGTCCTGACCCTGACCGGCAGTGCCCTCCTGCGCCGCACCCCGTTGAGCGCTCTGGGCTTTCTGCTTGCCGGCGCCGTCATCGCCTCGGCGAACTCGAGCACGCTGTTCGAGTTCCTGCCGGTCGACGTCGCGGTATACCTGATCGCCGCGCAGCAGACGCGCCGCAGGGCCGCGACGGCGCTGGCCCTGTCCTTCGGCACCGCGGTCGGCTACTCCGCCGTGCGGCTGACGATCGGGTCGTTCACGCTGTTCGGCGTGGTGCTGACGCCTCCGGTCCCGACCGGCGGCTACAGCTCGGCCGACTTCGTCGTCGCCCTGATGACGGTCGTCGCCTGGATCGTCGGCACCGCCGCGCGCCGGGGCCGGGAGTACGCCGCCGGACTGGCCGCGCAGGCCGCCACCGCCGAGCGGCTCCGCCTCTCCCGCGAGCTGCACGACAGCGTGGCGCACACCATCGGCATCATCGCCGTCCTGGCCGGCGCCGCCCGCCGCGTGATCCAGACCCAGCCGGCCGAGGCCCGTGAAGCGCTGCGCGGCATCGAGGCCACCAGCCGCGAAACCCTGACCGGCTTGCAGCGGATGCTGCGCGTGCTGCGGGACGCGGACCCCGATACAGGTGCGGATGCGGATGCCGCCCGCGAGGCGCTGCCGCTCGCGCCCGCATCCGGGCTGATGGACCTGGAGCGGCTGGCGGCGCAGGCGGCCGGGGCCGGGGTGCGGGTCGACGTGACGTGGCGCGGAACGCGGCGTCCGCTCGCGCCGGAGGTCGAGCTGTCGGCGTTCCGGATCATCCAGGAGGCGGTGACGAACGTGGTGCGGCACTCCGGGACCGACGCGTGCCGCGTCGACGTGGGATACGAGGCGGATGGGGTGGAGATCGAGATCGTGGACGACGGCGCCGCGAACGGTCCCGGCAGCGCGGACCCCGCCGGTGGCGGCTTCGGCCTGCTCGGCATGCGCGAGCGGGTGTCCCTGCTCAGCGGCCAGTTCAGTGCGGGCCCGCGCCCGGAGGGCGGCTTCCGCGTCGCGGCCAGACTCCCCGCATGACGATCAGGGTCCTGCTGGCCGACGACCAGCCGCTGCTCGAACGAATGGCGATCACCGGGACGACGGTGAAGACGTATGTCACCCGTTTACTCACCAAGCTCGGCGCCAGAGACCGGGTGCACCTGGTGATCATGGCTTATGAAGCAGGGCTGGCCGGCACCTGAATCATCGACCGCCCACCACCCACCGCCCCGCCCTAAGCGCTCCGCCGCGTAGACGTCGACTTCGTCGCCGCCTTCTTCCGCGCCGGCTTGGCATGCGGATCCGCGCTCTTCGCGGCGGCGCGGGCTCCCTTCGCCGCCCGCTTCGGGGTGGCGGAGGCGGCGGTCTTCTTCGCGGCTGCCGTCTTCTTCGCCGGCGCGGCCTTCGCTGTCGTGGCCTTCGCCGCCGCCTTCTTCGCGGGCGCAGCGCTCTCGCCCGAGTCCCGCTCCCCCGCCCCGTCCCCCGCCACCCGCGTCTTCTTCGCCGCCTCCACGCTCGCCTTCAGCGCCGCCATCAAGTCGATCACCTGCGCCCCGCCCTCGGCCGGCGACGGCGGTGTCACCACCTCGCGCCCGGCCACCTTCGCCTCGATGACCTCCTCCAGCGCCTCGCGGTAGTTGTCGTGGTAGTCCTCCGGGTGGAAGTCGGCGCTGAGGGAGTCGATCAGCAGTTCGGCCATCTTCAGTTCGGCGGCCTTGGGTTCGACCTTCGCGTCCTTCTCCAGGAAGTCGAAGTCGGGTTTGCGGATCTCGTCCGACCAGAGCATGGTCTCCAGGACCAGCACGCCGTCGCGGACCCGGAGCGCCGCCAGGCTCTCCCGCTCCCGCATCGCGAAGCGCACCACCGCCACGCGGCCGGAGGACTCCATCGCGTCGCGCAGGAGGGCGTAGGGGCGTACGCCCAGCTTGTCCGGCGCCAGGTAGTAGGACCTCGAGTACATGATCGGGTCGATCTGCTCCTCCGGGACGAAGGACTCGACCGAGATGGTCTTGGCGATCGCCTCCGGCAGGCCTTCGAAGTCCTTGCCGGTGAGGACCACCACGTCGCCGTCCGGCAGTTGGTAGCCCTTGGCCACGTCGGACAGCGCCACCTCCTCGCCGTCCAGTTCACACACCCGCTTCTGCCGCACCCGGCCCCCGTCGGCGGCGTGCACCTGGTGGAAGGCGACGCGCTTCTCCTCGGTGGCGCCGTACATCTTCACCGGTACGGTCACCATTCCGAAGGAGATCACTCCGCTCCAGATCGCACGCATGCCCCCGACGCTAATTCGGATCATCCGAACTCGCACCACAAACGCAAAGAGGTTGTCATAGAGCGGTGACTCCTGGAGCAGCGGAACGGCCCGACAGGCTGCGGGAGTACCGTGCCAAGCGGGACGCCGCCCGCACTCCCGAGCCGGTGCCGCCGGAAGCGCGGGGAGACCGCAAGCCCCGGAAAGCCCGGAAGGCACCGCCGCCGGCCGACGCGCCGATCTTCGTCGTCCAGGAGCACCACGCGACCGCCCTGCACTGGGACTTCCGCCTGGAGCACGACGGCGTCCTGGTCTCCTGGGCGCTCCCGAAGGGGGTCCCCACCGACCCGCGGCGCAACCACCGCGCAGTGCAGACCGAGGACCACCCGATGGAGTACGCCGACTTCGCCGGGGAGATCCCGGCCGGCGAGTACGGCGCCGGGACCGTCGCCACCTACGACCGCGGCACCTATCAGGCTCTGAAGTGGACCGACGACGAGGTCAAGGTCGAACTGGCGGGCGAGCGTCTCACCGGCCGCTACACGCTGTTCCGCACCGGACGCAGCAGCCCCTCCGGCCGCCGTGACCACGCCGGCCACGCTGGCCACACCGACCACGCCGACCCCACCGCCGCCACCAGCCGCCCCGCCTCCGACTGGATGATCCACCGCGAAAAAGGCCAAGACCCCGCCCTCGACCCCGTACCGGACACCCTGCGCCCGATGCTCGCCGTCCTGGGCCCGGCCCCCGCCGACGCCGACCCCGGCTGGACCACCGAGTTCAAGTGGGACGGCATCAGGGCCCTGTGCCGCGTCGAAGGCGGCCGGGCCCGGCTGCGCTCCCGCAACGGCAACGACATCACCGACAGCTACCCGGAGCTGAAAGCCCTCGCCAAGACCGTCAGCAGCGCGCAACTGCTGCTGGACGGCGAGATCATCGCGTTGGACGAGGCCGGACGGGTCAGCTTCTCGGCGTTGCAGTACCGCTTCGGCGCGAAGGGGTCGGAAGCCCTGCGGCTCTCGCGCACGAATCCGGCCTCGTACCTGATCTTCGACCTGCTGCACCTCGACGGCCGCTCCACCCTGGACCTCCCCTACGCCGACCGCCGCGAGCTGCTGGAGTCGCTGGAGCTGGCCGGCCCGCACTGGCAGACGCCGCCGGCGTTCCCCGACACCCCGGTGGCGGACGTGCTCGCCGCGGCGCGCGCCGCCGGGCTGGAGGGTGTCGTCGCCAAGCGCCTGGACTCCCCTTACCGCCCCGGTCTCCGGTCTCCGGACTGGCGCAAGGTGAAGATCACCGCGTCGCAGTCCACTGTCATCGGCGGTTACACGCCGCTGAAGGGTGCCGGTACCGCCGCCGGCCGGCCGGCGCGCGGGATCGGCGCGCTGCTTCTCGGGGTGCCGGACGAGGCCGGGGACCTGCGCTACGTCGGCAAGGTCGGCAGCGGCTTCACCGAGCATGACCGCAGGGTTCTGATGGAGTCGCTGGCCGAGCTGACCGTATCGGAGAGCCCGTTCGAGGACAGCCGCGGGGCGGCCGGGGCCGGGGGCGCGGTGGACCCCGCCGACGCCCGGGTGGCCACCTGGGTGCGGCCGGTCGTGGTCGCCGAGGTGACGTTCGGCGAGTGGACGCCGAAGGGGCGGCTGCGGCATCCGGTGTTCAAGGGGATCCGGCCGGACATCGACGCCTCGGAGGTGGCCCGTGAGTCCTGACCGCCGTCCGGCCTCCCAGACCGTCGAGATAGACGGCCGCAAGGTGAAGCTGACGAACCTGGACAAGGTCCTGTATCCGGAGAGCGGCTTCACCAAGGGCGAGGTGCTGGACTACTACGCGCGGGTCGCCCCGGTGATGCTGCCGCATCTGGCCGGCCGTGCGGCGACGCTGATCCGCTACCCGGACGGGGTGGACACGTCGGGGTTCTTCGCCAAGCACGCCCCGGCGCACCGGCCGGAGTGGGTCCGCACCGCCTCGGTCGCGGCGAGCAGCTCCGGCAAGCACATCGAGTACCTGCTGATCGACGACCTGTCCTCGCTGATGTGGGCGGCGAACCTGGCCGCGATCGAGTTCCACGTGCCGCAGTGGCGCGTCTCCGACGCCGCGCACCACGACCTGCTGGTGCTGGATCTGGACCCGGGCGAGCCGGCCACGGTCCTGGACTGCGTCCGGGTCGCCGTCGCGGCCCGGGAACTGCTCTCCACGCACGGCATGGAGCTGCGTGCGAAGACCTCCGGCGGCAAGGGGCTGCACCTGTACGCGCCGCTGGAGGCGGTCCCGGCCGCCCAGGCGCGCGAGCTCGCCCACACCATCGCGCTGGGTCTGGAGGCTCAGCTCCCTGATCTGGTGGTGTCGAACATGGCCAAGCGGGAGCGGCCCGGCAAGGTGTTCCTGGACTGGTCGCAGAACACGCACGCCAAGACGACCGTCGCGCCGTATTCGCTGCGGGCCCGGCCGCGGCCCACGGTGTCCACGCCGGTGACGTGGGAACAGCTGGCCGCCGCCGAACATCCCGGGGATCTGCGCTTCTCCCCCGCCGAAGCTCTGGAGCAAGTCGCTGAGCACGGCGATCTACTATCAGGGCTGTGAACCGGACCCGGAACACCCCGAAGGCCCTCCTGCTCGACTCCGGCGGCGTCCTGATGCGGCCGATCGGCGGCCGGTGGCATCCGCGCGCCGACTTCGAAGCGACGGTCCGGACGCACGTGCCGCTCATCACCGACGAGCAGCTGGCCGACGCGGTGGCGGAGGGCGACCGGTTCATGGCCGCCGCGCCGTCCACTCCCGATCTGGACGACTACCACCGGGCGATGCTGGCCCGGATCGGGGTGGCGGCGACCCCGGAGCTGCTGGCGGACCTGGTCAAGGAGGTGCCGGCGACCACCGTCCTGGAGATCTTCCCGGAGGTGATCCCGACGCTGGACGCGCTGCGGGCCCGGGGCGTGCCGATGGCCGTGGTGTCGGACGCCTGGCCGAACCTGCCGGACCTGCACGACGCCCTGGGGCTGCACGGGTTCTTCGACGCGTACGCGATCTCGGCGGTGCTGGGCTGCTCCAAGCCGGATCCGCGGATGTACTGGCACGCCAGCCAGGCACTGCGGCTGGAGCCGGCCGAGTGTCTGTTCGTGGACGACGACCCGGAGCTGGTCGCGGCGGCGATCGCGCTGGGCTATCAGGGTCGCGCGATGGTCCGGGAGCCGGAGAACGGGGCCGGGGCCGGGACCGGTGACGGGAGCGGAGTCGCCATGATCGAAGGCGTCGAGGTGATCAGCGACCTGAGCGCGCTGCTGGAGCTGGTCTGAGCTCGCGGCGATCCGAGCCCGCAGAAAGCCGAGCCTTGCCGCACACGAGCCCACACACCAGCCCTGTCGCACAAAGGTGCGGGGCGGGCGCCAAGGTCGTGCGCCCGCCCCGCGTTCAGAGACGTTTCCCGGCACCCAGTGTGCGCCTTCGACCGCTCCCGCGCATCCTCATGCGCACGGCGTGGTGGCCGAGACCCCGTTGACCGTGCCGGTCGCGGCCACACACAGGTCCCTGCCGAAGATCATCGGGGTCCACAGCACGGTGCCCTTGCCGCCGGCCGTCATCTTCGCGCCGTCGTGGCGGGTCGCGGTGGCCGACAGGGTCGCCGTGGCGCTGCCGACCGCGGTGACGCGCGCCCAGTTGTTGCCGCAGAACGGCGACCAGCGCAGTTCCACGGTGCCGATCTGCTTGCCGTTGCTCATGATCGGCGTGGTGCGGATGGAGCGGGCCTGGAAGGTGACGGAGCATCCGGTGGACTGCGGGTCCTTGCCGTTGCAGCCCCGGTCGCTGCAACTGGCCGGCGGCTTGGCGGGGCTGTGCGTGCAGTCCGCGTAGGCCACCACCGGAGCGCTGGCCAGGGCGGCCGCGCCGAGTCCGACGCCGATGCGGGAGACGATCCGACGAGAGAACATGACTCCCCCTCGCGGGGATCAGAAGGCGCCGTCGCGGCGGGAAAGCCCGTCGACCCGGAGGCGACGCCTGGTGCCGGAGCACCTGCGGCCATCGTCGCAAGGCCGCCCGGTCCGGCGTCGCGCTGCCCTGCGCCGTTCGGGCGACCGGGCGGACCACGGCTCGGCTCGCGTCACTCCAGCTCGGTGCAGCGGGTCCCGGTGTAGATGGTCGGCATGCAGCGGTTGCAGTGGATGCACAGCGACGGCGTGGCGGGGTCGGCGGCGATGCGGTTCACCAGGTCCGGCTCCCGCAACAGGGCGCGGCCCATCGCGACGTACTGGAACCCGGCGGCCATCGCCCGGTCCATCGTCTCCCGGGTGGTGACGCCGCCGAGCAGGATCAGCGGCAGGTCCAGTTCGGCGCGGAAGCGCAGGGCCCGCTCCATCAGATACGTGTCCTGATACGGGTAGAAGCGCAGGAACTTCTTGCCGAACCAGCGGATCCCGAGGCGTTGCGGCAGCGGGAAGCTGGCGGCGAACTCGCGCAGCGGGACGTCGCCGGTGAACAGGTACATGGGGTTCATCAGGGAGCTGCCGGCGGTCAGCTCCAGGGCGTCGAGGGTGCCGTCCTCCTGGAGCCAGTGCGCGACTTGCAGGCTGTCGTCGATGCGCAGGCCGCCGGGGTAGCCGTCCTCCATGTTCAGCTTGGCGGTCACCGCGATGCGGGTGCCGACCTCGGCGCGGACCGCGCGGGCCAGGCCGAGGGCGACCTTGGCGCGGTTGGCGAGGGTGCCGCCGTAGGCGTCGGTGCGTCTGTTCAGGCGCGGGGACAGGAACGCGCTGGCGAAGTAGTTGTGGCCGAGGTGGATCTCGACGGAGTCGAAGCCCGACTCCACGGCCAGGCGCGCGGCGCGGGCGTGGTCGGCGGTGATCCGGTCGATGTCGGCGGCGGTCGCCGCGCGGGTGCGCCGCATGCTGACCGGGTTCAGCATCGGCGCGCAGGACAGCGCCGGGGCGCGGTTGGAGCGGGCGTCGGCGACCGGGCCGGCGTGGCCGATCTGGGCGGCGACGGCCGCGCCCGCGGCGTGCACGGCGTCGGTGAGGCGGCGCAGGCCCGGCACCGCCTCGGGGCGCCAGTGGATCTGGCGGCGCTCGGTGCGGCCCTCCGGGGAGACGGCGAGGTAGGCGACGGTGGTCATGCCGACGCCGCCGGCCGCCGGGCGGCGGTGGTAGTCGATGAGGGCGTCGGTGACCAGGCCGTCGGGGGTGGCGCCTTCGAAGGTCGCGGACTTGATCACGCGGTTGCGCAGGCGGACCGGGCCCAGGGTGGCCGGGGCGAGGACGTCGGGCACCGGGGAGCCGGGCGCCGGTATGCCGGAAGCCGCTGGGGACTCGGGGGACGGAGGAGGCGTCGTCACGGCGCGGACCTTAGAACGGCCCACTCCAACATGCCAGCGTCATCGACGGCTCTTACATTGTGTTCCGGTTCGGCATACGCTGCCGCCGCCCGCACCCGGGCTGGACGGAACTGGACCGAACCGAACCCCACCGCAGGGAGTGACCATGGGCACGATCGCCATCACCGGCGCCGCCTCCGGCATCGGCGAGTCCCTCGCCGCCCGCCTGTCCGCCGACGGCCACCGCGTCGTCGGCGTGGACCTGAAGGGCACCGACGTCGAGGCCGACCTCGGCACCGCCGACGGCCGCGCCGCCGCCGTCGCCGCCGTCACCGAGTTCTGCGACGGACGCCTGGACGCCCTGCTCCCGTTCGCCGGCCTGGCCCCCGCCACCGGCCGCCCCGGCGCCCTGCTCGTCTCGGTGAACTACTTCGGCGCGATCGCCCTGCTGGAGGGCCTGCGCCCGGCCTTGAAGGCGGCTGGATCCTCGGCGGTGGTGCTGCCCTCCTCGAACTCCGCCACCTGCCAGCCGAACTGGCCGGTCGAACTGGCCGAAACCTGCCTGGCCGCCGACGAGCCCCACGCCCGCGCCCTCGCCGAGTCCTTCGGCGACTTCGGCGCCCTGCAGGCCTACCCGGCCACCAAGGCCGCCCTGGCCTGGTACGCCCGCACCCGCGCCGCCGACTACATCGCCGACGGCATCCGCCTGAACGCCGTCGCCCCCGGCATGATCGACACTCCGATGACGCAGGCCGGCCGCACCGACGAGCTCACCGCCGAGGGCATGGCCGACTTCGAACGCACCATCCCTGCCGGCCGCCCCGGCCGCCCGGAGGAGATCGCGGCCCTGATCGCCTTCCTGCTGTCGGACCAGGCCTCGTTCATGGTCGGCTCCGTCGTGTACTGCGACGGCGGGACCGACGCGCTGCTGCGCGGCAAGGACTGGCCGGCGGTATGGACGGTGCGGGGGTGACGCGGGGCGGTACGGGGAGTGGGACAAGGGTGAGCGACACCGGCATTGCCGAGGTGAGCAGCGCCACGCGGGTGAGCGTTCTGCGAACCCTGGTAGAACTCGATCATCCCCAGTAGCCTTCCGATCCGTGGCACACGGGGATCGCAGACGCGACGACGAAGACCTGCGGGCACTGCGCCGCGCCTCCCTGTTCCGGCGCACGCTGCCGCTCCCCCCGCTGCGGCTGCGCGGGCGGCGCGCCCCGGACCCGCTGTGGGTCACCGGCCTGGGCGTCGGACTGGCCGCGGTCGTGCTGCTCGGCTGGATCGGCCGCAGCGTGCAGCCGTACTGGCCGAACTTCGCGCTGAACACCGCCGCGGACCTGATCGGCGCGGTGTTCATCATCTACGTGATCACCCCGATCATCGAGCGGGCCGGGCAGGGCGGCGTGCGCGAGCACCCCGAGCTGGACTATTCGCAGTTCCTGGACAACGCCGCGCGCGCCACCGGCGTGGTGCGGATCCTGGACACGTACTCCAACCTGCTGGCCGAGCCGTACGCGCAGCACTTCGAGGCGGTGGTGCGCGAGGCACTGGCCCGCGGGGTGTCGGTGCGGATACTGCTGATCAACCCCACGACGCTGGCCGCCGAGCAGCGCGAGCTGGAACTCGGCCACACCGACGAGCTGCGCCCGATGCTGGAACGGAACCTGGAGACCGTGGCCCGGATCCACCGCTCCTTCGACCAGGACGGCGGGCCGCGCGGCCGCGGGAACGCCGCCGACTTCCAGGTGCGGCTGTACTCCTCGGGCCCTGATGTGACGATGTACCGCTGGGACGACCGCGCGCTGGTGTCGTTCTATCCGGTCGGCAAGCTGTCCGGCCGCTCCACCCAGCTGGAGGTCACGATCGACACCCCGCTGGGCGCCTTCGTCAACGACCGCTTCCAGGCGGTGTGGCACGCCGCCGCCCCGCACCAGGCCCTGACCCCGGTCACAGTCGCCGACGACCGCATCGAGCGCACCTACCTGGTGCGCTTCGTGGATCTGGAAGACGGCCGGTACGTCGCCTCCCGCCGGGTCCAGCGGTTCCTGCGCCGCGCCGTCGGCGAGGTGACGGCGAGCAACGACGGCCTGGTGTGCCGGCTGGAGGCGGCCGACCACGCGGTGCACGGCCGGCGCCTGGACGGGGCGTTCCGCAAGGTCTACGGCGAGATCCCCCAGACGCCGTATCTGCTGCTGCGCACGTGAGTTTCGCACGGCCCGGTCACGACACTGCACCGGTGCGCGGACAACGGACCCCGTTCCCGGCCCGGGTCGGATAGCGTCGATCCGTGCAACACTCCACCGTCGGCCGGGCCGTCGGGAGCCGGTTCCAGGCCCTGGGGCCGAACCGGCTCGACGAGATCGCCACGAAGTTCGGGATCGGCTCCGACCTGCGCGAGAGCGTCCGGCTGTTCTCGCTCGTCCTGCCGTTCCGGGTGAACGAATACGTCCTGGGCGAACTGATCGACTGGTCGGCCCCGGACGCCGACCCGATCTTCCACCTGTTCTTCCCGCAGCCCGGGATGCTCTCGGCCGAGGACGAACGGCTGCTGGCCGCCGCGCGCGACGGCGGCGACGCCGGGCGGCTGGCGCGGACCGTCGCGCGGATCCGGGCCGGGATGAACCCGCAGCCGGAACACCAGCTGGACCTGAACGTCCCGCACGACGAGCAGGGCCCGGTTCCCGGCGTGCAGCACAAGTACGAGCAGACGCTGCTGTACTTCCCCTCCGCCGGGCAGACCTGCCACGCGTACTGCACCTACTGCTTCCGCTGGGCGCAGTTCGTCGGCGAGCCGGAGCTGCGCTTCTCCGCCGCCGGGCCGGAGCGGGCCGTGGGCTATCTGCGCCGGCATCCGGAGATCACCGACGTGCTGGTCACCGGCGGCGACCCCATGGTGATGTCGGCCGATCGGCTCCGGCGGCACCTGGAGCCGTTCCTCGCCGTGGAATCCGTGCAGACGCTGCGCATCGGCACCAAGTCCGCGGCCAGCTGGCCGCACCGCTACGTCACCGATCACGACGCCGACGCCACGCTGCGGTTGTTCGAGGACGTGGTCGCCGCCGGCAAGACGCTGGCGGTGATGGCGCACCTGAGCCACCCGGTGGAGCTGGAGCCGGCGATCGCGCGCACCGCGCTGTCCCGGGTCCGCGACACCGGCGCGGTGGTCTACTGTCAGGCCCCGATGATCGGCCGGGTCAACGACGACGCCGCGGCCTGGTCCCGGCTGTGGCGCAGCGAGCTGCGGGCCGGCGCCGTGCCGTACTACATGTTCGTGGCCCGCGACACCGGGCCGCGGGACTACTTCAAGGTGCCGCTGGCGCGCGCCGCCGAGATCTTCCGGGACGCCTACAGCACGCTGCCGGGGCTGGCGCGCACCGTGCGCGGCCCGGTGATGTCCACGACCGGCGGGAAGATCGTGGTGGACGGGGTGGTCCGCGAGCCCGGCGGCGCGTTCTTCGAGCTGCGGTACCTCCAGGCGCGCGATCCGGCGCTGGTGGGCCGCCCGTTCCGGGCCGTGCACTCCCCCGACGCGGCCTGGATCGACGACCTCGAACTCGCCCCCGGCACGCCGCCGGACATCCGGGCCGCGGTCCGGGCCGGACAGGGCCGGAACACGTGATCGACCGCCCCCGACCCGTCCCCTACCCTGGGGCGATGAACTCTCCCACGGCCAAACCCTACGCCGGGGCCACCTCGGCCACGGTCCGCGAGCTGAACCTGCGGACGGTGTGGGGCGTGATCGGGGCCAGCGCGCCGATCTCGCGGGCGGAGATCTCCCGCGCGACCGGCATCTCCAAGCCGACGGTGTCCGCGGTGCTGGAGGACCTGCTGCAGATCGGCCTGGTCGCCGAGACCGCCGACGCCTCCCGCGGCTTCACCTACGGCGCGGTGTTCTTCAAGCCCCGTCCGGAGGCGGCCTATGCCGTGGCCTTCGACGTCGGGGCCCGCCACCTGCGCGGCGCCCTGGCCGGTCTGGACGGCGCCGAGGTGGTCCGGCTGGACGCCGACGTGGACGGCCTGGACGCCCCGGGCATGGTCGCGGCGGCGGTGGAGCTGGCCCGGGAGCTGGCGGCGGCGGCCGGGGTGGCGCCGGGCTCGGTGCGGCACGCCGTGGTCGGGGTGCCCGGCGTGGTGGACCGCCGGGACGGGCGGGTCTGGCAGGCCGCGAACGTGGCCGGCATGGAGGGCTTCGCCGCGCAGGAGCGGTTCGGCGCGGCGCTGGGCATGCCGGTGACCGTCGAGAACGACATCCACCTGGCGGCGCACGGCGAGTACGCCCGCGGCAGCGGCGGCAGCGCCGACAGCTTCCTGTTCCTGTCGATCGGCACCGGCGTCGGGGCCGGGCTGGTGCTCGGCGGCAATCTGCACCGCGGGTTCAAGGGCGCGGCCGGCGAGCTCGACGACGCCTTCGAACCCGAATACAGCGACCGCGGCGACGGCACGCTCGAGGCGTCGGTCCCGACCCGCACCGACCCGTGCGCCGAGGCGATCATGCAGTACGCCGCCGCCGAGCTGCCCGCCGAGGCCGACCTGACCCCGGAGCGGCTGTTCGAACTCGCGCGCGCCGGCGACGCGGCGGCCCTGGGGGTCGTACGCGAGGAGGCCCGCCGCATCGCCAACTACGTGGCCGTGGCCGCCGCCGTGGTGGACGTGGAACTCGTCGTCCTCGGCGGCGGCATCGGCCTGAACGGCGACTTGCTGCTCGGCCCGGTCGCCGAGCGGCTGGCGGCGCGGCTGCCGTATCCGCCGCGGCTGGAGACGTCGGCGCTGGGCAGCGGGGCGGTGCTGGCCGGGGCGGCTTCGCTGGGGGCCTCGCTGACGGTCGAGCAGCTGATCCGGGAGTACTTCCGGTAGACGCCTGTCGCCTGTCGCCTGTCGCCTGTCGCCTGTCGAACAGAGTGACCTCCGGCCCCTCCCCCCATCGACGTCAAGACCCTGAATCAAGCGGGAATAGAGCGTCGCTGGACGCTACGGTGGAACCAAGGGGAGTAAGAACCGGTGGGGGTGAACCATGGCCGACCACACGAAGCCGCGGACCTGGCGCGGCCTGGCATTGATCGTCGCGATGCTGGTACTGCTCGCGACGAGCTGCAGATCGACCGGAGGCGCCGACGCCTCGTCCGATCCCGGCGGCGGCAGCGCGGGCGGCGCCCAAGCCGCGGCACCCGCGGCTCCGACCTCGGCGCCCAAGAGCTCTGAGAAACTGTGCGGCACGCCCCCGTGCGTCCGCTACATGTCCCGCGGCGACACCAAGTCGCTGGCCGACACCCTGAACAACCATCCGCTGGCCAGCACCATCGCCGTGCACATCGCGCTGGGCATGCTGTGCGGCGGCATCCTGTGCCTGCTCGGCGAGGGCGTCAGCATGCCCTTCGTCGAGAAGAAGGCCCACGAGGCAGCCGATCAGCACGCGTGCCTGAAAGTCAGCATCCTGCCGGACAAGGACAAGTTCTCGCTGGTGAACATCACCGCGTCGAATGAGAGCCCTTACTGCACGAACTAGTGCCGTAGCAGGCAACGTTCGCCCTGTCGGTGTGGTGGATCCCACTGGCGGGGCGGATGTATCAGACTTGGGCGATGGCGGAGCGGGTCCAGGTTCGGGAGATCGATGACGACGAGGGCGGTCGTCTGCTGCGGATAGTGCGGCGTGGGACGGGGTCGGTGGTGGCCTGGCGGCGGGCGCAGATGGTGCTGCTGTCGGCGCAGAAGATGCCGGTGGCGAAGATCGCGGAGGTGACGTTCACCAGCGAGGACCGGGTGCGGGACGTCATCCACAATTTCAACGCCGACGGGTTCACCTCGCTGTATCCGAAGTACGCCGGCGGCCGGCCGCGCACGTTCAACCTGCCCGAACGCCGCGAGATCAAGAAGATCGCGAAGTCCAAGCCGGTCGAGCACGGACTGCCGTTCTCCACCTGGAGTCTGTCGAAGCTCGCGGACTTCCTGGTCGCCGAGGGGGTGGTCGACGACATCTCCCACGAGGGCCTTCGGGTCCTGCTCCGTGACGAAGGCGTCTCCTTTCAACGCATAAAGACCTGGAAGACCTCCAAGGACCCGGACTACCAGGTGAAGAAGGCCCGGGTCGAGCACCTGTACGCAATCGCCGACGGCGAGGTCATACCCGAGCCGGGCGAGCCGACGGTCGTGCTCTGCCTGGACGAGTTCGGGCCGCTGAACCTGATGCCGCACCCCGGACGGCACTGG
>JABFXP010000055.1 GCA_013361685.1 Catenulispora sp.
CACCAGCACGTTCTTCACCCACTGCCGCGGCCGCGCCGCCAGCACCAGGGCCACCGGCAGCGACGGACGCTTGCGCAGGTCGGCGGGAAAGGCGGCGGGACCGGCGTCGGTCGCCGCGGGGGAGTCTTGGGGCACCTGCGGTGCCTCGTCCGGCGGGTTCTGGAATCCGGCCGACTGGGGCGCGAGCTGAGTCACCGGGTCAAAGTACCGGATCTGGCGGGCGGCGCAGAGCCGTTCGTCACCTGTTCACGGTTCGATCATTCACCGGGGCGGCCCTGGTGGCCGGCGACACGGGAGCAGCGGACGGCGCCGCCGGCGGGGCGAAACCCCCGCAAACGCCTCAGCGGCGCACAGGTCTCCGGCGGCTGTAAGGGCTCTGTAAGGCCGCTGACCGGTGCGCCGGGTGACGATGCGCTCACCGCCGGTCCGCGGGCGCCGTGCCGACCAGGCAGGCTCCGGTGACCGAACGGCCCCGCGGTGCCCGGCGCGGGGGTGCGTCGCCGCTGCCGAAGCTTGGTACTCTGCCGGAGTTGCGCAGCGGCCGGACATCCGTCGAGGTGGTCTGCCGGCTGTCGGGTGTCGGCACCGCCGCTGGTTCGGTGCCGCGGGGCCCTAATCGGGAAGGAACTGTCGCCGTGGTGGTGAACGCCGGCGAGTCTGACGCACAGGTGGCGACGCCGACGGAGCAGGGCGGCACGCGCGGCGCCGCGGCGTTCCCGGCCGCCGGGTCCGCCTCGGCCGCGCTCGCCTCGGCCGTGCTGCGGCTGCGGGCTCGGGTGACCGACCGGACGCTGACCGCCTCCGTCGCGGTCTGCGTCTTCCTGGGGCTGCTGCTCCGCAACCGGTGGGTGTTCACGCGGACCGTCTACGAATACGGCGACGAGGCGCTGAACTCGATCCAGGTGCGGCAGGGCAAGGCGCTGGAGCTGCTGACCGGGCACTATTCGCGGGTCGGCTTCCACCACCCGGGCCCGGCCTTCCTCTACGTCCAGACCATCGGCGAGGTCCTGTTCCACGACCTCGTCCCGGTGGCGGCCTCGCCCTTCGGCGCCCAGCAGATCGCCCTGCTGGCGCTGAACGCGATCGTCCTGGCGCTGGTCGCCCGGATCGTCTGGCGCAACACCGACTCGCTGGTGTTCGCGCTGCTCGCGGTCGTGATCCCGCTGGTGTACCTGGGCTACCGGTCCGCGACGATCGGCGTGAACCCGCTGTCGAGCACCTGGATGCCCTATCTGTTCATGGCGCCCACGCTGCTGCTGATGGTGTCGGCCGCCTCGGTCAGCACCGGCCGGCTGCGCGATCTGCCCACGCTGACCTTCGCGGCGCTGCTGCTCATGCACGGCCACGTGTCCTTCATCCTGATCGTGTCCGGGATCGTCGCGGCCTCGGTCGCGCTGCCGATCCTGCGCCGGCTGCGCACCCGTACCCCGCAGTGGCAGTTCGACCGCCGCGCGGCGCTGGTCTCGGCCGGGATCGCGGCGGTGTTCCTGCTGCCGATCGTCGCGAACCTGGTGAAGCACTGGCCGGGCGAGTTCGGCAAGTACGTGAAGTACGGCAACTCCTCGCAGGCCGGCGGCCACAGCGTGGGCCGCGCGGTGGAGTACATGGTCGACTACTGGTGGCACGGCGCCCACCCGGTGTACGCGATGCTGGTCATCGCCGCCGTCGCGGTCCTGTGCGCCGCCACCTACCCCGACCCGCGGATCCGCCGCTACCTCGTGGGCGCGGTCGTGGCCGGGCTCGCGGCCTCGGCGCTGATGGTCTACTACGCGGCCCGCGGGATCGACGAGATCGACCAGATCTACATCGGCCAGTGGTCCTCCATGGTCGAGCCGCTGCTGCTGTGGGTCGTCGCCGCCCGGCTGTGGACCGCCTTCCGGCCGGTCCGCGCCCTGACCGGACAGGCCGTGCTGGTGGCCGCCTCGGCCGCGGCGGTGGTCGCGGCGCTGGCGGTGCCGCAGGCCTCGAACCCCTACCGCGGCTTCCCCCAGACCCCCCGGGTCGTGGCCGAGCTCGAGGCGTTCAGCGGCGGCCGGACCGTCCTGCTGGACGTCGGCCCGGACATCGGGCCGAACGTGCCCGGCGTGGTGCTGCAGGCGACCCGGACCGGGCACCGGATCTGCCTGCTCGACCCGGGCCAGGCCCTGTTCGTGACCGACGACTACGTGTGCACGGCGGCGGACCGGCAGACCGGGGTCGAGGTCTACGCCCGGGAACCGAAGGACACCCAGCCGTCGTCTCCCACGACGATCGGTGTCTTGGACCGGACCCGGTTCTCCACCAAGCCCTGACAAGACCGCTGCTGCCCAGCCCCCACCGATCCGACTGTCCGAGAGGACGCCATGCGCGATATAGCCGTGAAACGGCTCGACCAGGACGACGCCGACGCACCCGACACCCCCGACACCGTCGGGGACCAGGCGACGCTCACCGGCCCCACGCTGGTGTACCGGGCCGTCACCCTGGTCGCGGCGGCCGGTGTGTTCTGGGCCGTCTTCCAGATCTTCCCGTTCCAGTCGGCGGTCCCGGTGACCGGCGTCTACGTGGCGCTCGGCGCGATCGCCGCGCTGTTCGTCGCGGTGACCGCGATGGCCGCCAAGGACGTCAGGACCCTGAACCGGGCCAACCACGTGCTGGTGGTCGCCGCGGCCTTCGGGATCATCTGCTACGCGGTGGGCATCATCTTCGCGGGCATCTCCTACGGCACCGACGAGGAGATCTTCGTCCAGCACTCGGCGCACCTGCTGGGCAAGGGCCAGAACCCGTACGGCGCGGACCTGACCGACGCCTTCCACCGCTACGCGATGTCGAGCCAGTTCTACACCAAGCTGCTGGACGGCACGTACACCCACGGCCTGGACTACCCCTCGGTGCCGGTGCTGCTGACCTGGGCCGCCAACGGCGTGCTGCACGACTACCACACCGTCGCCTTCGTCTGCTCCGGCGCGCTGGTGGTCACCCTGTTCGTGGCCTACAAGCTGCTGCCCCGCGACTACCGCGGCGTGGCGACCATCGTCTGCGTCGGCTACCCGATCCTGATGGACCACGCCCGCGGCGGCATCGTCGGCATCATCATGCTGCCGTTCCTGTTGATCGCGGTGGCCGGCTGGGACCGCATCGGCCGCGGCGGCCGGCTGGACCGGCGCGCGATGATCAGCGCGGCGTGCCTCGGCGTGGCGCTGTCGGTGCAGCAGCTGTCCTGGATGCTCTCGCCGTTCTTCGTGGCCGCGATCTTCATGATGCGCTGGCCGGAGGTCGGGGCCAAGGCCGCGCTGAAGGTCACGGCCCTGTTCTCGGGCATCGCGGTGGCCACCATGCTGGTGCTCAACAGCCCGTTCATCATCTGGAACCCCGGCAAGTGGTTCTCCGGCGTCACCGAGCCGCTGCGGCAGAAGGCGATCGCCGAGGGCGAGGGCCTGGTCGACATCCCGATCAGCCTGCACTTCGGCACCGGCAACCTGAGCATGTACTCGCTGGGCGGCGCCGCGGTCTACGCCGGGTTCTTCATCATCTTCATCCTCTACTTCGACCGGCTGCGCCCGGCCTGGGTGGTGGCGCCGGCCGCGGCGCTGGTGTTCCAGGGCCGCCCGCTCATCGAGTACTTCGCGATCCCGGCGCTGGTGTGGGCGGTGGCCCTGCTGACCGTCGAGTCCGGGCACGGGGACAGCCCGCGGCCGTGGCCGCTGCTGGCCGCGCGCCGCCGGATGATGTTCGCCGGGCTGGCCCTGGTGCCGGCGCTCGGGCTGTGGACCGTGGGCGTGGCCACCCCGCAGCCGCTGGACCTGAAGATCACCGGGGTGAAGACCAACGGCGCGCTGAACCAGATAGACCAGATCACGGTCCTGGTGACGAACAAGAGCGACCAGGCGATCGACCCGCACTTCATGATCACCAACGGCTACTCCACCTCGTTCTGGAACGAGGTGTCCGGGCCGGCGAAGGTGCCGGCGCACAGCAAGGCCGAGGTCGTCATCTCCACCCCGGGCATGGGCTCCAGCCCCGGCAGCGGCGGCAACTTCACGCTGGCCGCGGTGACCGACGCCCCGGCCTCGGTGAGCTACGCGGCGAACTTCGCCATCGCCCGGTACTCCACCAGCTTCCTGGACGACCTCGGCCGGCAGTACGCCGCCGGGGACACCGCGCACGTGGACGTCCAGCTGCGCGACCGCCACGGCCGGATCGCCAGGGCCAAGGGCATCCAGGTGGTGTTGAACCAGACCTTCTTCAACGCCTCCGGCATCTCCGCGGCCAACCTGAGCATCAACGGCGGCCCGGCGGGCGCCGCGCCCGTGGCGCTGACCGACTCCGACGGTGTGGCGCATTTCACGGTGACCAAGGCCCCGAACACCCAGGCGACCGGTCTGGTCCACTTGCAGGCCTGGATCAAGCAGGGCGGTTCCATCCCCACCTATGGATACAGCTCGTTCCTGGTCCAGCAGTGGCCGTGATCTGCGCCTAACGGTAGCGGGGTTGGCACTGGTTGCTCGACTGGTGACAACCCCGCCCGGGGCGGGGTACCGTCACACCTACGGTCGAGCGCGTCCCGCGCGCGGCCACCTTTCCAACTCGGATCGTCCGGCACGTTCCTGCCGGTTGAAAGGGAGTGCACCATGGCTGGTGTCGTCTATCAGGACGCGTCCTGCGTCTACCCGGGCGCCGAGCGCCCCGCCGTCGACAAGCTGAACCTGGAGATCGCCGACGGCGAGTTCCTGGTCCTGGTCGGCCCGTCCGGTTGTGGCAAGTCCACCTCGCTGCGCATGCTGGCCGGTCTGGAGGAGGTCTCCAGCGGTGGCATCTTCATCGGCGACCGTGACGTGACCCATCTGCCGCCGAAGGACCGGGAC